>ONXS01000005.1:19341-81812 GCA_900321855.1 uncultured Eubacteriales bacterium | reverse complement strand
CTGTACGATGTGAACAATTTTTCCAGTTGTCTGTTCCGTGAGACAATTACCGGTATCATATAGTGCCTCTGCAATCACTGCTTTTCCTCTCCAAATCAGTTTCACCTGATAGTATCTCATCTCATCCAGCTTATATTTGCGGATAAATGCAATAATCAGTGAAACAATCAGATATGCCAGAAGGGTTACAAAAATAAATTTTCTTGTATTCACAACTGCCAGTGACTGATTGTGGATTGCTCCCTGAATCATAACTCCCACTCTGGTTGAGTAATACAAATAGTTTAACAGCCCTCCCATAAATATCGATATGATTAACATAAAGATGCAGTTTTTGAAAAATACTTTGATACTCTCAAATTTAAAAGTTATAAAAACCATCAGAATTAACATAAATAAATTCAAAAACGTAAGGTAAATGGAATGTTGTATAAAAAATTTCAATGCTATGACACTATAAATTGCCCCCAAGATTGCCCCAGCACATAATCTGATTTTTCCAACTTTCTTTTTTGCTATGACAGATGTCAACCGGAGTACTATGTAATCCATAATAAAGTTCACACAAAAAAATACATCTAAATATACCACATACACATTTTCTGTCTCCCCTCTGGCATTGATTATTATAGGACAATTAGGAAAAATAAACTGTCGAAACATGGTATAAAATTCAGATAATTTTATTCTATATTTCGACAGTTTATTCCTGTTATTACCGTATTGAACGCAAATAAGCACTCCCGCCTCTAAGGAATAAAGACATTATTTATAAATATTAGTGCCCGATTTGCGTCAACACAAAATAATCCCGTATGTCATTTCATACGGGATTAAAATATCGCTTATGTAAAATATCTCTTAGTCGTCTTTTCTCTTCAGGAACTCTGGAATGTCAATTCCACCTCTTCCATCTTTCTTTGTGCCATAACCGGCAGATGTCTGACCACTTGGTCTTGTTGTACCTGCTGTTGGTTTGATTGTTGGCTTATTTACCTTGAACTGTGGCTTTGGTGCAATCGGTTTTACCGATGGTTTCTGATAATCAAATGATGCTGTCTGTGATGCAGCCGGTTTTACAGTTGATACTGTCTGCTTTGGTGCCTCAGTTTTTGCCGGAGCATCTTCCTCTGTATTCTCCAAACCTGTTGCAATAACAGTAACCTTACAAACATCTTCTGTATCGTCAAATGCTGCACCGAAAATAATCTCAACATCTTCACCAGTAAGCTGTTTTACATATTCTGTAGCCTCGTCTGCCTCAGTAAGACTGACATTACCTGAAACGTTAATAAGTACATGTGATGCTCCATCAATCTTAGTCTCAAGAAGTGGAGATGCAACTGCAATCTTAATAGCCTCATTTGCTTTGTCATCACCTGTTGCAACACCGATACCGACATGTGCAACACCCTTGTCCTTCATAACTCTTGTTACATCGGCAAAATCAAGGTTAATCAATGCTGGAACATTAATTAAATCTGTAATACCTAATACTGCCTGCTGTAACACTTCATCTGCTTTTTTAAGAGCCTCTGGCATTGTTGTTCTTCTGTCTACGATTTCTAAAAGCTTGTCATTCGGAATGACAATCAAAGTATCAACATTCTCTTTTAATCTCTCAATACCTGCGAGAGCATTATTCATTCTCACTCTTGCCTCAAATCTGAAAGGCTTTGTAACAACACCAACAGTAAGACTTCCCTGCTCTTTTGCTAACTTGGCAACTACTGGTGCTGCTCCTGTACCAGTTCCGCCACCCATACCACATGTGACGAATACCATGTCTGCTCCTGCGATTGCCTGTTTAATCTCTTCAACACTCTCTTTTGCAGCCTCTTCTCCTACACTTGGATCAGCTCCGCATCCAAGACCTTTTGTAATCTTCTCACCAATCTGTAAAGCTGTAGGTGCTTTACAAAGTTTCAGTGCCTGACTATCTGTATTAATTCCAATAAATTCTACGCCACCAATGCTTTCATCTATCATTCTGTTAACGGCATTATTACCAGCACCGCCTACTCCTACTACTTTAATCTTAGCTGCTGGTTCCACGTCATTTGTCATAATTTCTAACAAAGGTCTTTCCTCCTTTTAATAATCATCTTTTCATATTTTTTCTGCCTCTATCTTCAGCTCTATTCTGTTTATAACACATATGGGTACAACATCCCCTTTTATAAACACCTTATTATATAATATATTCATTTTTGAAAATAATCAATATAAATTTTCAATTTTTTTATTTTATTGTAAAATCATATCTCTGACTTTTCTCATTATATGTACTCAAATCGAGAACTCCTGACAAATCCTGCATATTTGGTATAATATCTCTCAAAGTTCTCACCTTATCATCAATATCCTGATTGTCTCCCAGATTGACCTCAACATTTCCCATGTAAAGTCTGGCTACTTTTTCCTTTGAAATATATAACTTGTCAACCTGAACACTGTATTTTTGCAGAGCCTGTGTAATATCAAGTATCATATTAAATATTGTTTTGCTCTTTACAGGAAGTTTTTCGCCAAGAACAAGTTTGTTTAAATCCAGCCCCACCACAAGCGGAATATTTTCCAAAGTATTATGCGAACTCTCTACCACAGTTCCATCTTTGTCAAAATACATATTCGTTCCCATATAATTGACATATCCAATCATTCGTTTCTCATAAACTCTGATGTTGACATTGTGAAATGATGAAAGCGAAATCTCATACTTGTCCACAAATGGAATCTCCTTATGTTCCTGAAATTTTGATTTCAAAAACAGTACATAAGGATTTCGGTCCCATTCTGACTGAAAGATATACTTTTCAATTTCCTCTTTTGAATAGTATGTATTTCCATTTACCGAAATGTTGTCATCACTAATTCGCTGAAGTACAAGTATCAGCAAAGCAATCAAACATATAATTATAAAAACCAGTATCGCTGTTCTTTTACGAATTTTCATCAATCTATTCCTCTCGTATCAGATGTAATATTCTTCACTATTATTTTGCCGATATATTTCTCTTTGAAACAGAAAATACCATTCCCATCTCAACGAGCAGTCCCATAATGGAAGTTCCTCCATAACTCATAAAAGGAAGTGGAACTCCGGTATTAGGAAAAATACTGGTAACTACGGCCAAATTGATAACTGTCTGAACCGATATATGTGCCATGACACCAATTGTCAGCAAGGCACCAAACAAATCTTGAGAATTCATGGCAATCAGCCACAATCGATACACAATAAATACGAACATCAAAATTACGGCAAGTGCACCTACAATTCCCAATTCCTCACAGATAACCGTAAAAATCATATCGTTCTGTGATTCTGGCACATAACCTAATTTCTGTACACCTTTTCCAATTCCCTTGCCAAAAAGACCTCCTGAACCAATGGCATAGAGTGCCTGTAATACCTGAAATCCACCTTCTTTCTGATATTTTTCAGGGTGCAGCCACACTTTTACTCGCTCCATTCGAAATGATGCAGTTGCAATGAAAATCGAGCCACCTACAATTGCTGCAGCCATAAGTCCAAGCAGACATCGAATATCTTTTCCAACAATCAAAAGCATGATACCTGCAATTCCCACAATAACAACAGCCGAACTTAAATCCTTTGTAATTCCCGCAATAATTCCTGCCGGAATGGCAATCACAATCAAGACCTTTATCCAATCTTTAAATTTCACAATCTTTTTTCCATACTTATTGAGATAATATGCCATATAAACTATGACACCAACTTTCACAACCTCACAGACCTGTACGGACATTCCAACATTAATCCATCTTTTGGCACCATTTGCATCAACTCCCAACGGTGTCAATACAAGAAGTGCTATGAAATTTGAGCCCCAGTAAACGAGCGTTGCAATGACGGGATGCTTAAAAAAGCGGTAACCTAGAAACATAACAACAACAATTCCTATTACGCCAAAGACAACGGCTGTCAACTGTTTTCTCAAATAATATGCAGAATCTCCATGATATTCAATCTGACATTCATAAGCACTCGCACTATATAACATCACAAGACCGAAAGCTACCATGAAAATCGTCATGAAAAGCAGACTATAGTCAATATAAACCTGCTTTTTACTTTTTGAGTTTTTCTTATATCTTATATTCACATTTCCACCAGTTCTGGTGGTACCACTATATTCTGCCAAATTATCCCTCCAAATCGTTTCCATATGTTTTAAAGTTCATTTACATATTTTTTAAACAGAGTTCCTCTCTCTTCATAACTCTTAAACATATCCCAACTTGCGCAGGCTGGCGATAATAACACTACTTCTCCAGGTTTTGCAAGTTTTGCTGATTCTTTTACAGCCTCCTCAAGTGTATCTACAAAAACAAAGTTTTCATATCCGTGTTTCTTTGCGGTCTGTGCAATCTTCTCTTTTGTCGCGCCAAGTAAGACAAGATTCTTGATTCTTCCGCCAAAAGACTCAATCCATTCATCATATTCGGAACCCTTGTCATAACCGCCCGCAATCAGAACCGTTGGCTTTGTCATTGCCTCAATAGCTTTTGTCGATGCGTCTGTATTTGTTCCCTTCGAATCATTGTAATAGATTACATCATTCTTTGTTGCCACATATTCAATTCTGTGCTCTACCGGATTAAAATTCTTAATTGTCTCACGGATAATATCTACCGGAACATGCATAGATATTGAAATTGCAATTGCAGCCATCACATTTTCCACATTGTGAATTCCCACAAGTTTCATTCCATCTACTTTACAGATTTTGATTTCATCATCTTCTTCTCTGTAAACAATATCATCACCATGCAGGCAGACACCTTCTTTTAAATCTGATTTACTGCTGAAGAAAATAACTTTATTTTTGACATCTAATGCTTTCTGTCTGAGAATTTCATCTTCGTAGTTGAGTACACATGGTTCCTCTTCCGACTGATTTTTTGTGATACTCATCTTGACATTTGCATAGTTTTCCATTGTGTAATGACGATTCAAATGGTCTGGTGTGATATTTAACACTGCTGTTACCACCGGATGAAACTCGTCAATTGTCTCTAACTGAAAACTGCTGATTTCTGCCACTGTCACTGTGTCCTCATTTGTATCACATGCCACTGTTGTATAAGGAATTCCAATATTTCCAACGACAAACACACTCTTATAGTAATTCTTCATAATCTCTCCTGTCAGTGCTGTTGTTGTGGTCTTGCCATTTGTTCCGGTAATTCCGACAACTCTTCCTTTTCCATATCGGTAAGCAAGTTCAATCTCACCCCAGATTGTAATTCCTTTATCTCTGATTTTATTGACAAATGGCGCATCTACTGGTATTCCCGGACTCAGTACACAAATATCTGTGTGTTCTAGCTGCTCATCTGTCAATTCACCTAAAACAATATCGCAGGGTTTTACTAATTTTGCAATTACATCATCTCTGTTTAACTTCTCATTGCCGTCATAGAGTGTTACTTCTTCATTCTTTGCAAGTAATAGGTTTGCGGCGCCAATTCCACTGATTCCCGTTCCTGCAACAAGGTATCTCTTTGCCATATTTTTGTATCCTTTCATTGCTATATATAATTTTATAGAAATATATTATTCCAACAAGCCGAGCAGATGGAGGTATGCTTGCGGAGCGAACCTTTGCAGGCATCGGTACGTGCAGAGCAGATGCCATTAAAGTGTGAACTGCGTTCACAGGCATATGCGTAGGCAGTAAGAAATTCATCTGCTAGTGCAGACACCTTACTACAGATACCGCTACGTCGAAACTGAGCGAGAGCGTTTCGCGGAGTAAGCATACCTTCATCTGCGTAATAAGTTGCCAATATATCCTCTATTTCTGTTTTTTCGCCTACGTTATAGTATATATGTATTTTTCCTATTTATCAATCTTTTTTGATATTCAGATATGGTAAAATATTGGAAAATATATCTGCTATAACAGGTGCGGCTATCGTTCCTCCATAATATACACCCTGTGGCTCATCAATAATGCACATAGCTATCACTTCCGGATGATCTGCAGGTGCAAATCCGATAAATGACCCAATATATTTATGGGCACTTCTTGGAAGTTTCTGTGAAGTCGCCGTTTTCCCACCGACTCGAAATCCTTCTACCTGACCTAATTTTCCTCCGCCATCTCTGACAACACTCTCTAACACATCTCTCATCGTTGCACTCGTCTCGGAAGATATGACTGCCGGAATTGTCTTGTACTGAAACAGTTCTTCTACTTCTCCATTTTCGTCCTGAGTACCCACCCCAAAATGTGGTGTCACCAGAGTTCCTCCATTGACAATAGCTGACGCTGCAGTCAGGAGCTGAAGTGGCGTAATCTGAAAAGACTGCCCAAAAGACATGGTTGCAAGTTCAACCTGACCGACATTTTCAATCTTATGAATAATTGTCCCTGCCTCGCCCGGAAGGTCAACTCCTGTCTTTGTCATAAGCCCCAGCTGGCCCATATAGTGATAAAACTTTGTTGCTCCCACTTTCAATCCAATTTCCATAAATGCCGGATTACAGGAGTTCTGTGTGGCTGTGACAAAGGTTTCTGCCCCATGCCCGGTTGTCTTGTGACACCGAATCCTTCTGTCCTCTACAATTTTGTATCCCGGACACTGAAATGGTGTGTCTTTTGTAATCAGATGTTCCTCCAACGCGGCTGTTGCTGTTACCATCTTAAATGTGGAACCCGGCTCATAGGTATCATTGATACAGTTATTTCTCCACATCTTATTTAATAAATTTTGATATTCTTTATCCTGTTTTCCCACTTCGCTGGCATAATTTAAGGTAAACGGCTCATTTAAGTTATATTCCGGCACATTTACCATCGCATAAATTTCTCCATTATTTGGATTCATGACAATCACACACACATAATTTGCCTGTTTTTCTTCCAATGCTTTATTTGCAGCCTGTTCACTGTACTTCATAATATTAATATCCAGACTGGTTTGCAATGTTTTTCCCGATGTACCCTCCTTGCGCAGTTCCGCCTCACCATCAATTTCTTTTCCATAGGCATCTGTCTTTGTATAGATATTTCCAGCTTTTCCCTGTAAATACTTGTCATAGGTCACTTCAAGACCAACGATTCCCTGATTATCTGCACCTGTAAAACCGAGGATTTTCGAGCCAAGCTGATTATAGGGATAATATCTCCTGTAATCTTCATCTACTTTTACTCCAGCCAGATTATAACTTCTTATTTTATCTCCGATTTCTTTTGGCACATTGGACTTAATTTTCTCTCTCGAACTTACTTTTAGAACCCTTTTTCTCACCTCATCAAAATCCATATCCAACTCATTTTTTAGAACTTCAATGACCTTCTCCGGTTCTTTTAACTGGCTGTAAATAACAGAAATTGTACATACCGTCTTGTTGGTGGCAATGACCTGCCCGTTTCTGTCTACAATTTCTCCCCTCTTCCCCTTAATCTGTCTTTCTCTCTCATGTAAATTCCGGATTCTGTCATAATACCGGTCTGAATCAAATATCATTAATATAAACAGTTTTCCTATAATGACGCATATTCCAAACATAGCCATAAAAAAATACAATACCAGTCGTTTTCTTTGTGTGGAATTCATACTCTTCTCCAACGCAATTTCTTACTGATATTGTATTTGTTGAATCTTATAAATATTACTGATACATGGGTGAATTTAATCTAACTCCTGTGTTGTCTCCTGCTCCTGTGCAGCCTGTTTTTTAGAATCCATTTCCTGACTCATACTCTCAGCAATACTGTCATCAATTGCCTGTCCCTCATCATATGCCTCATCATCACTAGGAACATAAGGAGCGGTTGTCTCCTGTTCTGCTGAATTTGTTTCACCAGTCGTAGTTTCCTGTGCCGGCTCTGTTTCTGTCTGTGGCACTTCTCTTGTTTGATATACATCCATATAAGGCAATACCTCTGTCATAACTGCCGAAAATAATCGACACGCATAAGAGGAACTTGAAGTGTTCTCAACCTGTGGAGAATCTACAATTGCATAACATACAACCTGTGGTTTGTCATATGGCGCAAAACCAAGAAATGACAACAGATAATTCTTATCCGTTTTATCTTTGTGCTGAGCTGTTCCTGTTTTTCCGCCAACTACATATCCCTCAACTTTTGCCGTTTTTCCAGTTCCAGATTCAACGGTATTTACCATTGCCTGTTTCAGGAAATCAGAGGTACTCTTTGTAATCGTCTGTTTTATAAGCTGTTTATCAAAACTCTTTACCAAACCACCATTTGCCGATTCAATCTGTTTTACAATATGTGGTTTATAATAATTTCCTCCATTGACAATAGATGAAAAACCGGCAACCATCTGCATGGCATTTACATTAAAGTTCTGTCCAAAAGAGTTACATGCAAGATCAATTGGTGTCATATTATCTGCTGTGTACAAAAGAGATGCACAGCTAATCTCACCAGGCAAATCAATTCCACTCTTTAGACCAAATCCAAAAATTGACTGGTATTTTGTAAATGTCTCAATCCCTTCCATTCTTGAAATCTGCATCAAGGCATCATTACATGAATTCATCAATGCCTGCTCTAATGTTTCCGGTCCATGTCCCGATCTCTTATGACATCCGATATATGTAGTAGCATACTGCTCTCCGCCATCACACAAAAATGTGGTATCGGTTGAGATTTTTCCATCCTCAAGTGCACCTGCAATTGTAAATGGTTTGATAGTGGAACCTGCCTCATAAGAATCACTGACAAGGAAATTTCTCCAAATCTGATTACTTGCATCCAGCTTTTGCTGTTCGTTCATCTCAGCCTGCTGTTCCTGTGTATAATATCCATCCAGACTATATGGATCATTTAAATTATAAATACTGTTATTATCCGCCATAGCAAGAATCTCGCCGGTATTTGGATTTGCAAGAACAACTGCAACCTCTTTCGGATGATATTCCTGCACCCACTGATCTACATACTTCTCACAAATCTGCTGTAAATTCAAGTCAATCGTAGAAACCAGATTGTAACCATCTGTGGCTTTCTTCACAATCTTCTCCATACTATTATCGTCATTGACATGTCCATACTGTCTGCCATCTGTACCATTGAGATAATCATCATAATAGTGCTCGATACCTGTTATTCCGACATTTCCAGAGGCTGTAAATCCAATAGCTCCACTCGCAAGAGTGTTGTATGGATACATTCTCTTATATTCTTCTTCAAACCAAACACCCTTGACAAATTTTCCCTTTTTCTTATCAGCTAAAATCTCTCGCATCTTTTCCGTCTGCTCATAGCTGAGTCTTCTTAATTTGTTGTCTATGATGTAATGACTCTCTGGTTTTGAATCAATAACCTGTTTAAATTCTTCTTCTGTCATCTGTGGAAAACACTCCGCTAATGCCTGAATTGTTGGTTTATAATACTGGTATCTGTTTTCCGAATCTTTCTCATCACTGCCTGTAATAATTCCCGCATCAATTACAACATTGTACACTTTCACACTCGTTGCAAGGATATTACCATTTCGGTCTGTAATATCTCCTCGTTTGAAAGGAATTGCCTTGCCATCGTACGTCTGCTGTTTGAGTATAATCTCTTTATACTGTTTTCCCTTTGCCGAGTTCAGATACATTGTTCTGACTACAATCACAAAAAAAGCTGCCAGTATCAAGAAAAATATCACTCGCAAACGTGCCTGCATAACCTCATTTAGCCTCTTTTTTACTCTGCGCTTGCCAACATTTTCATTTCTCTTTTTGCTATTTGGCTTACTCATTCTTCTATCCTTTCACCAACCTCGTGTCTCAGACTATTCTGTTGGAATGTCCTTATACTGTTTCATATATTCGCTCTGTGAACTCTGATAAAATCTTGTCTGATCTTTTCCTGCCTGAATCATTCCAAGCTGTTTTGCCTGCTCTACAATATTCGCTGTATCTTTGTAGGCGTTCACAGTGTAATAAATGGCATCGTTCTGTGCCTTTACAGATTCTGTCTGCATTGTCACATTGGAAATCTCCGCAGTTTTTACAGATACCTTATCTTTTAACTGTAAATAGTTTGCTATAGAGCCAAAAGTTATCACTGCACATACACCAAATAAAAGTGCAGACTTTCCGGTTAATCTTGGTGCACGCTCTTTGCGTCTTGCTGGTTTTACTTCTGTTTGTGGTGCAACCTGTTGTCTTCTCTTTTTCTCTGGTAATGCACTGTTTGCTTTTCTTACGGCATTTCCCTCAACATATGATGTGTTATTTCTATAAACTGATATTCTGTTTCCAGATGCTGTGCCTCTGGATACTCTGTTTCTATCTGCTGCCATCACTATTCTCCTTTTTTATATATTTTTTCGAAATTATTCCGAACCAGTTTCAAAATCAATCCATTCTGAATAATTATATTTTTTCAAATATTCTCAATTTAGCACTTTTCGATCTGCTATTCTCTTCAAGCTCCTCTTCTGATGGAAGAATCGGCTTTCTTGTAATTACTCTGCCCTTAGATTTCTTCCCACATACACATACCGGAAAGTCCGGAGGACAAGTACATGGATTTTCATTTGTTTTAAATTTTGTCTTAACAATTCGATCTTCGAGTGAATGAAATGTGATAATACATAACCTTCCACCATCATTTAACAAATCAATCATGGTGTCAATAGACTCATTTAATACATCTAACTCCTTATTCAGTTCAATTCGAATTGCCTGAAATGTTCTCTTTGCAGGATGTCCGCCATTCATTCGGACCTTTGCCGGAATTGCAGCTTTAATAATCTCACACAACTCATCTGTTGTCTCAATCTCTTTGCGCTGTCTTGCTGCTATGATATGTTTGGCAATATTCTTTGCAAACTTATCTTCGCCGTAATCTCTGATAATTCGGAACAACTGCATCTCATCATATTCATTCACAATATCCTTCGCAGTCATATCGTTGCGATTATCCATTCTCATATCAAGCGGTGCGTTATATCTGTAACTAAAACCACGCTCAGCCGTATCTAACTGATGAGACGACACTCCCAAGTCAAGCATAATCCCATCCACCTTCTCAATACCAAGAGAATCCAGGACTTCCTTTATTCGGACATAATTACTTCTGACAACGGTTACGATGTCCCCGTATTTACTTAAACGCTCGGTGGCAGCCATAATAGCTTCCTCATCCTGGTCAATGCCGATAAAACGTCCTTTTCCTTCCAACCTCTCACAAACCAACGAGGCATGTCCAGCTCCTCCTAGAGTTCCATCTACATATACACCACCGGGTCTGACATTAAGACCGTCGACTGTCTCATGAAATAAGACCGATTTGTGTACAAATTCCAAAATCTTTTCTCCATTCTGTATTATTCGCAACTGATTCTAACTCAATCCTTGCAGAGCATTTCTATCAGTTTTAAAGTATAAGTTTGTTTATATAAGTCTCTTCACATACATGTTGTCCGGAAATATGTTTTCCTCAAAAAGTTAATATAAGATGCCCTGCATCTTCTCACACTCAGGCATCTTAAATCCACATCAAAATTCCGTTGCTATTTCCTGACAAATCCGCTTATCTAAACCAAGCTCTTTATCAATTGTAACGCTCTCTTCTGTTACATATTATTTGTTCTTTGATTTTAACTCAAATACAAGTAAATAGCAAGTAATTTTAGCTGATTTTTCACAAAAAAATGGCTATATTATGTAATTTTTTTACATATCATAGCCATTTTGTATAACTTTTCATTTTTTCAATGATAAATTTGCCCAAATATTTTGATTTTTTTCAATTTGATATATCTTAAAGCATCATTTTTGTTGTCCCGATTTCATCTTCCAAAGCTCATATCCTCCAAAAGAAACTCCTATCAGAATAATCACTCCAGATACAATCTGCGACACTGCGATTCCAGTTCCCCAAAGTGTGAGCTGGTCGGTTCTCAGACTCTCAATAAAAAATCTTCCAACTCCATATCCAATCAGATAAATACATGCAATTTCTCCCTGAAATTTCTTATGTTTTCTCATGAGCATCATAACAACAAATAAAATCAGATTCCACACAGATTCATATAAAAATGTTGGATGCACCTGAATATACTTTGCATTGTCCACAATCTGAATATGTTTCTCCAATGATTCACTGATGACTCCGCCAACTTCGTCATATCGAATCTGCATGGCAAATAAATTATCCGTAAATCCTCCAAATGCTTCTCTGTTGAAGAAATTTCCCCATCTTCCAAGAATCTGTCCAATGATAATTCCAAGAATAATCGTATCTAATACCTGAGGAATAGACATTTTCTTAATCTTACAAAAAACACAAGTTGTAATTGTTCCTGCAATCAGACCGCCATAAATGGCAAGTCCGCCTTCACGAATATTAAAAACAGACAGCAGATTATGCCTGTACTGCTCCCATTCAAAAATCACATAATACATTCTTGCTCCAATAATGCCAAAAATAATTGCAAAAATAGCAAGGTCATAATAATAATCTTCACTCTGCCCTGTTCGTTTTACCTCTTTAAAAATAATAGTCATTGCAAGTGCCATGCCAATTGCAATGATTATGCCATAAAAAGCAATTTCAAATCCCAAAACAGTAATGCTTTTGGGTAATTTTTCTATATTGATTCCCAGATGCGGGAAACGAATACTGGCTGCCAGTAACATATTGACTCCTCTCTTTTTTAAGAGGGGTCTGACCCCGTAGAGAAGACTAACTCAGGTTAGTTGCATCTCTGGGGTCTGACCCCTATACATTAAATCGGAATAAAATGACATCTCCGTCTTGCACCACGTAATCTTTTCCCTCAAGTCTGTTGAGTCCCTTTTCTTTTGCAACTTTATCCGAACCGCAGTCTAATAAATCCTGATAGTTAATAACTTCTGCGCGGATAAATCCTCTTTCAAAATCACTGTGAATCTTTCCGGCTGCCTGTGGAGCCTTTGTTCCAACCTTGATTGTCCATGCACGAGTCTCCTGCTTACCTGCTGTCAAATAACTGATTAAACCTAAGAGTTTATAGCTTGCCTTAATTAATTTGTCAAGTCCTGACTCCTTGAGTCCTAAGTCCTCTAAGAACATCTGCTTGTCCTCATCATCGAGTTCAGAAATCTCCTGCTCAATCTCAGCAGAAATGACAAATACCTCAAATCCATTTTCTGCTGCAAATTCTCTTACTTTTGCAACATTCTCATTACTTGCGCCGTCATCTGCGAGGTCTGAGTCAGCAACGTTTGCAGCAAAGATGACTGGTTTTGCTGTCAGAAGATTGAACTCTTTCATAATCTCTATTTCATCTTCATCTTTGAGTTCATAGCTAATTGCCAATTTTCCCTCTTCTAAGTGTTTTAAAAGACCTTCGATTAACTCTACTTCTTTTGCAAGACTCTTATCCATTCTTGCTGCCTTTGCCTGTTTTGCGTGTCTTCTCTCTAACACTTCCATATCTGAGAAGATTAACTCAAGATTGATTGTCTCAATATCTCTGAGTGGGTCTACACTTCCATCTACATGGATAACATTTGTGTCCTCAAAACATCTGACAACGTGAACGATTGCATCTACCTCACGGATGTTTGACAAGAACTGATTTCCAAGTCCTTCACCCTTTGACGCACCCTTTACAAGACCTGCAATATCAACGAATTCAATCACTGCTGGTGTAACCTTATCAGAGTCATATAATGCTGCTAATTTATCTAATCGCTCATCTGGTACTGCAACGACACCAACGTTAGGGTCGATGGTACAGAATGGGTAGTTTGCTGATTCTGCTCCTGCCTTTGTGAGAGAGTTAAAAAGTGTACTTTTTCCTACGTTAGGAAGACCGACGATTCCGAGTTTCATGGTATTTATTTCCTTTCTTTCTATCTTTGTATTCATTTATTTCGCTTGATTTCTCGTATTTCTTATATGTCACGAAAAGAGAAATACTCACGGTAGAGTATAGCACGAGTGCGTGGGATTGTAAATAATTGAAAAACACCAGCAGCCGAAATTTCTTCGGTACTGGTGTTAACATATTGGTTTGAGTGAACATCTTACCCGACTTGTATGACTCTTTCACTCTATTATGTTTGATTTGAATGTTTTGGAGTGAACTCTTCTGCTACTTTGTAACTGCTCATTCACTCCACAATCGTTGATTTGTCTGTTTAGGAGTGAACTCTTCTGCTGCCCTGCAACTGCTCATTCACTCCACAATCGTTGATTTGTCTGTTTGGGAGTGAACTCTTCTGCTGCCCTGCAACTGCTCATTCACTCCACAATGTTTGATTTGTCTGTTTAGGAGTGAACTCTTCTGCTGCCCTGCAACTGCTTATTCACTCCACAATCGTTGATTTGTCTGTTTGGGAGTGAACTCTTTTACCGACCTACTATTGTTGATTACTCCAAATTAACTAATTTGCTGATTTTAGAGTGAATTTTCTGTTCGTCTACAGGTTTGCATCTGCTCTAAATCATTTCATGTTTCCATTTTTCACTCTAAATTTCATTATATTTTAATATTCAGTACTCGCATCATACCATTACTGGCTCATTCTTCTTTATGATTTCCTCAACCTCTTCTACTGTTTTCTTTGTAATACGGGCAATCTGTTCGACTTTAATGCCATCTTCATTCATACTTAGAATAATTTTCTCTGTTGTATCATTAACTGCATCTTCAACAATTCCCTGAGTTAAATTACACATAGCTGCCACTTCCTTCCTAAAACTATATTTCATCGGCATATTATATTTATTATATTCTTTTTCTAAAATATCCTTTTTCTCACTTGGAGCTATTTTATTTCATAATAATTCATACAATAACCGGTGAAGTCACTTATAATTGCCTAGTAATGCTTAATCTTCTAACCCAAAACAATTTCATGTATTTTCCTTCATATTCATACAAATCCAAATACTTACCACTCGTTTTATATCTTGAGCATTTAATCGAAAAAGTATTACAGGTGATTGGAAGAAAGAAATTCTTTACATCATAATCAAAAAACTGATTCAAAGCTTTTTGAGAAACTTTTTCCATAGTTCTCTGCTGCAAAGAGGTAAACAAAGATGTAATATCTCTTACAAAATCCGTATATCTCTTCTTTATTTAATTTACATTTTTCCCTTATCCTTAAATGACTATAATATCATCTATTTGATTTTCTACCTTTTTGCCAAACGACGTCACCTGACCTTTTCCTTGTATTTTATATACTCGAATACTATCCTCATCTGTGACATATTTTCCTATTTGTCCAAGTAACTTTCGATACTTATCTTTCGTCAGATATGCCTCAAATGCTGACTTCTGAATTCGAAAACCATATCCCTGCAAAAACTTTGCCAGCTTGACTCTCGTTTTATTATCACATATATCATAAATAATTAAAACAAATACTTTATTTCTGTGTTCTACAATAGGAGTTTCAAACGAATAGTCATAATCTTCCATACTACTTCCCCCTTTATCTCAGCCAAATTGGATTGTATTCCTCAATATTTCCTGTTTCAATTGCTTTTACCATACAATTAATTTGTAAATCAATGGAATGTCTGAAGGTTGCAGCATAATCGATATAAGGCAAATATCTTGCCGTATTTTGCATTTTTATATCATATTTATGCAAAAATATATTTAATCCCTCTTTTGTCAGATAAATACCCGGTTCATCTAAATTTCCCGAAAAATGCTCTAATCCAATCTCATGTCCATTTACCAGACTCATAACCATAGAGTCTATGATGACAGCTCTCCATTCCTCTATGATGTCACTTACCAATGTAGGATGTTTTTCCCTGTCTTGGTGCACAAATCCAAAATAAGCGTTTAATCCTTTATTCTCTACTCTGCTGTATATCTCATTCATCAAAATCGAATATCCTAAGTTCAACATAGAGTTGAATTCATCAAGTGGCGGTCTTCTACTTCTCTTCTCAAATTTAAAATCATCATCTACCAGTTTTCCCAGACACTGAAAGTAAATTCTCGCAGCATTTCCCTCATAACCAATAATTTCATTTACTGTAGTACAAGTATCAATTTTATCCAAAGAAAGCTGCATTGCCAAAATCTCTTTTTGTACATTCTTCCCTCTAGTTCTTGCATATCTTCACAAAATGACAGTCTGATTGTGTATCTTGCCTTTTATAATCTTCTTTGCCATTTGCAGTGCAAAATCTGTATCAGACAATTTTATCTGCTGCCTCTGCCGAAATGTATTCACATGTCCAGTTGACTGTAGTCTTCCAAAGTAAGAACCGCCTTTTGAAAAATAAGAAAGACTAATCCCCTTTTTGAAACATTGTGCAATACACTGAGAAGTAATTTGAACATAATCAAACAAATAAATTGCCTCAAGATTTTCAATAGGAATCCTTCTCACTCCATTATTTTTTTATTTTACCTCCACATAATTTGCATTTAAACAAATTTCTGCACCCTTTTCATTTACAAATTAAGTAGCTCATATATCTCTCCTCCTGAATTTCTGCTTTTGACAGTCATCCGTCTCCTATTGGGGGTCTTAATTTCTAAATTTGGTCTAGGAGACGCGTCTGCAAGACCTGTAGATAGCAACAGTTTCCGTCCCCTATCGGGGTTTTTAATTTCTAAATAAGAGTCCAGAAACGAAAAACGCTTTATGAAGGATAGTTTCCGTTCCCTATCGGGGTTTTTAATTTCTAAATACTTCTGTAATACAAATGACCGTTCAGGTACCAATGTTTCCGTCCCCTATCGGGGTTTTTAATTTCTAAATGAAATCAATCAATTATTAATACAGAAATTAGTCAGGGGTTTCCGTCCCCTATCGGGGTTTTTAATTTCTAAATAGCATTGGAGCAATGATGGAGTTCACTACTGTATTGTTTCCGTCCCCTATCAGGGTTTTTAATTTCTAAATCAAATCCCGAAGATACGGATATGTACCTCGGAGAGGTTTCCGTCCCCTATCAGGGTTTTTAATTTCTAAATCCCGCCCTCTGCAACCCCTGATTTCATTAACTCAAGAGTTGCATTTGCGGCTCAAAGTAATTTTATTTTCAAATCACCTTCTTATTATACCACACAATTCGATATTTTTCCCTATTTTATGCCATGCGGCGCAAATTTCTTTATTTTTTCAGGATAACTGCTGTGTATCATCACTTCATTTAAAGAATTTCTTCTATAGACAGGGATGCCTGACCAAACTGATACTTTTGTCCATTATATTTAGTTATTTTTGCAATATGAGGCGATACTCCTAGCCTCACATCATCTGGATGATTGTGTTCTACATATATATCATGAAATTTATTTTTGAACATCGTTGCCTTGAATACTTGTTGTGTCACTTCCACTGCCTGTTTATCTCCAAACAATGGATAGGTAATAGTTTTTGTTAAATAACCAGCTCCGCCACCAAGCCACACCGTATTTGGTTTTGGTCTTTCAAAAATCTCAAATTTGCTCAAGAAACATTCATAATATGTCTCAGAAAACATGTTTATTGCCTTTTCTATATCCTCTTTGGAATATGGACAAATACTCGTATCGATTGTTAATCGAAATTTCATCTCTGTTCCTTCTATCTGCTGCCGCTGCAATATTATCTGCAATATATGTGATATATGCCATAGAGTTGTCGTCAATCTTTGCTTTCGACAATTCATTTCCGTGATGATACCGCACAGATTCCATAATTTCCTTATCTCGATATTTTAAATTATTCTTTAAAAATTCATACCCAATCTCACTGTGTCTTCCATGCACCTGCCCCTGACGATATATTACTTTTCCAATATCATGCAATAACGCCCCAATAATTAGTTTTACTACTTCTTCATCCATAATCTTGCCTCCTCTAATTAATCTTTATCTTTCCCATTCCCATCGCTGATTTTATTCCAACACCTGAGTATTCTCCAAACTGCATAATTGTATTTGCAAAATTAATCAGCGTCTGTGGTCCATTTACTTTGATTGTAATACTTCCTGTAAAGGCTGGAATCTTTGCCTTTCCAATCGAATAACTTGTACTCCTCAAGTTATAATTTACAATCTCACTGTATTTCACCAGTTCATCTAATAACTCTTCACTTTTTAGAGACTCGGATACCGATGACTCATCATATTTATTCATCAGACTATTGTATATCAGATATAAATCCGGATAGAATACATATCTTCCCTGACTTTTAAATGCGGTTGGTGTCTGAAATTGTACCTTGATATATCTTTGACTTTCACCAAAAAAATATTTATCTAAAAACTCTTTTTTTGAAATGTTATGCAAGGTCTTATTTTTTATTTTCACTGACAAATTGTTATGGTTTAGTGTAAATTTTGAAAAATTCTCCGCCATTATTCTTGAAATAATCTTATCTGATGTTTCCTGATTTGTAGTAATGTAATTTCGATAGATGTAACTCTTCTACATATTCTAGCGGCAATTGCTCCATAATTATGCTCTGTAGTAAAACTGCCTTGTTATAAGTGAGCATTTCATCTCCTGTATCAAGTTCAAGTATACATTGTGTAAACATTCTCGTCCCCCTCTAATTGTGCTAATCATTTGTACTTATTTCTTTCCATACCATAAAAATACTGACATTATTTTATCATTTTTTTATAACTATTACAATCACCGAAGAGGCGGAGGAATTAAGAAAATACGTTAAAATTATTTTATCATTTTTTATAACTATTACAATCATTCTGCATGTGAGACAATAGCTTTGAAACATATATGCCCCAGCCAAATCTGACTGGGGCATATATGTTCATATTATATTTATGATAGTTTTTATGTTTCCGACCTATACCAACTCTTTCAACTTCACTCTGTCAATCTTTCCATTTGCATTGTGTGGCATTGCCTTCACATAGACAATTTTTCCCGGAATCATATACTCTGGCACTCGTTTTGCAAGTGCTTCCATGAGTTCTTTCTTGTCCATCTCCACACCGTCATAGATAAATACAATTTTTTTGCGCTTGCTGTTATAGAGGCAGGCGCAGTCACGAATTCCCTGTACACTGCTGCCGGCAGTCTCGATTTCTCCAAGCTCGATACGGTATCCCATATGCTTAATCTGGAAGTCTTTTCTTGACATGTAAATCAAGTCTCCATGCTCATCATATTTTACGAGATCTCCTGTGTGATAGATTCGGTCTGGGTATCTGTCGTGCAGTGGATTCTGAACAAAGGACTGCGCAGTTCTCTCCGGATTGTTGTAGTAGCCAAGTGCCAGACAGGAACCTCTCATACAGAGTTCTCCGACTTCGCCGTAAGCGACTTCTTTTCCCTCGTCATCAAGCAGGAGTGCCTGTGAATTTGATACTGGTTTTCCGATTGGAAGAGGCTGTCCCTCCGGCTCGTCTCCTCTCATAATATAAGCTGTACAGACATAAGTCTCTGTTGGTCCATAGAGATTTGCATAGACCGCATCTGGAATATTTTTCACCCAGTAATCGAGCTGTTTTCTCTGGAGAACTTCTCCTGCAAACATAATCTGTTTTAAATATTCTGGTTTGGCAACTTCAAATGTCTGTAAATTTGCAACGATTGCCATTGCTGAAGGCACCCATAAAAATGTGGATACTTTTTTGGCGTTCATGTATTCGATGAGTCGAACTGGGAATGAGAAATAGCTCTTTGGAATGATGACCATCTTTGCTCCAAAATATAAGGTTCCATAGATGTCATGAATCGATACGTCAAAATAAAATGGTGCCTGATTTCCAAATACTGCTGTGCTGTCGATGTCGAAGTGTTCGTCTAGCCATTCCATATAGTTAGTCACAACACGGTGATTTAACAAAACTCCCTTTGGAACTCCTGTTGAGCCACTGGTAAACAGAACATACAGTGGATCGTGTTCCGTCATCTGTGCCTGAATGCCAGCAAGTTTTGTCTCATCAATCTCCTGTTTAATTAAATCCTCCCAGATAAATACTTCTCTTCCCTCTGCAAAACTCTCCGCGAGCTCCTTGTGTGCAAGGTCTGTCACTACCACCTGTGGCTTTAATACTCCCATGATAATCTGAATTCTCTCTACCGGCATCTTTGTATCAAGTGGGCAGTAGAAATTTCCACTGTAGACAACACCAAAAAATGCTGCAATACTCTGAACACTCTTGTCCATAAATACTGCAACCGGTTCTCTGTAGCCCTCTACCTGATTTGCGAGTGCTGTTCCAACTTTTCTCGCATATGTTCTGATTTGGTCAAATGTCAGAACGGTGTCTTTATCTTCATATGCCTCTTTATCCGGAAACTGCTTTGCAGATGCCTCCAGATAATCTAATACATTTTTTGCTCTCTGTGCCATAACTCTTTCTCCTCTCTTTTCACTGTTATGAATCAAATAAGCTGACTTCTGCTCGATTACACACATGAACATTCTTTTTCAAGAATAATGCCAAGGGCAAATGAATTTGTCCTTGGCCGTGATGTGCATAATTATTTCAACTTTTCAATCAAAGCCATAATAGCTTCCACCGAATCGAAATTTTCCGGAACAACCTCTCCAACTGGAATTGTTACTCCAAATTCATCTGAGATGTCAGAGATTAGATTTAAGATTGTGAGCGAGTCCAAATCACCACTCTCTACTAAATCTGTTCTTCCCTCAAATTCTACATCTGGCAATAAATCTTCTAAAATTTCTAATAATGTCTCCATGTTATCCTCCTCTGTATTTTTTTATAAATATTCTGTATCTAAAACAGTAAATTTTATTCTATTATTTTACAATATTTGTGTCAATCTTAATCTTGAGCTTCATTTTGTCCAAAAACCACTTCTCCAAACACTTTTGAAAATGCTCTTGCGCTGTCTCCATTCATGTGACCGTCATAGTCCACATAGTTTTCAAGACCGTGATTGTAGCTTGTATAATATTCTCTGTTAAAGTTGTAATATGGCACGTTTTGTTTCTCAAAATAATCTGAGAAATAATCCCATGCCTCGCGGTAACTGTCCTCTTCCTGTACTAACATAGTAGCAGCCAAGGGCATTGTTGTCGCTATAAACTGTATATCATTTTCTTTGCACAACTGAATTAATTTGCCGAGATATTCCATATTGGTATCTTTTACATCAGCCGCTGAAAACAGTGTCGGTGAATAGCGAGGGAACTTCTCCACTGCCACCGGATACTTCTCAATAAATCCATTCTCATGATATTCCTGAGTCGGACTTCTCAGATAAGATACATCATAATTTCCTGTCATTTTCAGACGAGCTGTATCTTTGATTTTTGAGAGCTCATATTTTAATGGATATTCGTGAAATGCGAACATTGGTGAGCGGAAATCACAGTCTAACATTGTATCTATATAATATTCTGCCTTTGTAAGCGATAATGGAAATTCATGATAAAACAACAGATAGTTGTTTCCTTTTTCTTTCTCTGTTGTAAAATAACCCGGTGATAACTCAAAAATAATCGTCTTTGGATTTTGTTTTTCTACTGCCAGTTTTGCCAGATAATAGGCATCTACCGGATACTGTCCTCCGACACACATATTGTGACCAGTCAGACTAGTTCCTTCCAGCATACTGTCTGGGTCTAAATCTGACATTCCATTTGATGTGCCAAAAATCAAGACATCTCTCTGCTCGGTTGTCATTGTGTGGACATCGTTTCTCACAAATGTACATGGATACAATAACACATCCAGTCCCTTGATTACAACTGCACATATAAGCACACAGAGAATCAGCTTTAAAATTTTCTTAAAATTGCGCATATATGAACCCCCTTGCTACTGACATTGGACTAAATAATGGAATACTAATCAGCAATAACATACAAATTGCAAATTCTACCGGCAATGGAAGTTTTGAGAGTGCCAATTCCATATCTACTCCTCGTTCCTTTAACACACTGACAATAAACCAGATTACACATGCAATTGCGAGTGTCAAAAGTGCATAAGGTGTGTACTCTACTCCCAGCTTTCCAGATGGAATCTGTAAAAACTGCGATGGCTGGAAATTTGTCACCGAATATCGGATAATTGTCGCTGCCTCTTTGAACGACCTTGTGCAGTCAAAATATTGACCGATATTAAACAGCGCAAATGTTCGAAAAACCATAAACAGATGATATCCCTTACTCTTGTCATTGATATGTAATTTCTTTTTCCAACTCTCATAGACATCAGGAATAAATCCGCTGATTGCCATAATCACACCATTATAAGCACCCCAGCCCACATTGTTCCAGTTTGCTCCATGCCAGAGTCCCACGAGAATAAATACAATCAAATCGGAGAGTGCCACAGATACAAATCTTCCTCTTTTTCTGCCCATTTTGGATTTCGACCACTTCTGAATTTTTCTCATTCCGCCAGATAATGTAAGCGGATAGAACACATAGTCTTTCATCCATGAACCAAGTGTGATATGCCATCTTCTCCAAAAATCACTGATAGATGTCGCAAACAATGGCTGTTTGAAGTTCTCGTCCATTTTTACGCCAAACATTTCTGCAATACCGAGCACAACATCAATTCCTCCGGCAAAATCTCCATACAATTCGATTGTGTAGAGAACTACACCAAAGATTGTAATTCCTGCATAGTGCTTTGGATTTTCAAAAATCGCAAGGCGATATACAGATGCCCACTCTGCGATAATCATCTTTTTAAATAGTCCCCACAGAACTCTCTCTAATCCAAATTTTATTCTGTGCAAATTAAATTTGTGTTCTGCGAGCAATTGTTTCTGTAAACGTCCGAATCTTCCAATTGGACCCTGAATCAACTGAGGGAAGAACGATACAAATAAGGCATATTTGAATATGTTTTTCTCAGCTTCCTCTCTTGCCCAATATACATCTAATAAATAGCCGATGGTCTGGAATGTATAATAGGAAATTCCAAGTGGTAAAATCAGACTTACCGCCGAGATATGTCCCTTAGTGACCAAATTGATATTTTCTATTACAAAGTTCGTATACTTCAAGATGGCAAGCATGCCCAAGTCTAAAACAATTCCCAATGTCACAATACGCTTTGTAATCTTTTTCTTATCTTTATCTTCACGGTCTGTTTTTCGAATATGTACAATCCACATGGCGCACCCATAGGTAGCCACAGTAGAAAATACCAAAAAGCCCACTGCCTTTATATCAGCCAAAAGATAATATCCATAGCTCAGTATCAGCAAAACAATCCATTGTAAACGTTTTGGGACCACATAATAAATACATAGTCCCAAAACCGTAAACAGGAAAAAAAGGTTAGAAGTTAATGACATCTTTCCATTCTCCTTTTGTATTTTTAATAGAATAAACCATCATCGATACAGCCGTCATCTGAGTTGTCGTCAGAACCTGAATCTGGTGCCTGTGTTGGTGCAGGTGCCTCTGTCTGTGCTGCTGCCGCTGCCTGTGCTGCTGCTTCCGCCTGTGCTGCTGCTTCCGCCTGTGCTGCTTCCGCCTGTGCTGCTGCCTCTGCCTGTGCTGCTGCCTCCGCTTTCGCTGCTGCTTCCGCCTGTGCTGCTGCCTCTGCTTTCGATGCTGCCTCTGCCTGTGCTGCTGCCTCTGCTCTCGCTGCTGCTTCCGCCTGTTCCTTTGCTGCCGCTGCCTGTGCTGCCGCTGCTGATTCTGCCTCTGCCTGTGCTTTCTCATTGTCTGAATTTTGTGCCTTTACAGCCAATTCCGCATCGAATGTATTTACTTCATCTTTGGAATCTTTTCCAATATAAACCAGATAAGCAACCTCATCTTTTAACTCAATTTTTCCTTCTTTTACAACATCAAGAGGAAACGAATGTAATTCTAAAACTTTATTGTCTGCGAATGTCAACTGAACAGTAAACTCTGCCGGCAATACTTTTCCAGATTCTGTTTCTGTGTCTTTTGCATCTTCTGTTGCCTTATAGTATACAATTCTTGTCTCATCTTTTTCAAATTTATCACTATCTTCCAACATATTTGCAGGATAAGACTCCTCACCAGATGATTTGATACTGACACCTGTAATTTCCTGACCTGTTGCATTTGTCAATTCAAACTGATACGCACCTTCTACGTTGTCACCAATTTTCTTTAACTCTTTTATTTCTGCTGTTGTCTCCACTTCTGCTTTTTCCTCCGTTATCCTTCTTTCTGATTTCATATCTAATTTTAATTGTCTGTGTATCTTATGACTGATATTCGTAGTTCATATATCTCCATGTACCTGACATTCCATAGTATATCTGATATCCATTTCTTCTTGTTTCATGCTGAAAATCAGGATCAAATACATAATTTGTTCCGCCAATATTGACCTCTGTCCATGCGTGATCAATCATTCCACCGCTTCTTGATGGCACATATCCATATACATAATGACAGTTATATCCCATACCTTTTGCTAACTGATAAAATGCCGCTGCATAGGTTCTGCAGTCTCCATATCCATTTTCAAGACCATACAGTGCATACCACTGAGAATTGGTATATCCTGCCGGTACATGATATCCCAATCTTGAATATCTGATATTGTTTACACACCAGTTATAACAACTGTACAGATTTGCACCAACCTGATTATATACATTCTGAACTGCTCTCTGAACACGTAAATCCTGTGGTGTCATTGTGATAAAATAGCCACTGTTTGAGCCTGGTGCAAAAGCTGTTTTTGGAACTACCTGAATCTGAAGTGCTTCCATCCTCTTTCCCATTCCTACGCTGCCTGCACTCTGTCCATTTTTAGCCCAGCCCAACCAGCCGTATGACTGAATATGAGCACGATACCAGACATCATAATACTTTGCAATCTCTCCATTTAAGTTGATCTCGATTGCTTCGAGACGTCTTCCCTGACCGGTTGTTCCAGATAACTGACCATCTTGCGACCAATTCATCCATCCATATCCGTCCACATAAGTACGATATGTAATCACTCCATATTTATCATGATTCAGAGAAATTCTCACTGCCTCTAATCGTTTTCCAGACCCTGTTTGTCCCAGTACACTTCCATTTGAAACTGTATTCAAGTTTCCTACTTTCTGCTGATGTCCGGAATAACTGACTCCGCCCATGTTGGTTGCTGTTATATAAGAATATGCCCCATTATTAATTGTTGGAGCTTTACCATTCTGCTTCTCTACCAGTTTTATCTGAATTGCCTCTATTCGCTTAGAGATTCCCGCTGTTCCGCACCATGAACTATCATTACTTGATCCTTTTGTCCACTTCATCCAGCCATATGTCTGTGCGTATACGTTATAGTAAATATCATATTTCTTTGCAAGATCACCTGTCAGATAAATCTGTACTGCCTCAATACGTTTTGCCTGACCGGTTGTTCCCATCATTGCACCGTTTTTTACCCAATTCATATTTCCATAGGACTGAACATGTGCACGATAGACAATATCTCCCTGTATATCTTCAAGGGCAGGACCTTTTTCAATCTTAATTGCCTCAAGACGTTTTGACTGTCCTGTCACTCCCAATGCAGCCCCATCACTAACTGCTTTCTGATTTCCGTAAGTCTGTGAATGACCGGAATACAAAACCTCTGTTGCTATATAGGAAGATTCAGCACTATTGCTTGGAGCTTTTTCTCTATTTTTCTCTACAAGTTTGACCTGAATTGCCTCTATTCGCTTAGAAAGGCCTGCTGTTCCACACCACGACTGATTGTCCTTTGCACCTTTTGTCCACTTCATCCAGCCATATGTCTGTGCGTGTACCGTATAATAAACATCATATTTCTCAGCAAGTTCACCTGTCAGATAAATCTGTATTGCCTCTATATTTCTTGTCTGACCTGCATTTCCTATCAATGTTCCATTTTTTACCCAGTTGGTCTTTCCACGAGACTCGATACGAGCACGATAGACAATATCTCCTTCTACATCTTTCAATGCAGTGCCTTTTTCTATCTGAAAAGATTCCAGACGTTTTGACTGTCCTTTTATTCCCATCACAGCTCCGTCACTGACTGCCGGCTGTTCACCATAAGTCTGTGAATAGCCAGAATATGTAATCAGTGAACCTTCTGTTTTTACCGTACCTGTTCCTGCAAAAACCTGTTCTGTACGTTTTGCTGTAAGCTGCTGTTCTGTATTTCCTTCATATAAATTTTCCGGTAAATTTTTCACAGTCTGCGTCACAGTTTCTTCTACAGAATCTGTCTCATCTATAGATGCTGTTGTCTGTTCCTCTATGTCCGTCATAGCAGATTCTGTAGTGAATTCTATATTAGCATCATCCGTATTAAGCTCTATATTGGTATCATCTGTGTTAAGTTCTGCAGTTTCATCTTCTGTCACTACAGATTCTATCGTCACATTTTCCTGTGCATGTGCTACCATCACAGGCATCATATTACCAGCAAGAGACATTGTCAGAATTCCTGCTATCACATTTTTTCTAAAGTTTTTTCTCATACTTTTCCTCCCCGTTCTGATTTTTTACGCATACAATTTATTTTATCTTATAAAGAGAAAAAGTCAATATTTTTATTCGTTTTTGTTTTCTTTAGAATCCTTTTCTTTTGGGAATAATTCTGTGAATGATGACACATATTAAGATAGTAATTGCCATAACTGGCAATGTGTTTCCAACTACTGTATCTATTTTCATAAAAATACGATAAATAATAAATCCAGCTATCCAGATGACAAAATTTATAACATCAAATTTTCTGTTATCTTTTACCCTGCGTCTCAAAATAAAGTAATCTGCTATCTGAACTGCAATCATCGGTGCAAATACAGAACCAATGAAATATAAGAAATTTGTGATATTGTCCATTGGAAATAAAATTGCCAGAATGATTCCCAGAACCGTAACTCCTATCGCAATTATTTTCACATTTACTTTCTCAAGCACAGACACAGAAGATACTCCTGCTGAGTAAGCATCTAAAAATGTCGTGGTCACTGTTGAAAATACAATAATCAGTAATCCAATCATTCCAAGACCTGCTTTTATCATAATGTTGGCAATATCATATTCTCCTGTGTAAATCGCAGCTCCCATTCCAATCGCATACATAAAACAGCTCACAACTCCATATACAAGCACCGATACTGCTGTCGCCTGAACCGGCTTTTTTGCATCTTTTGTATAATCGCTGATGAGTGGCAGCCATGAGAGCGGCATCGCAACTCCAAGTTCTACTGCTGCTCCAAACGTAAGACCATCATCTGCAATATTTAATGCCGTTCCACCGTCAAAAAAGATTACCTTGCACAAAATCAGACTGAGAATAAATAGTGCTGACATAGCAATGGTATTTACTTTTCCAAGATTTGTAAGTCCTATCACCAGCCAGAGAACAATAAGCACTCCTATGATAATACTCCACACCCATTTTCCAAGATGAAACATTCCATTTGCTGCCAATGCACCATCATAAATCATGATGGCAGTCCAACCCACAAGTTGAATCACATTGAGCAGCGAGAAAAACTTTCCGCCATGTTCGCCAAAACTTATTTTTACGGTTTCCATTGCACTGAGTCTCATCTTTCCGCCGATGTAACCGGCTGCAAACATCATCAGTGCTCCTATTACATGTCCCAGCAAAATTGCGAGAAAGCCTTTTACAAATCCGAGAGAGGCGATATAGGTTCCTGTGATAATTTCTGCAATTGATACACCTGCGCCAAACCAGATGAGTCCATTTTCAAACGTAGATGTTTTTTGCTGCTGATTCTTTTCCATATTAATTTTCCTCCTGTGCAAATGATTGACTGCTTTTATCTCTCAAAAGCCACTCTTCGTTATACTCACCCTCAATGGCAAATCCATGATCCATCGGACCACTTCCTTTTCCAAGATTGAGCATTGCCTCTAATGCTCCGGAGATATAATTTTTTGCATACCACACGGACTGTTCCATCGAATATCCCTTTGCCAGATTAGAGGCAATCGCACTCGACAGTGTACAGCCTGTTCCATGTGTGTTGGGATTATCGATTCTCTTTCCCTCAAACCAGTGATATTGTCCCTTGTGATACAAGAGGTCATTTGCATCGTTGACTTTGTGACCGCCTTTGCATAAGACGGCACAGCCATATGTATCTGAAATAATTTTTGCTGCTTTTATCATTTCTTCCTCGGACTGAATACTCATACCCGCCAGAACTTCTGACTCTGGTATATTCGGAGTAATCAGACTTGCAAGTGGCAGCAATTCCGTCTTTAATACTTCGATTGCCTCGTCTGCGATTAGTTTAGAACCGCTTGTGGCTACCATAACCGGATCGATGACGAGATTTTTTGCCTGATAACATTTTAATTTTTCTGCAATTACATGAATCAGACCTCCAGATGAAACCATTCCAATCTTGACTGCATCTGGAAAAATATCCGTAAAAATACTGTCAAGCTGTTTTCCTAAAAATTCTGGAGTTACCTCCATAATACCTGTTACGCCGGTTGTATTTTGCGCAGTCAGGGCAGTAATTGCACTCATGGCATATACATGATGTGCAGTCATTGTCTTGATGTCTGCTTGGATACCGGCGCCTCCACTGGAATCACTTCCAGCAATTGTTAATGCTGTGTTCATAATCTTTCTCCTTTTCTATCTTCTGTTATGAATTTGCCGTTTTCTATTTCGGCATACATTAATTTTATAGAGCGATAAAAAGTGGTGCCCCCAGTTTACCGCTAAAATACTCCAAATCATTCCAAAACAACAATCTGATTTTGCAGGTATTTGTTTCTGAAAAAACAAAAATTGCAGGCATACCAAATAAAGATATACCTGCAATACATCTGCAAAATGATTTCCCTACGTTGGCATTATCCAAATCAGGTTATGGGTCCAGACGACACAGTCTGTTCTCAGCAAGCTTACGCAAGCTCCCCAGTTTTATAATGATTCATGGAACTACTCTTTCCATTTTTTGTCTATCACGGAATGTAGCTCCGAGCACTTTAAACTTTATAATACCACTGTTTTGTAAAAATGCAAGCAAATTGTGAACTTACATCTTATCAAAATTGTTATATCCCCACCTATAGAAGTGGAGTTCTCCTGTCACTGAAATAAATTCTTCTCAGATACCCACCATATTTTTCTTTTGTTTTTAATAACTCATATCCCATTTTTTCAAAACTAAGGTAACTTGCCGGATTGTCTGGTGAGACGGTTCCCATAAATATCGTATAGCCTTTTTGTTTTGCTATAAGTTCTGCCTGTCTCATCAACTTGACAAATATCCCCTGTCCTCTGGCAGATTTTGCAACCACTGCCGATTCCATATGTGCAACCTGATTTCGCATTTTTTCTGAGAGCAATAATTCCTCTCCTAAATTATCTTCTGCCGATTTCGGAAATCGGACAATCAGACTTCCAAGAAGTTCATCCTGTTCACCTGCTGCAATCAGAATAAATCCCTCATCTTCTATATGTCTCCTGACAAATTCCAAGTCATCACAGACATACATGGACGGATTTTCCATCTGACTGTGCACCTGTACCATTAGGCTGTGAATCCGCCTGGCATCTTTTTGTTCTGCCTGATAAATTCTACTCATTTTCATTTTGTACTCCAAATACAAATTTTGTCTCCTGATGATACCTGTCCGATGCCCTCAATATTGTGGACGGAAAATTTTTATGATTGACTGCATCCGGATAGCCCTGTGTCTCCATACAAAAAGCGGGATAATTTTTATATTCACAATTATCTTTTCCTCTCTCCGGTGACACATAGACATAATTTGCCGTATAGATATGAATCCCTTTCTGAGTCGTGTAGCACTTGAGCGATATACCACTTATCTTGCTTTCTGCCTGAGCTGCCAGTGCCAAATCACAATCCGCCATTTCATCTCCGCGATTGATTACAAACATATGGTCTATTCCGTGTACCAGCTCCACCTGCGGATTCTTGTCTGACAATGCAGAAGAAATCGCTTTCTTTTTTGTAAAATCAAAGGAACTTCCGACAACGCTGCGAATTTCTCCGGTAGGAATCATCTGATTATTTAATGGGATATAAGAATCGCAATTCAGCCACATGAGGTGATTTTCTCCCATCACACTGCCTCCGTCATGACCATTCAGATTGAAATAACAGTGATTTGTCATATTACATATGGTATCTTTGTCACTGACTGCATCATATTGGATAGAGAGAGTATTTGTATCATCAAATATATAAGTGACTTTCACATCCATATCTCCCGTATATCCCTCTTCTCCATCTTGGCTTTTCATGGAAAACACAACACCATTCTGAGTGGTCTTTGCCTTCCACATTTTATGACTAAATCCCTCATATCCTCCGTGAAGATGATTTGGTTTTAAATTTACCGGCAACTGATATTTCTTGTGATTCATTTCAAACGTTCCATCTGCAATTCTTCCACAGCATCTTCCAATCGTTGCTCCAAAATAGGTTGCTCTTGATTCATAATCTTTGATATGGGCATATCCTAAAACAACATCTCTCAATTCTCCAAATTTGTCTGGTACCATAAGAGATATGACTGTTGCGCCATAGTCACACAGAGTAACGCTGGCGCCATTTTTATTTGTTATTTTATAGAGTTTCGTCTGTTTTTTGTCACTTGTCAGTTCAAAGTCTATGATTTCAATCTTCGACATAAAATCCTCCATAATCATTTTACTTTTTAGAAACTGTGACCTCCGCCGTGGCCACCGCCTCCGCCTCCATGACTGCCGCCGCTCGAACTGCTGCTCTCTGGACTATATCTCTTTGTCTGGCGGACAAATCCTTTCTTGGCATTGTACATTGCATAATTTGTGTACATAGACATCAGTTCCTGTTTGTTTGTCATCTTTTTCGTAGAAGAACTCTTAATCACAATTGCAAATGCAAAAATCATCGCAATCCCAACAGCAATCAGCACATTCGAAATGGTCTGCATCGGTTTTGCAATTTTTCCACCTTTGAGCAAGGTGTACACCTGCTCAAAACCTTTGGCTGCACACTGGTAATAATCACCATCCGTTGCATAAGTATAGATATTATCTGCAATAATGTTACAATAACTGACGGTTAAATAATTTCCAACTTCTCCATCTGTATAAAAATAAATCTTGCGGTTCACCATATCAATGACAAACACAACTCCGCTCTGCCTTCCAAAAGCAGACTCATAGTAATATTGGGCTAAATACTCAGTTGAGCCATAATCGATATCTGTTGTCAGAAAAGCTACATTTCCATACTCTGTAATTTTACTCATTTTTTCTGCAAGAAGGTCTTCTAACTCATCTGTCACAAGGTCAGCATCATCATCAATGAGAACGACATATCCGGTATCTTCATTTTGTTCTGCCTCGTACGCATATACATTCTGATATCCTAAAAAAGTGATTCCACATACCACAAAAAGCAGCAGCATATATTGATAAATTTTATGCACGATCATTTCCCCCTCTCTTGTTAAACTGAGGCAATGGTCTTGTCACCGTCTTATTATAATTGCTGATGACAATCAGTAAATTTGCCAAAATTCCTACTAATACCAAGATTACACCGGCATAATAAGCAATATCAGATGCCGGCTCTATTGCAGTAATAAAAAATGCTACAACATAGGTAAACAATGTATATAAAAGTGAAAATTTTCCGCTGACCTTATATTTCTTTGCCTTCCTTAATACAAAGAAAAACATACATAAAACAATCACAAATTCAATAAAATATCCAATCACTACAAGGCCTACTCCGGTTTCCTGCGCTGAAATTACTGCCCCCACTCCACAGAGAATTCCACCAATAATTACAATCGACATCACACTTGCAAACTGGTTCTCATAGGCATCCGATACGTTTTTATTGCCCTGCCGAGCCGTATTTAATTTGCCCTGTTTCCACAACATACCCCTGTTCCTTTCATCTGTATTTCGCCGCACAATCATCGAAATCTCATAAGTAAATATACAAGCGGTCAATGTTCCAAATAATGTCGACACAAACAGTAATGCCTGAAATGGCAGTACCGGCAACGCATTTAATAAAAAGAAAATCGGCACAGCAAGTATTAGGGAAAAAATCATAAATTTCAGATGGTCAACCGGTATATCTGCTGACATTTTACCTGTTTGTCCATTTAATGTGACATATGCCACACGGTCTTTGTCACGATAAGACATAAACCATACCGGAAACATCATCCTGTCAACTGATTTTAACTGTTGTGGACAGTCCATTTTATCCTTTTCTACCGTCAGTCCGGCAAACTCCGGATTTTGTTTCATCGCCTCTGCCACAGAATCTTTTGCCTTATTCTCAGCATCTTTTTGATATACATCCTGTGGAACATCAGCGACATCGGCATAAAATCCACTCAACATGGAAGGGGTAAATGTTTTTGCTGCTCTCACCTCATATGGTGCAATTTCCTCACTGATATTGTCATTAAATGATGAAGATGCGTCAAAGGTAAATCCATTGTATGCTGCATTGACATCACCACTTAACCGATAGTGATCTGTGATAATATAATCTCCAGAACGATGCTCTCTGTGAGCAGGCATCGAAACTTCTCCATTTACGGTATACTGATATTTCCAATAAGGCATATAAATTCCACGAAAACTCTCGATGGACTCTGGATTTTTCATATACTTTGGAGCAAAAACCAGTTTTTTCACTCTTGATAAATATCGTTTTTTACAATCTTCCTTCGTTATCTGAAATGGAATGATTCCATCGGGCATCAGTTCCCTTTCAATTCTGCTGCTGAGCACAGTCGATGCTCCACAGAAACTGCAAAATCCTGCTGCCGCATTATCTGTAGAATAAATCTCTCCCCCACAGTTTGGACACGCAAAATAAGTGGCCTCAAATGTCTGCTCTTCATATCCGTCTGACTCTTTTGTCACCTCATACGGGTCAAACAGCGTACTGCAATACTTACATTTTAGTTTTTGGGATTCAATATCAAATTCGAGATTTCCTCCACAACTTTTACATTGGTACATCTTCTTTTCCTCCTCACCTTTTCTCTGTCTGTTTTTCGCAATCAACAAAAATCTAAATTAATTTTATATTGTTCGCTCTGTTACTTAGAAATACCATTCCTTCTCATCTTCCATTCTAAGCACCGCCAGTTTTCCATTTTCCTGAACCTGACATCCACCATCTATGCAAATATAGTGGTATGCCTTGTTTTTAAAAATATGATAACTCTCATCTGCATTGAGGTGCTGACAAGGTGTGTGTCCTACAATCAAAAACTTATCCAGCGATTTTAATATCTTTGCCGGCATATAGTGAATATCTCCGGAAATTAGCCATGAATATTTTGCACATTCTGCCGCCTTTTTTATTGACTCCATAACCGAATATGTAGCATCTTTATTTCTCACCATATAATCTGCGTGTAAACCACTGTGCGTCAAAACAAACGCTTTATCTCCTAACTCCAGTTCTGCATATAACGGAAGTCTGTTCAGATAGCGATACCATTCTAGTCTCTGCTCCTCTGTCAAAGCATCTATTTCATTGCGCGTATTACTTCCTCCATATGCCTCATAAGTTTGTGCCGATAAGTCACCTCGCAGATACATCTCCAAAAATAACTCATGATTTCCTTTGATAAAACGAATTGCAGGATGTGTTTTTATATAATTCAGCATTTCCAGATTTTTTCTGCCGCGGTCTATGGCATCTCCAATAATATATAACAAATCTTTTTCCTCGTCATAGTCAATCTCTCTGATTGCCCTCTCAAAACGATTAAAATCTCCGTGAATATCACTCATAACGTATGTATATCTATTTTTCATTGTTTCACCTACACTGAATTTTTTGTTATATGGTAATTATTCACAACCAAGCCATTTCAATTAAATTCTGAGTTTTGAACTTGGTTCTGAATAGTTACGTTATATGATAAAATAGGCATTGTATTCCAATGCCTATTCTCACTAATCATTTGATTCTATTACAAGTAAATTTCCCTCGCCAATGGAAACAGATGCATACTCATCTAAGATTTCATTGCTCACGCCGAGACTCACATTTCTATCGATGTGAAACGTATAATTGGTCAGATTATATTTCATTCCTTTTGTAGTTACATTTGTGACCTGATCGGACACAGGAATTAATGACACATATTGATACGCATATCTGTCAGAATCTTTTTGAAGTATCACCTGTCTTTTCTTCAATCCAAGAAGTCGGATTCTGTTTTTATCTCCTACAATTTCTGCATCAATTCCAATTTCCAGAGCATATTGCATCAACTGAATATTGGCAATCGTATGATCCAATCTTGAACCTGTCGCCCCAAGCACACGAATGGTATAACACTGTAACTCCAATGCCTTTTTAAATGCAATATGAGTATCTGTATAATCTTTTTCCGGCTTAAAACGAATCACTTCCACATCATCTCTGTTTTCATATTTTGATAACAGCATTGGATTTACTGTGTCAAAATCTCCCAAGATAATATCTGGAATTAAATTCATTTCTTCGGCAGATGCAAGCCCCCCATCAGCAGCTATAATCATATCAAATTGATTTTTACTTATATAATCTGTTGCAAATTCCGGATTAATGTCTCCACCTGTTATGATAAGTGCTGTCTTCATTTAGTTTACTCCCTTAATTAAATCTTCGATATTTTTTGCCTTGTCGCCTGAAAATACTGCGGAACCGGCAACAATAATATTTGCTCCCGCCTCTACAACTTCTCTGATATTGGCTGGTTTTATTCCACCATCTACCTCAATATCAATATCGAGGCCTCGCTCATCAATTTTATTCTTTAATTCTCGGATTTTCTCTGTTGTATACGGAATATACTTTTGTCCGCCAAATCCCGGATTGACACTCATCAGTAATACCATATCAAGTTCTGGAAGAATATAGTCCAGAGTGCTCAATGAAGTGGCAGGATTGAGAGCCACACATGCCTTCATTCCCAATTCCTTTATCTGATTGACTGTTCGGTCTAAATGCAGGCAACTCTCCTGATGAATCGAAATTAAATCTGCACCCGCATCTTTGAATTCTTTGATATATCTTCCCGGCTCATCAATCATAAGATGAACATCAAAGACTTTGTCTGTCACATTTCGAATTGACTGAATCACTGGCAGTCCAAAAGAAATACTAGGAACAAAAATTCCATCCATGACATCAATATGAATGTACTGGGCACCTGCATTTGCAACCTCTTTCACTTCTTCTCCAAGTTTACTAAAATCTGCCGACAATATGGATGGGGCAATGATTAATTCTCTTTTCTTCATTTTCAAGTCCTCCTTCTGCACTCTGCTAATCTTCTCTTTTAATATTTTTTCTTATCTTTTATCTCATCATACAGCAACACATAATTGTTATAGCGCTCTATGCTGATTTCTCCAATTTCAACAGCCTCTTTGACTGCACAGTCTGGCTCATTTTCATGTGCGCATCCCACAAATCGACACTGATTTGAAAATCTGCGAAATTCCCTAAAATATTTTTCCAAATCTTCTTTTTCAAAATCGTTTACATAGAGAGAACTAAATCCCGGTGTATCAAAAATGAACGTATCTTCTCCGATATGAAAAATCTCCGAATGTCTCGTTGTATGTTTTCCGCGTTTGATTTTCTCGCTGATACTTCCTGTCTGTGAATTAGCTTCCGGCATAATCGCATTGAGCAGAGAGGACTTTCCAACACCGGATGGTCCTGCAAATGCAGTTGTCTTTCCCTCTAAAAGTCTCTTTACATCTTCTATTCCAGTTCCCGACTTTGTCGATGTGAAAATGACATGATAACCCGCTTTTACATAAATATCTTTCATCTTTAAAATCTGCTCTTCTTCTATCAGGTCAATTTTATTAAAACAGATGATGGTATCAATATCATTTTTCTCCATCATGACAAGAAACCGGTCAAGCAGATTTAAGTTTGGCATTGGTTCCGCAATGGCAAATACAACGAAAGCCTGACTGATATTAGATACAGCAGGCCTTATTAATTCATTTTCACGTTGTTTAATATCAACAATATTTCCTATTTTATTATTTTCATCTAAAATTTCAATCTCTACATTGTCTCCAACAAGAGGTTTAATCTTTTTATTTCTAAATATTCCTTTGGCTTTACATTCATAGATTCCACTATGTACGACATGTACATAGTAGAATCCTGCAATCCCTTTTATAATCTTTCCCTGCATAAATTATCTCTCCTGTACGGAAAATGCTCCAGTATTTGAATATACTTTTTCATTTCCCATAAAAATCTCAACGGTAACAGGTGTTCCTGCTGCTATCGATGTATCAGCAATACTAAATGTTTCTTTGTATGTTCCACCCATATTGTTGTAGGTAGTTGTCGCAGAAGAAACAGTTGTTCCACTTACCTTAATTGAAATCTGCAGTGCATTGTCATAATCAGACTCTGATATTGAAGATAAATCTGATTTATTGACTGTAATATTTACATATTTTTTCTTATGACTTACTTCCTGAGGTGTCTCCTGCTCTTTTGGTTTCTCAGTAGTTTTCTCAGTTGCCTTTTCTGTTGGTTCTTCCGTTGTTGTCTCAGGCTTACCTTTACTGATTTCATAATCTACCGCAGAGTCTCTGTCAACCTTTGTTCCTGCTGCTATCTTCTGACTGAGAATCGTTCCTTTAGGTGCCTCATTTTCTTTTTCTGTGACTGTACCGACTTTTAAACCAGCCTCTTCAAGTGCTGCCTTTGCCTCTGCCTCTGTCTTACCTGTAATCTCTGGTACCGAAACCTGTGGATCCTTACCTTTACTTACCCAGATATTTACAGTTGTTCCTGATGGAACATTTTTGTTTGCCTCTATATCCTGTCTGCAAATATTTCCCGATGTAACAGTGTCACTATATTCTTCTGATACTGCTCCAACCTTTAACTTTCTGCTTGCAAGTGTTGCCTCTGCTCCTTTTCTTGACATATTGACAAGATTTGGAACCTCTACAAGTGTTGTATCTGTGCCTGAACTTACAACTACTGTTACTTCCATTCCCGCACTTACCTGTGCAAGTGCTTTTGGATCTGTTGAAATAATTTGATTGAGTGGAATACTGTCATCTGACAAATACTCGAACTTTGGTTTTAATCCAAGAGATTCCAGCTTTTTCTTTGCTGTATCCATTGTATATGGTTTGCCGTCTTCATCTTTTCCATTGACAATATCCGGCATATCAAATTTCTTTCCGCCACGGCTGATTACAAGAATAATTGTTGTGTTTTTCTCAACAACATCTCCCTCTTCTTTTGATGCCGAAATTACCGTTCCCTCTGGAACTGTGTTATCGTAATCATCTTCAATTCTATATCCGAGAGTTGCAGAGCTTAATGCTGAAATTGCCTCCTCTTTTGTGAGTCCCTTTAATTTTGGAACCTTTGTCTGATCCGGACCTAATGTTGTCGCTTCTTCTAAATCAGCCTTTCCTGTACCGGATGAACATCCATTCCCCGCAATCTTAATGACAAGAAATGCCACAACTGCAAGAATAATCACTGCTGCAACAATGCCTCCAATTGCTATAATCTTGTCAAACTTTGTATCCTCAGATTCTCCATAGTGCTCTAAATCATCTTCAATATCATCTTCAATAATCTCGTTATCTTTATTGATAACTGGAACACTTTCGAGTTCCGGTTTCTTAAATCCGGATTTTTCTCTGATTTCAGCTACTTCATCATCTGAAATTTTTCTTGTTGCAACATTTTCATCTACACCTGTCACGATCTGTACAAAATCTTCATCTGGATTTGCAAGTGAATGTTTCAAATCTGCAATCAGAGAAGAAACCTTCAGATATCTTCTGTCTGGTTTTTTCTGTGTACATTTCTCAATAATTCGCTCCACGCTGATTGGAAGATCCGGAACATCAATTTTAGCTGATGGCATGTCATTCTGCACATGCTGAAGTGCTATAGTCACAGTAGAATCCCCGTCAAACGGAACATGTCCTGTGAGCATTTCATATAAAGTAATACCAAGTGCATAGATATCACTTTTTTCATCTACGAATCCACCTTTTGCCTGTTCCGGAGATATGTAATGAACAGACCCCATCGCATTAGAACTGATGGTATTTGCACTTGCAGCTCTCGCAATACCAAAGTCTGTTACTTTTACTTTTCCTTCTCTGGAAATAATAATATTCTGTGGCTTAATATCTCTATGAATAATATGATTGTTATGGGCAGCCTCAATTCCCTGTGCTACCTGAATCAGAATACTCACTGCCTCTCTTACCGGAAGTTTTGTATTTCTCTGAACATATCTCTGAATATATTTCTTGAGGGTAATTCCTTCAATTAACTCCATTACAATGTAATGAATTCCATTATCCTCTCCTACATCAAATACATTGACAATATTTGGATGCTGAAGTCCTGCTGCGGACTGTGCCTCCACTTTAAATTTTGTCACAAAGTTTTTATCCTCGCTGTATTCAGATTTTAAAACTTTTAATGCAACAAATCTATTAAGTTTATGATCTTTTGCTTTATATACATCAGACATTCCGCCCGATCCTATTTTGTCAGTCACCTCATATCGGTCACTGATAAATAAGCCTTTTCTCAACATGATTTCACCTCTTCTTAATCTGGCTGTACCAGGACAACTGATATATTGTCCCTTCCACCATTGATATTTGCAACTTCAATCAATCGGTCTGCCTTCTCTTCAAGTTCACCTGACTGATGAATAATATCTCTCATGTCCTCATCCTCTATCATATTTGATAAGCCATCTGAGCACATTAAAATAATATCCCCTTTTGCATAGTCAATCTCAAAAAAGTCAGGAATCACTTCTGAATCCACACCAACTGCTCTTGTAATAATATTTTTTTTCTCATGAGTTCTGGCATTTTTTCTGTCAATCTCACCAAGTGTAATCATCTCTTCTACCAGAGAGTGATCTCTCGTAATCTGCTGAATCTCATTGTTCACAAGATAAAGTCTGCTATCCCCAACATTCGCAATGTAAATTTGTTCTCCTATCACTGTGCAGACAACAAATGTTGTTCCCATACCTTCATAATCAATACTCTCTTTTGATTTTTCAATCAGCATCTTATTCGCTTTTTCGATTGATTTTTCAATCACTGTAATTGGATTTGTCTCATCTGTATTTCTCGCCACCTCTAAAAACTGTTCCACGGTATATCTGGATGCCAAATCGCCTGCTTTGTGTCCTCCCATTCCATCTGCTACAATGAACAGATTTGGAAGATTTCCCACAGGTTCCACAGAACAAAAAACATAATCCTGATTTGTCGTTCTTCTTGCTCCTATATCTGTCTTTGCAAACGCTTTCAAGCTGGTACCTCCTTCTAAAAATCAGTCTACGCTTCTCCTTGTATAAAACTTTTTCTCAACTGTCCACATGCACCCTGAATGTCAGACCCCATCTCTCGTCTGACGGTTACATTGATTCCTCTTCGTTCCAGATAAGTTTTAAATTCATTGATATTTTTTCCTGAAGATCGTTTATAATCTCTCTCCTTAATTGGATTTACCGGAATTAAATTGATATGACAGTTCATATGTCCCACAAGATTTGCCAGTTTCTCCGCTTCTTTGAGGTTATCATTCACGCCTGCAACCAGACTGTACTCAAAGGTAATTCTTCGTCCCGTCTGTTCAAAGTAATACTGACATGCCTCTAACGCTTCCTGTATGCTATATCTGTTTGCAACCGGCATAAGTTCTCTTCTCGTCTCGTCATCTGCTGCATGCAAAGACAGAGCAAGCCCAACTTGAAACTTCTCGTCTGCCAGTTTTCTCATATTTTCCGTCAATCCGCATGTTGATATTGTAATATTTCTTTGACTAATATGCAAGCCATTTTCATCGGTAATCATTTTTACAAACCGGACAACATGGTCAAAGTTGTCCATTGGCTCGCCACTTCCCATTAACACAATATTCGAAACTCTCTCATTTAAAAACCTCTGAATCGTGTATACTTCTTTTAACATCTCAGAGGAAGTCAGATTTCTCACCAGACCGTCCAGTGTCGATGCGCAGAATTTACATCCCATTCTGCATCCAACCTGAGTGGAGATGCAGACAGAATTTCCATGCTTATATCTCATCAGAACACTCTCTATGATATTGCCATCACAAAGGCGAAATAAAAATTTCTGTGTTCCATCAATTTTTGAGGTATAAACCCTCTCAATATGAAGTTTGTCGAGATAAAATTCTTCCTCTAATTTTTCTCTGAGATTTTTTGACAAATTACTCATCTCAGAAAAATCATCTGCAAGTTTTACATGCAGCCATTCATACACCTGTTTTGCTCTGAATTTTTTTTCTCCAATACTCTCAAAATATTCGCCGAGTTCCTTCATTGAATATGCAAGAATATCCTTTTTATTTTTTAATGTATTTTGAAATGTAGAATCCATCATATTCCTCTGTAATCAATAATTTTAAATAACCATCTTTTGCCGTTTTTGCATTATCTCCAATTGCAAGCAAATCCTCTGATAAATAAGGTGTAATATCTGATTTCTCCACAAGACCTGTTTCTAAGAGCCATTCTCTGACATATTCATTCTCTTCTTTTGTAATGGTACAGGTACTAAAAATCAACACGCCGCCCTTTTTCAGATACTTCACTGCATTTTTTAAAATCTGCATGGAAATCTCGGCAAGCTCGTAAATATTGTCATGCTTCACATTATACTTTATATCTGCCTTTGTACGTATGACACCTAGTCCCGAACATGGAACATCTGCAATTACGATATCTGCCATGCCCTCATACTGCTTATCATATTCCGTTGCAGAATAGATTCCCGTCTCAATGTTTGTAAATCCACATCTCTGTGCATTTTCGCGGATAATCTCCACCTTGCGGCCATAAATATCTCTCGATATAATCTTTCCTGTATTTTTCATCAAATCCGCTGTGTGAAGTGTTTTTCCTCCTGGTGCTCCACACAAATCCATCACTAACATCTCTGGCTGAATACCTGCCACCTGTGCAACCAGTGCAGCCGATATATTCTGTGGCTGAATCAGTCCTAACTTAAATGCCTTTAACTTTTTGACATCTCCCTGATTCTTTATCCACAACATATGGTCTGCAAGTGATGTTTCTTCCACATCTGCCTTATCCTTTTTCAACAAATCCACAATCTCTTCTTTTGGCTGTTTTGAGACATTCATTCGGACAGCAATCCCTTTATCTTCTTTGTACAGATGTTCTAACATCTCAATTGTTGGTTCCTGTCCATTTTCTTCTATCATAAAACTTACCAGCCATTCTGGTACGGAATACATCACTTCTAAATATTTCACCAAATCTTTTTCCTTATCAGGATATGTGATATGTTCCTTTTCTCTTGAAATCGTTCTAAGGACTCCATTGACAAATGCAGAGAGATTTCTAAAACTGCTGTCTTTTACAATTTTTACAGCCTCATTACACGCCGCTCTGTCTGGAATGGAATCCATATAAATAATCTGATACACAGACATTCGCAAAATCTCTCGAATAAACGGTTTCATCTTTTTTACCGGTGTCTTTGAGTATTGGTCAATGATATAATCCAGTGTTATTTTTCGCTCAATCGTTCCCTTGGAAACCCTCGTAATAAAAGACTTGTTTGCATTATCTACACTGGCATATCCCAGTTTATCCTGCTCTCTCTTTATTACAATATGGCTTGGTTTCTTTTCTTCCAGTACCTCTGTGATAATTGTGAGGACAATTTTTCTTGGGTTGTATGGCATAATATTCATTGAAGAACTGCTCCTTTTTCTAACTTGTAACCAAGTAAAAACTGCTCGGATTTCATTCGCTTTTTGCCCTCTAACTGAACTTCAAGTATTCGAAGTGCACCCTCGCCTGTCTTTACTGTAAATCCCTTCTTATCAATATCAATAACCTCTCCATTTTCCCCGTCAAATGTTTCCTCAAGGACTTGTGCCTGCCAGATTTTCAGTGTCTTGCCTCCAATGTGTGTATAGGCACTTGGCCACGGATTTAATCCTCGGATTAATCGCTCAATCTGAACTGCCGGTTTCGAAAAGTCAAGATTGCCGAGGTCTTTCTTTAACATCTTCGCATAATTGGATTTTGAATCATCCTGTTTGACCGGAGTGATTGTTCCTGCCTCTAAATCTTCTAAAGTCTTAACAATTAATTTTGCTCCCTCGTCCGCAAGTTTGTCAAACAGAGAGCCTCCCGTCTCATCCTCAGCTAATTTTACTTTTGTCACCTCTAAAATATCTCCCGTATCAAGTCCTTCATTCATCTGCATGGTTGTGACACCACTGTACTCCTCTCCGTCAATCACAGCCCACTGGATTGGAGCTGCACCTCTGTACTTTGGAAGAAGTGAGGCATGCACGTTGATGCAGCCATATGTTCCCATCTCAAGAATCTCTTTTGGCAAAATCTGTCCAAACGCAATGACAACGCACACATCGATAGGCATCTCGCCAAGAATTTTAATAAATTCCGGATCTCTGACTTTTTCCGGCTGGTAAACAGGCAGATTATGCTTTAATGCCTCTTCCTTGACAGGAGTAAACATCACCTTTTCTCCTCTGCCCTTTTTCTTATCCGGCTGAGTCACAACTGCCAAAATATTGTGTCCTGCCTCAATCAGACTTTTTAATGCATTTACCGAAAAATCCGGTGTTCCCATAAATACTATATTCATTGTTTTTGTACCTCCAAACTCGGCTTCTCTCATCGTTGAATTATGATAAATGCCTATCACTCATTGAAAACCTCTTCACTGCATCCATTCTGATTTTTCAGAATCTACTCTTCGTCAAAATCTTCCTGATCGGTATCCATAAGCTCTCCCTCAACCAAATCAACATATAACTTTCCGTCTAAGTGGTCACACTCATGGCAGATTGCTCTTGCAAGCAATTCCGTTCCTTCTAATTCAAATTTTTCCATATTTGCATCATAAGCTTCTACTTTCACATGATTTGGTCTTGTCACCATTCCTGCTTTTCCCGGAACACTTAAACATCCCTCAGAGCCACACTGCTCACCTTCTGTCAGTGTAATCACAGGATTTACAAGAACGATTGGTCCCTCGCCAATATCAATAACAACAATTCTCTTTAAAATTCCAACCTGAGGTGCAGCCAGTCCCACACCATCATATTCGTACATCGTCTCAAGCATGTCTTCGATTAATTCTTTTACTCTTGGTGTAATCTCTTTTACCTCTTTTGCTGTCTTGTTTAAAACTGGATCTCCAATTTCTCTTACGTTTCTAATTGCCATTTTTGTTACCTTTCCTTTCTATATTTACGATATGATTTACTATACTTCACATTTAAAATGATGTCTGTGTCAAATATATGTTTGACAGTCTAGTATATCCCCATTGGATTAAAATCAAACTGAATCTGCAAATTTTTGTACGCATCGACCATATCAAGATACCTCAATATCGCATTTTTCACTTTTATTAAAATATCGGCATCCGGATGTTTGATATAGATGACATTGCGATAAACGTCATTTATTTTTGAAATAGATGCCTTTGACGGACCAATGATTCGAAGTCCCTCAAGATTACTCTTCTCAATGCGATTTGCAATATCTTTTGTCGCAAAATCTGCAAATTCTTCATTTTTATCAGTTACCAATATTGCCATCATATCATAAACTGGCGGATATGTCATCAATTCACGATATTCAATCTCATTTTTATAAAAGTGTTCATAGTCCTGATTTGCTGCACACACGATACAATTCTCTTCCGGATTGTAGGTCTGAATCACAACTTCTCCTGCTTTTTCTCCTCTTCCTGCTCGTCCTGCTGCCTGAGTGAGCAATTCAAACGTTCTCTCTCCAGCCATATAATCGGATGAAAACATGGATAAATCAGCCGCCAGAATTCCCACTAAAGTGACATTGGAAAAATCATGTCCTTTTACAATCATCTGCGTTCCAACGAGAATATCTGCCTCATATTGTTCAAAAGATGAGAGAATTGCCTCATAATCTCCTTTTCCTCTCGTTGTGTCAAAATCCATTCTGAGTACTCTTGCCTCGGTAAATTCCTGCCTGACTTTCTCTACCACTTGCTCTGTTCCAATGCCAAATTTTCCAATATATTTTGAACCACAGCTTGGACAGGTCTTCGGTGCATAAATCTGGTATCCGCAATAGTGACAAATCAATTTATCCCCATTACTTCTTTTATGTAAGGTCAGACTTACATCACAATGTGGGCATTTGACCGCTGTTCCACATTTTCTGCACGAAATAAAAGAAGAATATCCTCTTCGATTGATAAAGAGCATAACCTGTTCTTTCTTGGCAAGTTTCTCGTTGATAAGACTCTTTAACTGTCTGCTGAAAATATCTCTGTTTCCACTCTCTAACTCCTGTCTCATATCCACAATGTCTACTTTCGGAAGGCTGAGTTTATTTGCGCGCTTTGTGAGCGTATACAAGTCATAATGCCCCTTCTTTGCATGATAATAACTGGAGACAGCCGGTGTCGCTGAGCCTAAAACCACGGCTGCATGTGAAATCTGCGCTCTCTTGATTGCGACATCTCTCGCATGGTATTTTGGAACTGAATCACTTTTATAAGCACCTTCATGTTCCTCGTCAATAATAATCAGTCCTAGATTTTTAAACGGTGTAAACAATGCCGATCTCGGACCTATCATTATCTTAATATCCCCTTCTCTGGCTCGCCGAAACTGGTCATAGCGCTCGCCTTTTGATAATTTTGAATTAATGATAGAGACAATATCTCCAAATCGTCTATAAAAACGCTTGATAGTCTGAAAGGTCAGTGAAATTTCAGGTATCAGAACAATGACTTCTTTTCCCTGTGCAATTACGTGCTCGATAATTTCCATATAAACTTCCGTTTTTCCTGAACCGGTCACACCAAAAATAAGTTTTGGTTTTAAATTTCCCTCGTCCATATCTCGGATAATTCCGGACACCACCTGTCTTTGTTCTTCATTGAGTTCGAGTCGTCTCTCATCCTGCTCATAATGTCCAACCGGATTTCGAAATACCGTACTTCGCACAATCTTTATGATACCAGCCTGTTCCAGCCCTCGAATCACAGCTTGTGAGACAGCCATCTTGCTCACTACCGCAGACCACTCAATCTCTTCCACATGCATCAGCTCATCAATCAGTTTTGCCCGTGTGACTGTATTTTTCCTGTTGCTATATTTTTCATAAAACTTGGCTGCCTCTTCTCTTGAGATGGCAAGCCTCAGATATTTCTTCTCCTTATCTTTTACACTTTCCCTAACTGGAATTACAGTTTTCAACGCTTTGCTCATCGTACATCCGTATCGCTCCTTGATAAATCCCGCAAGCGTAATTAACACGGACTCTACCTTAATTTCCTGCTCCTTTATGCCAATCAGGTATTTCAGTTTGCTGACATCCCATGCCGGCTCATCACTAATTTCTATGACATAGCCACTGAGTTCTCTGTTTCCTCTTCCAAAAGGAACAGTGACCAGATTGCCTACTTCAATCTGGTCCTCTAATTCTTCAGGAATCATATACTGAAATGTTTTATCCAATTTTTCATGTGAAATATCTACAATGATATTTGCAAATTTCATATGTTCCCCTCTTATTCTTTTTCTAAATAATCGTTTCAACTGTAAAGCGGATATTCGCACTCTTGAAAATATTACCTACTGTTTTTGAATATCTACTGCATTGACACAGTTTTTCATAAGCATTGCTATTGTCATCGGTCCAACTCCACCTGGAACTGGTGTGATTGCACTTGCCACTGGTTCTACTTTATCAAAATCCACATCTCCACAGAGTTTGTTATCTTCATTTCTGTGAATTCCAACATCAATGACTACCGCTCCATCTTTTACGTAAGAATCATCGATAAATTTTGGTTTTCCAATCGCCACGATTAAGATGTCTGCTCTCTTACAGATTTCTCTTAAATTCTTTGTGTGAGAATGTGCAACTGTGACTGTTGCATTTTCTCTGAGCATTAAGATTGCCATTGGCTTTCCTACGATATTACTTCTTCCGACAACCACACACTCTTTTCCGTCCATCTCCACACCGGTTCTCTTTAATAACTCAACAATTCCGTAAGGTGTGCAAGAGATAAATCCCTTGTTTCCAATGGAAAGTGCTCCGACACTCTCCGGATGGAAACCATCGACATCTTTTAATGGATGAATTGCCTTGATGACTTTGTTCTCATCAATGTGTTTTGGAAGTGGAAGCTGTACAAGAATTCCATTGACGTCAGCTCTGTCATTTAATTCCTGTACAAGATTTAATAATTCTTCCTCTGTTGTCTCTTCTGGCAGCTCATAAGAAAGTGATTTGATTCCTACAAATTCACAGGCTTTTTTCTTGTTTCCCACATAAACGGAACTTGCCTTGTCGTTTCCCACCTGAATAACTGCAAGACAGATTTCAATTCCCTGCTCTTTGTACTGTGCAACTTTTTCTTTTAATTCCTGTTTTAATTCGGCTGAAATTTTTTTTCCATCAATAATATTTGCCATATTTTTTCTCCTACATTTCTTCCAAAATCTCTTTTATAATCACGCGCTCATCAAATGGGTGGCGTACACCGTTAATTTCCTGATAATCTTCGTGTCCCTTTCCCATAAGTAAGATGATGTCTCCATCTTCCGCATGTTCAATGCTGTATCTGATTGCCTCTTTTCTGTCTGGAATGACAATATAATTTCCTGTTGTCTTGTTCATTCCAATCTTGATGTCATCAATGATGTCATTGACATCTTCAAATCTCGAATTATCTGCCGTAATGATAGTAAAATCTGCCAATTTTCCAGATGTCTCTCCCATCTCATAACGTCTTAATTTAGAGCGGTTTCCACCACATCCAAACACACTGACAATCCTCTTTGGATTGTATTCTCTGATAGTTGTGAGAAGGCTTTCCATACTCATTGCATTATGTGCATAATCAATCATCAGTGTAAATCTGTCTGATATTTTAATCTGCTCCACTCTTCCCTTTACAAATGTGTGAAGAAGAGCCTCCTTTATATCATCAATATCAACACCAATTAACTCTGATACCATAATCGCCGCCATCGCATTGTAAGCAGAAAATTTTCCCGGTGTATCTACAACAAAATTGTGCTCTAAGATACCATGTGTGTCAAAAGAAATTCCTATCATTCCCGGTTTCATAATATATTCAAGATGATCAATATAAAGGTCTGCCTCTTTATCAAATCCATAAGTGTGAATGTCACATGTCGCATGTTCTGTCATCGCATCCGTCTCTTTATCATCGAGATTAAAAATACCATGCTTACACTGCTTAAATAACAAGCTCTTGCAATATCTGTACTCTGCATAATCCTTGTGCTCATTCTCTCCAATATGGTCGGGAGCAAGGTTTGTAAACACTGCATAATCAAACTCAATTCCAAAAGTACGGTCAAGCTTTAGCGCCTGAGAAGAAACCTCCATGACACAGGTATCGCAGCCCTCTTCTAACATCTGATGAAAGAATTTGTGAATATCATAAGACTCAGGCGTTGTGTTGTGAATCTCGATATATTTGTCTTTGATATAAACACCTGTTGTACCAATAATTCCAACATTTCTTCCATGCTGTCTCAAAATATCCCTGATAATAAAGGAAGTTGTTGTCTTTCCTTTTGTACCGGTAATCGCAATTGTTGTGAGTTTCTCTGCCGGAAAATCAAAAATCCCCTGCGACATACATGCAAGTGCTTTTCTTGTATTCTCCGTCTTGATAACTAAAACATCATCATAGTCCTCAAAATCTTTTACATCATTCTGTATTACAAACGCGCGACATCCTGCCTCTAATGCACTCTTAATAAACTTATGTCCATCCGATACTGCACCGACAATACAGATAAAAATATTATCCTTTGATGCCTTTCTCGAATCCGAAACAACATCATTGACTTTCACATCAAGGCTGCCCTTTAATAAATCAAAGTCAAAACCCTTTGCAATATCTCTAACCAACTTAAAATCCACAGACAACACCTGTCCTTTCTTACATAAACGATTTCACCTATTCATTTAGGATTTTCTCATAATCATACCATTCATAATTATTATGATAGCCTACAAAAACAAAACATGCAGCACTTAGGGAGCGTATTTTACTCCCTTATGTGTCCGCTATGTTTTCAACAGAACGAGAGTGTTTCCCGTAGCAGTGTACCCGTCCATTTCTCGTCCGTTATAAAATCTTTTTCTAGAATAATCCCTCGATTACTCCCTCATCATTTACATCAATATTAAATGCAGCAGGATTCTTTGGAAGTCCCGGCATTGTCATAATTGTTCCTGTCACGGCAACAACAAAGCCTGCACCTGCTGATACATATACTTCTCTGATGTTAATGGTAAATCCTTCTGGTCTTCCGAGTTTCTTTGCATCATCTGATAAAGAATACTGATTCTTTGCCATACAGATTGGAAGGTTTCCGAATCCCAATTCTTTAATCTTAGTCAGTGCCTTCTTAGCCGGTACAGAATACTCTACTTTTGCAGCACCATAAATCTTTGTTGCAATTGTCTCAATCTTATCCTCTAGTTCCATCTCGTCCGGATAAAGAACTTCAAAGTCACTCTGCTTTGTCTCAAGTGTCTCAAGAACAGCGTTTGCAAGTTCAATACCGCCTTCTCCACCATTCTCCCAAACCTGTGACAATGCAAATTTACATCCTCTCTCCTCACAGAATTCTTTGATAAATGCGTACTCTGCCTCTGTATCTGTCACAAATGAGTTGAGTGTCACAACTACCGGAACTTTGTATAACTGTAAGTTCTCGATATGTTTCTCAAGATTTACAATACCTTTCTTGAGTGCATCTAAGTTTTCTTCATTTAAGTTTTCTTTTGCAACTCCACCATTGTATTTCAGTGCTCTTACTGTTGCCACTAATACAACTGCATCTGGTTTTAATCCGGCTTTTCTGCACTTGATGTCAAAGAACTTCTCAGCACCGAGGTCAGCGCCAAATCCTGCCTCTGTGATGACATAGTCTGCTGCCTTTAATGCAAGTGTGGTTGCTCTTACTGAGTTACATCCATGAGCGATATTTGCAAATGGTCCGCCATGAACTAATGCTGGTGTGTGCTCTAATGTCTGAATTAAGTTTGGCTTGATTGCATCCTTTAATAATGCAGCCATAGCACCAACTGCTTTTAAGTCCTTTGCAGTTACAGGCTCACCTTTCATATTATATGCGACAATAATCTTTCCAAGTCTTTCTTTTAAATCTTTCATGTCAAGTGCGAGACAGAGAATCGCCATAATCTCTGATGCAACTGTGATGACAAAATGATCTTCTCTTGGAACACCATCCATCTTATTTCCAAGTCCTACAACAATATTTCTCAAAGCTCTGTCATTCATATCAAGACATCTCTTCCAGATAATCTGTCTTGTATCAATTCCCAATTCATTTCCCTGCTGAATGTGATTGTCAAGCATCGCTGCAAGTAAGTTATTTGCAGATGTAATCGCATGGAAATCACCTGTAAAATGAAGGTTCAAATCTTCCATAGGAACAACCTGTGCATATCCGCCGCCTGCTGCTCCTCCCTTGATACCAAAGCAAGGTCCAAGTGATGGCTCTCGAAGAGCGATAATTGCTTTCTTTCCTAATTTTCCAAATGCCTGACCAAGACCAACCGATGTTGTTGTCTTACCCTCTCCTGCCGGTGTTGGGTTGATGGCTGTTACCAGAATTAATTTTCCGTTTTCATTGTTTTCTATCTTCTTAGCAAACTCGTCAGATAATTTTGCTTTGTACTTTCCGTAGAACTCAAGATCATCCTCCTCGATACCGATAGAAGCTGCTACTTCTTTGATTGGGAGCATCACTGCCTCCTGTGCAATTTCAATGTCTGATTTGTACTGTTTTGCCATAATATTCTTTCCTTTCGTTTTCTAAATAAGCGTAATCTTTGCGAATGAAATTCATTTTTACACTTATTGTTTTTTGGTTACGGATTTAGTGTTTCCTCAAATTCCTCCAGTGTCATCAAAACTTTTCTTGGTTTTGTTCCCTGATCTGGTCCCACTACACCAGCCTGCTCTAGCTGGTCAATAATTCTTGCAGCCCTGTTAAATCCGATCTTGTACATTCTCTGTAACATACTCGTTGATCCCTTGTCTTTTTCGATGACAAATCTTGCTGCCTGTTCATATAATACATCTTTATCTGATTCTTCGCTAGTCCCCTGAGCATCATTTTCTGAACTTTGTACTTCTGCGCTTGTTACATTTTCATCATAAGTAACATCCTGATTACTCTGAATCAGGAAATCAACGACCTTTGATACCTCCTCATCTGATACAAAAGCACCCTGAAGTCTGACAGGTTTTACATATCCAGACGGATAGAACAACATATCTCCGTTACCAAGAAGTTTCTCTCCTCCATTGCAGTCGATAATGGTTCTGGAATCTGTTCCGGATGATACAAGAAGTGCTACTCTTGACGGAATATTCGCTTTGATTAATCCTGTCACAACATCTACCGATGGTCTCTGCGTTGCTATAATCAAATGAATTCCCGCTGCTCTGGCGAGCTGTGCCAGTCTGCAGATTGCAGCCTCTACTTCTTTGGATGCCACCATCATCAAGTCTGCCAACTCATCTATAATAATTACAATCTGTGGTTTTGGTGTGAGCACCTCATCTCCATCTTTGTAACCCATCTGTTTTATTTTTTCATTATATCCTTTTAAATCTCGCACATTGTATTTTGCAAAGAGTGAATATCTGTCTCCCATCTCCGCAACTGCCCAATTCAACGCTCCTGCTGCCTTTTTCGGGTCTGTCACAACCGGAGTGAGCAGATGTGGAATACCATTATAAATTCCAAATTCTACGACCTTTGGGTCGACAATAATCAGTCTCACCTCAGACGGTTTTGCGCGGAATAAAATACTCATGATAATCGAGTTTGTAAAAACTGATTTACCAGAACCTGTTGTTCCCGCAATCAGCATATGTGGCATTTTTGCGATGTCTGCTGTGACTACATTTCCTGTAATATCCATTCCTGCCGCAAATGCAATTTTCGAAGTCTGTTTCTTTAATTCCTCTGATTCAATCAAATCTCTGAGTAAAACCGACTCTCTCTTTGCATTTGGAACTTCAATACCAACTGCTGCCTTTCCCGGAATTGGTGCCTCAATACGAATGTCAGATGCAGCAAGATTTAATTTAATATCATCTGATAGCGCTGTAATCTTACTCACCTTTGTACCCGTTTCCGGCTGAAGTTCATATCTGGTTACAGAAGGACCTTTGCTCTCATTAATCACAGTCGCTTTCACACCAAAGGCACTGAGTGTCTCTTGAAGTTTTCTTCCTGTCTCACTAATTACTCCCGATGTATTCTGCTGATTGCTGCGAACACCTCGTCCCTTGTTGAGCAGCTCAATTGGAGGCATAACGTAATCATTCGATTTTTCTCTGACCACTGTCTCAAGACCAACACCTTTTTTCTGTGTGTCCTGCTCTGTATCCGGTTTCTGAATATTATTTGAAATTTCCTTTACCTCAGGTCTGTTTTCTGGTCTTGGTATTGTCTCTGGAACAGAAAATGCCTTTCTCTTCATAACTTTTTTCGCCGAATCACTGACTATGATTTTTTCTTTCGGAGTGTAGTCTCCCTGAATTGCTGCCTGATTCTGAGTCTCTTTCTCCTCATCTGACAATTCATTTGAAAACGTATTTGCTGGTCTGCTGCTTCCCCATATTTTATTAATATCTACAATATTTTCTATCTGTGATTCTTCCTGCAATTGGTAATCCGGTTCCGGATTTATATGAATCTCATTCATCTGATAAGATGGCGTTTGACTTTCCATTCCCTGAGCAGAAACATCTGGTACAATTGTTTCTGAAACATTTCTATTGACAGTGTTTCTGTCCTGAACATCTCTATCCTTAGTATATTGTTCCGGATTTTTTTTCTTAATAACTTCATTTCTAGCATATGGATTTCTAAAATCCGAAATTTCATTTTCATTGATATGACCACGGAAAATACGGTCACTTCCTGTTATTTCGTGTACATCTTCTGCATCGTCATCGGTCACTCTTGCACCAACTACAACACCTTCCACTTTATTGTTGACACGCTTTAACTTTCCCTGTTTTTTCATTCTGCTGCGTTCTTCATTTCTCTCTCGCTTGCGCATCATATCTTCCTTTGCATGGTCATAAGCATCTCTGCTCTTTTTCTGAACAGACCTCACAAATGATTTTTCTGATATGATAACAATACACAGAATAATGACTGCGATACATATGATATATGCTCCCACATACCCTATTGTCGTACAGAACAGTGCTGTAAAAAGACCACCAACAATTCCACCGCCATTGCGATTTTTCATACAGGTTATATAAATATCTGAAATTTTATATACCTTATTTGGAACAGAATGTATCATCTGTAAACCAGTAGAGATTGCAATATAAAGTACAATCACTGCATAAAACTTTCGCATGGCAGGTTTGTTTCCCATATTTGCAAGAACAAAGCATACTGCTACAAAAATGCCAATCGGAATAATATATGCAAAGATACCAAATAATCCAAACATGACATTACTAATGGCATCTCCAAATTTTCCAATCCAGTGAAAATTGCTGCAAAATAGCAATAACATAACAACCAGACTTACAATGATTTTTACATCATCAGAAACATCAAACTGGTCTGTTGTTTTTGTTGCTGTTGTTTTGGCAGTCGTTTTTTTATTAGAAGTCTTATTTCCGGCAGTTGTTGCCTTTTTGCCGTTTTTCTGACTTGTTGTTCTTTTTTTATAAGTAGTTTTTGATTTATTAGCTGGTTTCTTATTTGCTGCTGAAGCCACAAAATCGCCCCCTTTTTTACTATTTTTAAACATAGCTATTTGGTATTTTACTATCTTTTGTGGTTTTATTCAATATATTTTTGGGCTTATTTTATTCCAAAATAATAGTCACACGTTGGATTCGTGTGACTATTATATATAAAATATTTTTCTATAATATTATGCATCTATCTTTTCTATAATATCAATAATTTCCGTATACACCTTTATCTTATTCTCTTTATCTGAGGACTGCTCGATAATTGTGTCTAACTCTCTCTTAATATCAGCAAGGAGTGTATTTGCAAAGCTGTTCTTGAGTTCTTCCAGACCATCTTCAAATCTCATCACTTCGCTCTCTAACTTCTTACAAATTCCCTCTCTGACATCATAGATTGCATCCGAGAGAACTTTTTTAAAGTTGGATTTCATAGAATTGCTCTTAATCTCTCCTGAGAATTCTGATGTAATCATCTCCTCAAACTGTGTTGTTGGAAATTCAATCTGTGGAATTTTGATTTCCTGCAATGTTTTTTCTACAAGCAGTCTGTAATAGGAGCCATCGTATTCATCGCCAAGTGTGCTGAGATTTTCTACGATAATAGATAAAAGTTTATGTTTCATCTCCGCAATATCAATAGACTTATTAAATGCCCTCTCAATAGATTCTTTTCCATCCTCTACAAAATTTCGAATATTCTCAACTGCATCATACGCATCAATATACTGATATTTTTCATCATAACTATAGATGACTCTTGAGCTTGTTCCCCATGTCCACGGTTTAAACCATACCGCTGAGGATTCTTTTTTAATCTCAAAATGAGTGGTGACACCTTCTTTTTCAGGAACCTGAAGATACTCTCGGTTATATGCCCTGATTTCACTGATTGCCTGAATTTTGTGCTCTTCAACCTTCTTAATCAAGTCATTGAATACAATTTCCAGATTTGCATTCATTTTATTGATTTGGATGGAGATTGCTTTTTTATGAGCACTGAGTTTTTCTTTATCATTGACTGCGAGCTGCTCTTTTCTCTTTGTTGCAAGAGCCATAATTCTTGAAAGCTTGTCATTTAATTCTTCTTTTGCAACCGGAATAAATGTTTTTGCTTTTTCTTCCAATACATGTTCTTTCTCTTCTACAACTTCATCAAAGATTTTTTTCAACTGCTGCATATTTGAAATCTTTTCCAGCTGTTCTCTTGTCGCCTCTCCTTTGATGCATAAATCGTCATACACTTTTTTCTCTTTACTGGTGTACTCAGATGAATCCTTCTTCAACATTCCATCCACCATAGACGAAATAAAGATTGGATGTTTGAACTGTTCAATCACATCATTGTTGACATACGCATTGACGTTTCTGTAATTGATAAATGCCTGCTGTGCATAATGTGTCAATTTACTTCTCGTCTGCTCAATTGCCTGATCTAGACTCTCACAATTCCAGAGTGTATCTCTGATTCCATCATCAAATCGGCTGCATACCAGAATTACTTTCTTCACACCTTTTTTTGGAAGCTGGGATGCCATCAAATCAATATCATTCTTATCTAAAAATGATGTTGATTTACTCAAGAAAAATACCACATCACAGAGTTCCATAAACTGTTTTGTCTTATCTACACGCGATAAGACAGGATCATAGAGTCCCGGAGTATCCACAATCGATATTTCATCTAATTCCTCGTTATCCACAAAAATGCTGACACTCTTAACAATTGGTGTAAACTTACCATTTTCTCCAACATATTCGTTCAAATCTTTCATCAATGCCTCTGAACTGTTATATCGTATAGTGGAATGTCCTCTCGCAATATAATCCTCCGGAACAATATCACGTTCCTTCAACATTGAGACAATTTCTTTAGCAACAACATACTCTCCGGTATCGATGTCCTCTTCGGCTTTCGATGTAATAATTCTCCACTCATCTCTTGTGAAATATTCCACCTCAATTCGGTTGTCATCGTCATACTCAATTCGTGTAAGTGCCGCTGTCTTTGGTGTGACTGCTGTCGGCAGAATACTCTTTCCTTCAAATAACAAGTCATTTAAAAAGGTAGATTTTCCAACTTTAACACGTCCAATAATACCTATATTTAATTTTCTGTCATCACGGAAGAAATCATTTGTCTTTGTAATAAAATTTTTCTTAATCAGAGAAATATCAAATAAATCGATTTCTCCTTCATATTTTCTCAAATTATTGTAAATATTATCTACTTTTTCCGTAAATCTGCTAAATTCAATTTCATCTTCTCTACTTCTCTCGTAAAACTCCACAATTACACCTCCTGTTACAGATTGTCATTTCGAAATGTTCTGACAAGTGCTAAATCCTTCTCCAAATCTTCTATATCTTTTGAACGGGTATTCTCTTCAATACTAATATCAATTCGAATATCATCAATTGATTTCTGCAGAATTGCTTTCCGCTTTAATACATCCTGTTCAATCTTTTTATTTACATTTGCAATATATTTTGTAATTTCCTGCTCAATGCTGATTGCTGTCTGTTCAGAAACTTCTTGGATAATTGCTTTTGCAGCCTTATCTACTTCTTTCTGTTTTTTCTTATTGCTTGAGATATTGTGAATAATGTCAAATGTAACTCCCAAAATACCTCCGACAACAGCAGCAATTGGTGTAAGTACGAATCCCACACCTGCAAGAATGACTGGCAATGCTGTCTTTGTCACTTCTTCAATCGGATTATTTTTTAATACATCTCCAAGATTATCTACAATCAGCTCATTTTCCGGAAATTGAATGGTTATCATTTCCGAAATATGTTCTACATATTTTTTTAATTTTGGTTCAAACTCTGTATTGATTCCAATTCGAACCGACCTTCTCACAACGGAATTAATTTTTTCTGTAATATCCGTTCCATTTTCAATCATCGCGCTGATTGTTGGAACCGTTCCCTCTAAATCAACCTTGATTCTCTCTTTGATTGTATTAATACAAACTTTTGCCTGTCTGTCAAAATTCTGCTTTTCCTTATCAATCACCACAGAAATGGCATCCATCTTTTTCTTAACTTTTTCTTCTTCCTCTTCGAGTTTTGATGTAGAAAGACGTGCCTTATCGATTCTCTCTAACAGATAAACTTCTGTGAGCATCGATGCCTGTCTAAGTGCCTTTGAATATTTATTGATAAAGATTTTCCCTGTCTGACTCTGAATTTCTCTCAAAATATTTTTGAGGTCCTCATTTCTAATATCTCCATAGGAATCTACACACGCAACTGTCACATCATCTTTTTCAATAATTTTTCCAACCTGTTTTTTGAGCAGTTTTTTACACTCTTCCAGTTCTTCTTCATCGAGACGATTACATTTTGTAATCACAACATACACTGGCATATTGTACTCTTTTAACTCTTTTAAAAACTCTGAAATACTCTCTTTTAAAACCGGTTCATCGGATGATACAACCAAGAGATATGCCAAACTGTTTGGAAGATACTGGTCAATTGCTCGGTTGTGAAGTTCAAAGTTTGTATCAAAACCTGGTAAATCCACGATATTAACGGTCTTAATCTCTTCCAGAAATGGATTTTTATATTCAATTTTCACAAGATCCGTTGTCTGAACTGTAAGTTCCTTCAATGGAAGTTCCTCAATCTTTCTCTCAATGACACCTGTCTTATCGTATTGATAAACTTTGTTTTCTCCATAATAGATTTCTGTTGGCACGGCTGTCTCCGGTGTAATCTCTACACTGAGCAATGGTTTTTCAATGACTGCATTAATCATGGAACTCTTTCCTGTACTGAAATTACCAACTACCGGTGCATTGACACGATAAGAATCAATTCCATCAAAAATCTCTTTTGTACCAGAGGAATCAATCTGGTACTTGTTTTGAATTTCTATTAACATTTCAAATTTATTTTTATAGTCTGCTACGTATCCCATTTAGGAAAACCTCCTCGCTTTTTATGCCTTTGTTTTTCGTTTTGTCCCCATTTTTTAACTATTATTTAGTCTCTCTCGTAAACCTCTGTCATTTTTGCCATCTTCTGAATCAATTTATCATCAATCTCTCCAGTGAACAGGCGCCATCTCCAGTTCGTTCCAAGAGTAGATGGTATATTAATTCTTGCCTCAGAGCCAAGTCCCAAATAATCCTGAATCGGAATAATCGCAGTATCTGCAACCGATGCCAGACACGCACGAATCAAATCAAAATGAATGTTTGCTCTCTTTGTCGATGTGTGCAAATATTCTTTCATATAATCTCTGTCCGCTTTTGAAATGCTGTCATACCATCCCTGAACATTGTCGTTATCATGTGTTCCCGTATAGACAACACAGTTTTTCTCATAAGTGTGAGGGAGATAATTGCTCTCTTCTCTTGAATCAAATGCAAACTGCATAATCTTCATTCCCGGATAACCGGTATCACTCACAAGTTGTTTCACACTATCGGTCAGATAACCCAAATCCTCTGCAATAATATTTAATTCTCCAAACTCCTCTGTCAGGGCATGGAATAAGTCAATTCCCGGTCCCTTCTCCCAGTGTCCGTTCTCGGCGGTTTTATCTCCAAATGGAATTGAGTAATACTCATCAAAACCTCTGAAATGATCGATACGAACTACATCATATAACTTAAAACTGTATGCTACTCTCTTCTTCCACCACGCATATCCTGTACTCTTATGATATTCCCAGTTATAGAGTGGATTTCCCCAGAGCTGTCCTGTAGCAGCAAAAGCATCTGGCGGACAGCCGGCAACTGCAACTGGTCTGTTGTCCGAGTCAAACTGAAACAGTTCCGAAGATGCCCAGCAGTCTGCACTGTCAAATGCAACGTAAATTGGAATATCTCCAATAATCTGAATTCCATTCTCATTTGCATATCTCTTTAATTTCATCCACTGAATATAAAATTCATATTGAATAAATTTATAAAACTCTACATCATCAATCAGTTCTTCTTTATATTTCTCAATCGCTTCCGGATTTCTTTCAGAAATATCCTCTTCCCATTTTGTCCATTCCAGCCCTTCATTTGAATCCTTAACCGCCATAAACAACGCATAATCTTCGAGCCATTCCTGATTTTCTTCTTTATATGCAATAAAGTCTGAATTTCCCTTATCAAAATTTTCAAAGGCCTGCCAGAGAATTCCGAATCTCGATTCGTAGATTTTTTCATAGTCAATATATCTGAGATCATCCCCAAAGTCACACTCCTCACATTCCTCTTTATTTAATAATCCTTCTTCAATCAAAGTCTCTAAGTCAATAAAATATGGATTTCCGGCAAATGTTGAAAATGCCTGATATGGAGAATCTCCAAAACTTGTGGGACCAAGTGGCAGTATCTGCCAGTATTTCTGTTTTGCTGCTTTTAACTGGTCAATAAATTTATACGCCTCTTTGGAAAAACATCCAATTCCATAATTTGATGGTAAACTTGCTACTGGTAACAAAACGCCTGCACTTCTCATAATAACCTTCTTTCCGGTAAAACCTTTTTGCTAATTTCTGTAAAAAAAGGGAGAGATACATGTATCAATCTCACCCTTTATACTTATTGCTATCCTACTGTTCAGCCTGAGCTTTTTCAGATGCCCAGTTCTGTTTTGCATTATTTACAACCGTATCCCATTCAACGGATCCCTGTGCATATCCAAGTAAATCTGCTCCAAATGCATCTTTCCAGTTCTGACTTGGAACTGTTGTCAGTGACCATGCTACATTATTTGTATCTGAATTATTAATATCTTCCAATGCAAGTTTTACAAGTGGATTTGAATCAGCAATCTTGTCATTATCAATACCATCAAATGGTGCAATACCATAATGAGCCAGCACAAAAGACTTTCCTGTCTCTGATGTATATAACCATTCCAGAAAATCCTCAGATGCCTTAATATCATCTTTTGAGGCATTGGCATTTACACACACATAATTCTCTGTTCCTGTACAAAGTCCCTGTTTCTCTTCTCCGGCAATTCCTGTGTAAATTGGCATAAAATACAAGTCCTCTGCTGATACAACGGAACCATCCACATGAATCTGTTCTCCCCATGCCCATGTTCCATTCTGTACCATTGCAACTTTTCCTGTTGCGAATTCAGCCATAGCATCTTCTACTGATCCATTTGCTGAATTTTCTCTCACATCTACTGAATTATCCAAATATAAATCAACAATATTCTTCATCTGAGGTGCATATGAAAACTGAATTTCTTCTTTGTCTGCAAGTCCGGCATCATGATACTCATAGTTCAATGGAACGTTGAATAAATGATTGGTAAATCTCCAATTGCTTGTCGCATTTAGTGCTGGCATTGAAAATACTCCATCAATGGCAAGTTCTTCTTTGTGAGCCTGCATATCCTCCACAACAGCCTTTAATTTATCGTAATTATTAATATCCTCAATCGCATCGCATCCTGTCTCGGTACTTCTCTCTTCTAACCCAAAATAAGCCGCAAAAATCTGTCTGTTACATATGATACCATAAGTCTCTTCCATCAGTGGAATAGCATATACTCCATCACCATCTACAAGTGCCTGATCTTTATCATTTAAAAGAGAATAAAACTTTGTATCTTTTAAATCTGCACAGGAATCTTTCCACCTGTCATATCCCATATAGCCATTTACTGTAAATATTGTAGGTGCATCTGTCTTTGCCATCTCTACACTCAATGTTGCATCATACTGATTATCTGCTGCTGTAACAACTTTTGCCTCAACACCAGTTTCCTGTGTATATTTCTTCATTAAATCTTCATAATACTCAGCTATCTCTGGTTTAAAATTCAAAAAATATACTTTTCCTTTTGCTGTATCTTTTGCATCTTTATTTTTTTTAGAGCTGCAACCGGCAAAAATCATTGCTGCAGTTGTCATGCAAAGGACAAAACTCAATAATTTCTTTTTTCTCATTCGCACTTTCCTTACTTTCTTTCTATACTTTCCGAGATTTCGGAATCTATTAAAATTTTACCACAATTAAGGCACTTTTTCAACATTTTATAATAATTACAGGATATATTTTGTGCATAATTAACAATATATTTCTGCAATTTTATTGAAACTCATCGTTCCACCAAATAAGTCCAGTGCACTTCCAATCGTAAAATCTACTTTTCCTTTTCCGTAGCTTTCTAACAATTGCAAATCTTCCATAGAACGGATTCCTCCGGCATAGGTAACTGCTTTCTTTCCCCAGTCTCCAAGAATCTTCACAACCTCCGTCTCAATTCCACTGCTTTTTCCTTCTACATCTACTGCGTGAATCAAAAATTCGTCACAGTAATCTGCCAACATATCAAGCGTTTTTTCATCAAGCACTTGATTTGTAAATTTCTGCCATCTGTCCGTGACAACGTAATATGCTCCATCTCTTTTTCTGCAGCTCAGATCCAGTACAATATTCTCTTTTCCAACAGCCTCAACTAATTTTTTCAGGTTATCCATCTGTATTTCACCATTTTTAAAAACAAATGATGTCACAATCACATGAGAAGCTCCCGCATCAATAAATTCTTTTGCATTTTCATCTGTGATACCGCCGCCCACCTGCATGCCTTCTCGGTAAGTGTTGAGTGCCAGTATTGCCTGTTGTTTTGTCGTCTCATAATATTCTGATGTTTTTGGATTTAGAAGGATAATATGTCCGCCCGAAAGTTTTTTCTCTTTATATAAACTCGCAAAATAATCGGCATTCTTTTCGGATATAAAATTTTCATCTGCCTGATTTCCCTTATCAACTAGAGATGAGCCTACGATTTGTTTGACTTTGCCATTATGAATGTCAATACATGGTCTGAATTTCATGAGTATTATGTCAGTCCTTTCTTTTTTATAATACAGAGCAGGGGGTGGATGTTTTCTTCAAAATCATCCACCCCCTGCTCCTTGATTTTTTATAAAATAATCTTACTGTGCATCTTTGATTGAGAAACTGATTCTTCCCATCTTGTCTTTTCCAAGACATACCACTTTGACTTTATCGCCAAGTGTGAGAACATCTTCTACTCGGTTGATTCTCTCTTTTGCAATCTTTGAAATGTGTACCATTCCCTCTTTGCCCGGTGCAAATTCAATAAATGCTCCAAATTCTTTGATTGATGTAACAACACCTTCATACATCTTTCCTTCTTCAAAGTCACTTGCAATTGTCTGAATCATCTTAACAGCATTATTCATCTGCTCTTTATCAACACCGGAAACAGATACTGCACCCTCGTCTGTGATGTCAATCTTAACGCCTGTTCTCTCAATAATTGTGTTGATTGTCTTTCCTCTCTGTCCGACAACATCGCCAATCTTAGCTGGGTCAATCTGAATCTGTACAATCTTAGGTGCAAACTCTCCAACTTCTTTTCTTGGCTCCGCAATTGCCGGTTTCATACATGTATCCATGATGAACAATCTTGCCTCTCTGCATCTTGCGATTGCACCCTCAACAATTGGTCTTGTAAGTCCGTGAATCTTAATATCCATCTGAATTGCTGTGATACCCTCTGTTGTACCTGTTACCTTGAAATCCATGTCTCCAAAGAAATCTTCCAGTCCCTGAATATCTGTAAGTAATACAAAATCATCATCTGTATCACCTGTTACAAGTCCACATGAGATACCTGCAACCATCTTCTTGATTGGAACACCTGCTGCCATAAGTGACATACATGATGCACATGTAGACGCCATAGATGTTGAGCCGTTTGACTCAAATGTCTCCGATACAGTACGGATTGCATATGGGAATTCTTCTTCTGAAGGAAGAACTGCAATCAGTGCTCTCTCTGCCAATGCTCCATGTCCAATCTCTCTACGTCCCGGTCCTCTTGAAACCTTTGTCTCACCTACTGAGTAAGCAGGGAAATTGTAGTGGTGCATATATCTCTTTGAATCCACATTTGCATCCAATCCGTCAACCTTCTGAGCCTCTGATAAAGGAGCTAATGTAGTAACATTACAAATCTGTGTCTGTCCTCTTGTGAACATTGCACTACCATGAACTCTAGGAATAATATCAACTTCTGCTGCAAGTGGACGAATCTGTGTAATCTCACGGCCATCCGGACGCTTGTGATCTTTTAAAATCATCTTACGAACTGTCTTTTTCTCATACTGATATAAAGCCTCTCCGATGAGTCCTAACCATTCCTCGTTCTCTGCAAATGCCTCTTCTAACTGTTCCTGAATCTTCTTGATGTTCTCTTCTCTTGTCTGTTTGTCATCTGTAAATACTGCCACTTCCATCTCTTCCGGAGTAACAATTCTCTTCATCTCTTCAAATAACTCTGCTGGAATTGCACAGCTTGTATACTCATGCTTTGGTTTTCCAACTTCAGCCACGATTCCATTGATAAATTCAATAATCTTCTGGTTTTCATCATGAGCAAGATAAATTGCCTCTATCATCTTTGCCTCTGGAACTTCGTTTGCTCCAGCCTCAATCATGATAACTTTCTGTGCTGTCGATGCAACTGTAAGATTTAAATCACTTTCTTTCCACTGTTTCTGTGATGGGTTGAGGATAAATTCTCCGTCAATTAAACCAACCTGAGTAGAGGCACATGGTCCGTCAAATGGAATATCTGAAATAGATGTTGCAATCGATGCACCGAGCATTGCTACAAGCTCTGGTCTGCACTCTGTGTCTACTGCCATAACCATATTGTTAAGAGTTACATCATTTCTGTAATCCTTAGGGAAT
>ONXS01000005.1:0-19326 GCA_900321855.1 uncultured Eubacteriales bacterium | reverse complement strand
TGTGAGGATTGCATTTTCAGATGCCTTTCCCTCTCTCTTGTTAAATCCACCCGGAATTTTACCTACTGCATATAATTTTTCTTCATACTCAACGCTGAGTGGGAAGAAATCAATTCCATCTCTAGGCTTGTCAGATGCTGTTGCTGTCGAGAGAACAGTTGTATCTCCGTACTGTATAAATGCTGCTCCATTTGCCTGTGCTGCAACTTTGCCGATTGTTACTTTTAAAGTTCTTCCGGCAATGTCCATGCTAAAAATCTTAGTCATAGTAATTCTCACCTTCGCAAATCTTATTTGCTTCCTTTCTTCTTTCTTTTCTTCTTTTTCTAACTCTCTGATTCTTTCTCCGTAAGTCCATCGAATATTTGCGATTCGCTTTGCTCTCACTCTCTATCGCCCGAAAGCACTGAACATAACACACAGTGTATGCCATTTTCAGTGGTCTCGGAATAGCGATAAAACGGGGCGGTAAAATCCGCCCCGAGTGATTCAATAACTTATAATTATTTTCTGATGCCTAATTTCTCGATTAATGCACGATATCCTTCGATATCTGTTTTCTTTAAGTAACCAAGAAGTCCTCTTCTCTTACCAACGAGTTTTAAAAGTCCTCTTCTTGAGTGGTTGTCTTTCTGATGAACTTTAAGATGTTCTGTAAGTTCTCTGATTCTCTCTGTAAGAATAGCAATCTGTACTTCTGGAGATCCTGTATCGCCAGGCTTTCTTCCGTACTGTTCAATAAGTTCTGTTTTCTTTTCCTTTGAAATCATGATAAAATCCTCCTAAAATAATATAATGCTATACGCTTAGTATCAGGTCGGAGTGTCCTGCAACCAAGAGTAAGCTCAAAATACTTGTAAAGTATATCATATGCAAATATTTTTGTCTAGACAAATTTGTAACTATTCAGAACGATTCGATGGAATTATTTCTGAATCTTTACTCTAATTTAATTTATAATTCTTGTCGCACAGGCTGGTGTTGTGTAAAATGCGTTTCCAATAATAATTCCAGTTCTCTCTGTGCTTGCATGGATAATCTGTCCATTTCCAATGTAAATGGCAACATGACCGATTGTTGAGCCATGATTATAAAACAGCAAATCTCCCGGTTTTATTTCATCTAAAGAAACTCTTGTACCATTATTGGCCTGCTCTCTCGATGTTCGACTGAGTGAATATCCAAAATGTTCAAATATTCTCATCGTAAATCCAGAACAGTCTGCTCCGTTTGTCAGACTTGTACCACCCCATACATATGGGTTTCCAAGAAACTGTTTTGCATATTCAATCAGTTCAACTGCCGTATTGCTGTATCCATTCTCTGCCGCTGTCTCTGCACTCAGTTGCTCTAAAGTCACTCCCTTAGGAAGTGTATTCATAACTGTGACGTAATCTGCTGACACATATCCAGTCACATCATCAATATTAACCTTTATCCAGCCATCTAACTGTTCTGCTACTTCTATTTCCTCATCCAGTGCAACTTTTGTAAGAATCTCACAATCTGTATTTGGCTCTTCCCTCACCATGAGTTTATCTGCATTGACATGTGCAACGAGACTCAATGCCTCTTTTGCTCTTGTATTCGCCTCTTCTCCAGTAAGAAGATAGTCAGCAGATACATATCCTGTCAATTCTCCGGAACTGACTTTATACCATCCATCTAATGTCTCTAAAATCTCGCAGCCTGCGTTCATTGGAAGTTTTCCAAGAATATCTCCATCTTCTGACGGCATATCTCTTACATTCAGATAATTCTCAACATTCGCAACACCAAGAACTGTATAGCCCTCTACAACTGATGTCACCGGTTTTGATTCCTCTTCCTTTTTTGGTTCTTCTGCTGTCTGTCTTGGCAGCAGACTCAGTGCCGTATCAAGTTTCTCAAGTGTCGCAAACTGTGTGGTATAACCAGTTATCACAGTTCCCATTCCGGCAGAATCCTTTAGTAAATAATTCTGTGCCGGATTGGTTGAAATCAGCGCTGCGGCTCCTGCATTATCTCCATAGACAGAGTAACTGCCTGTGTCCTTTGCCGTATTCTTTTTATCTTTATTATAGGAAAAGTAAATGCCAGAAGATACAACTGTAATTGTTGCCAGCGAAATTATTGCCGCTTTTTTTATATTTTTTCTCTCTAATATCTTTTTCATAGTAATCCTTCTTCGGTATTTGTTACAAAATTATTACAAAACTGATTATAGTATCAAACGTTATCCTTGTCAACTGTGCGAAACTAACAAAAAAAGCATATACAGAAGAGTATTCTTCCGTATATGCTGATAGGTTTATATATATTCTTCCTCTCTAAATGTGGCAAATGCAATATTTGTCGCATGATCAGATACTCGCTCAAAATTCGACACAAGGTCTGAGAAAATTGCTGCGTTTGGACTACATTCATTCTTAGCCATACGTCTCACATGATTTTTCTGATATAATTTTTCCAAACTGTCGACCTCATTCTCCAGAGCCATAATTTCTTTTAAGTGTTCTTCTTTTCTCTCCGTAAAGGCATCCAGAGTCCAGAGACAGCTTTATCTGTTGGTTCATGACATCAAACATATGATTGAGTTCCTCGGTACCTTTTTCACTAAATACGATTCCGTCATTAATTTTTGTCTGTGCAAATTCTGCTATATTTTCTGCATGATCTCCGATGCGCTCAATATCATTTACTACATGATAATAACCTGCTATATTTCTCGATTCATTGATTGGGAACATCTGATTGATACTTACAAGGAAATCTGTAATCTTTCTGCTCAAATAATCAATCTCATGTTCTCTATCCAATACCTCACTGATTACTTTTTTATCATTATTCATCAGTGCATACATTGCTCTCTCAAGATTATAGTTGGCAATTTCACCCATTCTCTTAATCTCATTTGTCACTTCTAAAACAGCAACTGCCGGTGAAACAGATTTATTCAGACTGATATATTTTAATTCATATTCATCTGTCTTCTCGTCCTCACCTCTCACAAGTAATTCGGTAAGTTTTACAATCCATCCTGCAAATGGGAACAAAATAATTACTTGGAAAATCTTGAAAATTGTATGTGTATTGGCAACTGCTCGTCCTGGATCGGAATTGAGTTTTAACATCCATTCCGCCACTATATCATGGAACGGCAACAGAATAACCAACATAATAATCGAGCCGATAATATTAAATAACAGATGAATTAAAGCAGCTCTCTTTGCATTTTTCTTACCTGTAAGTCCGACCAATACTGCTGATGTACATGCACCAATGTTACAACCAAGAATTACATAAAAACACATTGGTAACTCTACAAGTCCACTCTGTGACATTGTGACTAAAATACCGACTGATGCGGATGAACTCTGAAGAATTGTCGTAATAATAAGACCAACAAGAATTGCAATAATTGGATTTCTAAGCGATTCAATGAGATTCATAATTGTCACTGAATCTTTGATATTTGCCATAGAACCTTTCATAAGACTCATTCCAAGAAACAATGTACCAAATCCGAGTACAATCTCTCCAATCTTGTTCACGATTTCTTTTTTCACAAACATAATCATAACCACACCGGTGATTACAAATAGAGGTGCAATACTGTCTAATTTAAAAGCAACAATCTGTGCGGTAATGGTTGTACCGATATTGGCACCCATGATAACTCCTACTGCCTGCATCAAATTCATCAGACCAGAGTTAACAAAACTTACAACCATAACAGTAGCTGCACTTGATGACTGAATAATCGCCGTAAAGACTGCACCTACGATTACTCCAATTAGTCTGTTCTTGGTACACCACTCTAATATCGTTTTCATCTTAGAGCCGGCTACTTTTTCAATGCCATCACTCATTAATTTCATGCCGTAGAGAAATAATCCCAGTCCTCCAAGCATGCTTATAATCATTGTACTACTCATTTTTCATCTAAGCCTGTTTTTTCTTTCCCTTTCTCTCTTTGTTGTTGACAGGAATATTTCCTGAAAAATTGCGTTGCATACATACCATATAACAAAAACACTTTTTTGACAAGTAAACTTTTGTGAAAAAACAAAAAAGATACCAGAAAAGTATCCCTAGATACTTACTCTGGTATCCTTTTTCAACACTCACGGAGTGTTTCTCTCAGCGAGAACCTGTCCCATCGAGACAAATTTGTTACATCTGCCTCTTACAGACATGATAGTTTCTCACACTGAAAAAAATATTGTAATTTATCTGTTAATCATACAGATTAAAATCAAATTCCTCATTTCCAATTCGAATATGAACAACTTTTGGAAGTGGATATTTCTCTTTTGTCATAAGCTGCACACCATTCATAAATGTTCCTGTCACAGACTCATTGTCCATCAGGAAATATTCTTCGCCTTCTTTTAAAATATAAGCGTGAATTGGTTTTACTGTATCGTCATGCTGAATCACATAATCTGCACCGGTACTACTTCCAATCGAAAACTTTTCTTTTTCAATATGGAATACAGCGCCTGCCTTTGTCTGCAGATAAGGTCTAGGTGTTTCTTTCTTACTTCCAAATTTAATTGGCTGTGTAAGGAATTTACGCAAGCCGCCCTTCTTCTGCTCAACATGACTTTCGTGTACTGGAACTGCTGACTCTTCTGCTACAAGTTCTTCTGTTGCCTTCTCAGCCTCTTCTGCCGGAACTTCTGATGCTGACTCTTCGGCTGGTGTCTCGGCCTTTTCTTCTGCTGTTTCTTCTGTCTCTGGCTCTTCTTCCTGTGCCTCTGCCTGTTCTTCTGCTGATGCCTCTTTCTCCTCTGCCGGAGTCTCCGCTGCAGGCTCTTTTGCTGGTGTCTCAGCTTTCTCTTCTGCTGTTTCTTCTGTCTCTGACTCTTCTTCCTGTGCCTCTGCCTGTTCTTCTGCTGATACCTCAGTTTCTTCTGACTCTTTCTCCTCTGCCGGAGTCTCTGCTGTAGGCTCTTTTGCTGGTGTCTCAGCTTTCTCTTCTGCTGTTTCTTCTGTCTCTGACTCTTCTTCCTGTGCTTCTGCTGATGCCTCAGTTTCTTCTGACTCTTCTGCCGGAGTTTCTGCTGCAGGCTCTTTTACTGGTGTCTCAGCTTTTTCTTCTGCTGTTTCTTCTGCCGACACTTCAGTTGTTTCTTCTGAATCATCATCTATAATTATGTTATCTTCAAATACTCTGTGCTCAATTTCAAGAAGATTTTCTAATTCCTCAATCCATTTCTCAAGCGTAAATGTCTTTGGATTCAACATTGTGATTAATTTACCTACATAATCACCATCTTCATCCTCATCAAACTGTGCTGTGAACAAAATATTCTTAAAAAACTGACATGTGTTTCCATCATTCATTCTCGCAATCAGTGGAACACAGATAATCTGTACTGCATCACTCTCTGGATTTACATAGATAGAATCATTATCTAAAATATAAGATGTCCAGTTAATCATATATTCCATACCAACTTTTATTGCTACAGCAATACCATAGAAAGCCTTTAAAACTTTTTCTTTCTTTACTGACTCTCCAAGATATTCGGTTAATGTCACTGTATTGCTGATGTCAAATCTAAAAAATTTGTCTTCGTCTCTCTGAATTGCTTTTTCAGGAGCCAGACCTTCAATATCATTATTCTTGAGCATACCTAATGTCAGATTATCGATCTGATCACTGGCGATAAGTTTATACTCAGCATATCTTTTGTTGTCTTCGTTTTTGATATTTAAATTAATCATGCTTTTCCTCCAATCATCAGAACTAATCCTGTGGTAACTTAATCATATTTACAAATGGTGGCTGCTTAATCATCAAATCAAACAATGCTGCATCATTTTTGCCTTTGAGTGGTGGAATTGTTCCGGCATCTTTTGCTCCCTGAACTCTCTCACTCTTTCTGTCAAATAAGTTGTAAAGTATGTTTACGTTATCAAAAAGTTTCGTCTCATTCGCCTTGTCGTATTTCTTAATAGCACCGAGTTTATTTTCCAAATATTTGTTTGACTCTGGTGTACCTGCTGCTACAAAAAATACCTGCTCACTGCGTTTGATTGCTCCGTATGACATTGGAGATAATGTTCCCTCTAAGTTTATAACAACTGCGTCATATTTCTCAAGTTCCCCAACTGCTTTCATGAGATTGTCAAATCCTTCCATTCCAAGTATGCCAAGCTCATACATACAGTCATTATTATATACATAATCAACACCCAGACGATTGTCTGCCGATATTGCACTGCTCAATTTCTCCGCTGTAAGACTGCCGTTAATTGCATCTGTGAGAATCTCATCAAATCCAACACCCACTGAATTCGTCTGGAAATATCTGTCCATCTTTCCAATCTGTTTAAAATCGAGATATAAAATATTCATCTGATCGGTTGGTGCCACCATTGCTGCCGCAACGCTCGCAATAGAACTTCCCTCTCCGTCTGTTGCCGGAATAAAGACATAGAGAGCCGGATTCTGTCTTCTTGCCTTCATCTTTTCTTCTCTAATTCTTTGCTCTTCTAATAATCTCTGACGCTCTTTTTCCTGTCTCTCACGCTCAGCAGCCTGTCTTGCCTCTTCTTCCTGTCTCTCACGCTCAATACGTTCTTTTTCACGTTTTTCACGCTCGATACGTTCCTCTTCTTCTTTTTTACGGCGCTCTTCTGCCTCAATACGCTCACGCTCTAAGCGTTCTTCCTCAGCCTTTCTTAACTGTTCTTTTTTCTCAGCCAGAATCTTATCATAGTTCTTACCTATGTAATAGAGCTGTTTGCCAATATCAGACGCCTTCTGATATTTGCAGACAGGCATGTAATCATTTACAAGTTCCTCTGTCCTCTCTTCCGTAAGTGCGACAATGGCACATCTCTCCGGTACTTCTGACAAATCAGCACTGACAGTTTGTCCAATTGCCAATACCTTTACTTCATGTGCTTCGATTACACTTGCAACATTTTGTGCATTGCACTGAAAAACTTCAATATTCTCTGGGAATTTTTCACGCAAAGCAACTATCAGTCTGTTCTGGTAGTTCTGATCCTGTTCTAAAATCGCCACATTAATTTTCATAAAATAAACCTTCTCCGTACTGCTTTTTTGGAATGAAAGAATAATTAAGCAGTGTCCCTTCCTTTTCTAGTATTTTCTTTCATTTTTTAAGATAAAACCCATAGTTCTATTTTAAAATTTTGCCTGTGCAATGTCAAGCAATATCTGGCTTTTTAGGTCATCAATATTATCAAATTTTTTCTCTTTTCGAATAAAGCCTACAAGTTCCACAATAACATCTTTTTGATAGATTTCTGAATCAAAATCAAAGATATTTGTCTCAATCGTAATCTCTTCCCTGTCCTGTTTGACCGTTGGACACAATCCAATGTTTGTAATCGACTTATATTTCTTTCCATCTACAATCATATTTGTTTTATATACACCATATTCCGGAACAATTTTTTGTTCTGCCGGAATAAGATTGGCTGTTTTTGAATCAATGGTTCTGCCAATCTGATTTCCTCTCACAACCTGTCCGCAATAAAAGAATGGAAAACCAAGCATCTTTTCTGCCTTTTCCACATTTCCTGAACGAATATAGTTCTTGATTGCGGTACTGCTTACCTTCTCTCCATCCAGTTCTACACTTTCCATGACACAGAGTTCATAGCCATACTCTCCTGCAAGTTCCTTGAGTGTCTGCACATCGCCCTCTCTGTTTTTTCCAAAGCGAAAATCTTCTCCTGTCACAATATATTGGACATTCATCTTCTCTACAAGTATTTTTTCCACAAAATCTCTTGGAGACATTCCCATTGTCCACTCATTGACAGGATAATACACAAGGTCATCCACACCCAGTCGCCCCGCTATCATATTTCTCTCTTCTCTGGTCGTAATCGATTTCTGTTTTGTAATCCCCGCCGTGTCAAAGGAAAAAATCACACTTTCCAGTCCTCTTTCTTTTGCTTTTTCAACAGTTTGGTGAATCAGCCTCTGATGTCCAAGATGAAATCCATCAAATTTTCCAAGAGTCACAGCACTTTTTGCAAAATTAAAATCTGTATTTTCATCAAATATGTTCATTTCTTCCATCCTCATAAAAACATTTTTTCAGGTTTAAATATTTTTCCATTTACTGTTTTGTAAACCCCTGCAAATTGTCCATTTGAAAAATACACTTTTATCATTTCATCTTTTTTCACAGATTGCGTGTTTTCAAACATCTCTCTTGTCAGAACATTTCCATTCGACAGTAACTTGTCAAAATTCTCCAAAACCAAAACTTTTTCATACTGTAAAATTTCTTCTGTCGGAATTAGAACCGAATCTATGTGCTCTGTATGTTTCAGTTCTTCTATCTCAGAAAGTTTATATGCAGATTCCAGCTTAAACTGTCCGGACATCGTTCTGAGCAAATATCCCATACATCCATATGTTCCAAGTTTTTCTCCTATATCATTGCAAAGTGCCCTGATATACGTTCCCCTGCTGCATCTGACAACAATTTTTACCACAGGCAGGTTAATTTCAAGAATTTTAATATCCAGAATCTTGACACGTCTGGTCTTTCTCTCAACTTCAATTCCCTCTCTCGCAAGTTCATAGAGTTTTTTTCCATTTACCTTGAGTGCAGAATACATCGGCGGCAATTGGTCATATTCCCCGACAAAGCTGTTCACTGCCTGTTCTATCTCTTCGTCACTCAAATTTTTATAGGCATCCGATTCCTGTAACACAGTTCCCGATATATCCTGTGTATCGGTACTCTTTCCCAAAATCAGGTCTGCCTGATATTCTTTTTCTTTTTCCATTATGAAATCACATAATTTTGTTGCGTTCCCTATACATACAGGAAGCACACCCTCCGCATCGGGATCGAGTGTGCCTGTATGTCCTATCTTTTTAATTTTTAAAATTCCTCTGAGCTTTGCAACAACATCATGAGATGTGTACCCTTTTTCTTTGTACACATTAATCACGCCATTTATATATGGTTTGTTTTGCATACTTCCTCCAAATTTCTATTCTTCCTTTAACTGTAGTTCAATCTGTTCTGAAATATTGTTAATCACATCATAGACAGTTCCTTTTGCATTAAATCCTGCTGCTCTCATGTGACCGCCGCCTCCAAAGTAAGAGGCAATTTTTGAAACATCAATATTTTTTTTCGAGCGAAGACTTACTTTGTATTCAAGTTCTGCTGTCTCATATAAGAAAATCGCACACTCTACTCCTTTGGTAACTCTCATCTGCTCGACAATTCCATCTAAATCATTTGTAGTAATGTTATAAAACTCAAATTCTTCCCTGCGCACAACAGAAAAAATACACATTCCATCATAAAACAGCACAGACTCCATCAGTGTTCTTCCAAGAATCTGATTCTGTACATATGTCTTTTCATAAAATGTATTGTCGATAATCTCATTAAAAGGAATTCCTTTTGCTATCAGTTTACCGGCAATTTCCATTGTCTGTCTTGATGTATTTGGATACTTAAACACTCCTGTATCATGGACAATTCCAAGATATAAGGCATTTGCTGTGTCATAATCCACTTTATCCTCATCTAAAATTGTATATACCACTTCACTTGCAGAACTGTAATCCGGATAGATAATATTATTCTTGGCAATCCCCAGATTGCTGATATGATGATCAATACAAAGTGTATTTTTAGCAGTCTGGAAATATTTAACAAAGTCTCCAAGTCTGTCATCGGCACTGACATCCAGTGTGATAAACAAATCATACTCTTTATCCTCATCCGCTGTGTGAATAATCTCATCGCTATATTTCAGAAAATGAAAGGAATCTGCAATCGGCTGTAAATATAAATCTACACTGATTTCTGAAAAATTGTGTTTTAAATATGTATAAAGTCCCAGACAGGAACCGACACAGTCCCCGTCTGGATGGATATGTCCACACATACCAACCGTTTTTACATTTTCAAGATAATTTTTGATATTATATTCCTGCATAACAACCTCCGGTTCTTACACTCATTCTATTTTGTTTTGTGTTATCTATTCTGTCTCTTCTGTCTCAGTCTCTTCTTCGTGTGACATATTTTTATTTACCTCATCAATATGGTGTGACATATTCACTCCATATTCAATTGACTGATCCATAATAAATTTAATCTCTGGAGTATTTCTTAAATTGATATTTTTTGCAAGCTGTCTTCTGATATACCCTTCTGCACTTCTGAGTCCCTCTAAAGTTGCCTTCTGTGACTCCTCATCTCCAAGTACACTGATATACGCCTTACAGCTCTTTAAATCAGGAGCTACTTCCACATCTACAACACTTGTCATAGGATTGATTCTTGGATCCTTGATTTCACTTCTGATAATATTGCTAAGTTCTCTGTGAACTTCTGAATTAATTCTGATATTTTTTATACTGTTTTTTCTCATAACGCCAGCTCCAATCTATACTATCTAGGAACTTCTACCATAATATATGCTTCTACGATATCGCCCTCTGTAATGTCATTAAATTTCTCGAATACAAGACCACACTCATATCCTGCTTTTACCTCTTTTACATCATCTTTGAAACGTTTTAATGATGCAAGTGGTCCCTCAAAAATCTGATTTCCTTCTCTTGTAATTCTTACGCTGCATCCTCTCTGGAACATTCCGTCAAGTACATAAGAACCTGCGATTGTACCAACACCAGATGCCTTGAATGTCTGTCTGATTTCTGCATGACCGATTACTTTTTCCTCAAATACAGGGTCTAACATACCCTTCATAGCTGCCTCTACATCAGCAATTGCCTGATAAATAACTCTGTACAATCTCAAATCTACTTTTTCTCTGTCTGCAACGTCTTTTGCCTGATTATCCGGTCTTACGTTAAATCCAATGATAATCGCATTGGATGCAGATGCAAGAATAACATCCGATTCATTAATTGCACCAACTCCGGCATGAATTACTTTTACAACAACTTCATCATTTGAAAGTTTTACAAGACTCTGTTTTACTGCCTCTACAGAACCCTGAACATCTGCCTTGACGATAATATCAAGTTCTTTTAACTCACCTTCCTGAATCTGACTGAATAAATCATCCAGAGACATCTTTGATTTTGCCTTTGAAGCGTCAAGGAGTTTTTCTCTGCCATCTTTGATAAATGTATCTGCAAAGTTTCTTGCTTCTTTCTCATTTCCGGTTGATACAAATACTTCACCGGCATTTGGAACACCATTTAATCCGAGAATCTCAACCGGCATAGATGGACCTGCTGATTCTACTTTTTCTCCCTTGTCGTTAATCATAGCTCTTACTCTACCATAATTAGAACCTGCCGCAACAGGATCCCCAACATGAAGTGTACCTTTCTGTACAAGAACAGTAGCTACTGAACCACGGCCTTTGTCAAGTTTTGCCTCTAATACAAGACCTCTTGCCTTTCTATCTGGATTTGCCTTTAATTCGTTTACTTCAGCCTCTAATAAAATCATCTCAAGTAAAGAATCAATACCCTCTTTTGTATGAGCGGAAACTGGCACGAAGATTGTACTTCCACCCCAGTCCTCTGCAACGAGTTCATACTCTGCAAGTTCCTGTTTTACTTTGTCAATATTTGCACTTGGCTTATCAATTTTGTTGACTGCAACGATAATTGGAATACCGGCAGCTTTTGCATGGTTAATCGCCTCTACTGTCTGTGGCATAACACCGTCATCTGCCGCTACAACGAGGATAGCAATATCTGTTGACTGTGCTCCTCTCATTCTCATTGCTGTAAATGCCTCATGACCAGGAGTATCAAGGAATGTAATCTGCTCTCCATCAATTGTAACAGTGTAAGCACCAATGTGCTGTGTAATACCACCAGCCTCGCGGTCTGTCACATGAGTCTGTCTGATTGCATCAAGCAGAGAAGTTTTTCCGTGGTCTACGTGTCCCATAACGCAGACTACAGGAGGTCTCTTCACCATCTTGCTCTCATCTTCTTCGTCCTCACGGAGAAGTTCTTCGATAATATCAACTTTCTCCTCCATCTCAGCGATAATGTCATACTCAAGTGCAATTTCCTGAGCCATCTCAAAATCGATTTCCTGATTGATTGTAACCATCTGACCTTTCATAAATAATTTCTTTACAATATCAGCCGGTTTAATTTTCATCTTATCACCGAGTTCTTTGATTGTAAGTGACTCTGGCAATACAATTTCTTTGATTTCCTCAACAACTGGCTCTGGCGCTGCCTGTTTTGGCTCATTCTGATTATTTCTTCTGTTGTTCTTATTCTTTCCACCAAAGTTATTGTTGTTATTCTTTTTATTATTCTTGTTATTTTTTCCGCCAAAATTATTGTTGTTATTGTTGTTTCTGTTATCGTTATTTCTTCTGTCGTTGTTGTTTCTGTTGTCGTTATTTCTTCTGTCGCTATTATTTCTGTTGTCGTTGTTTCTTCCGTTATTTTTATTTGCGGAATTATTTACATTCTTATTGTCTTTATTTCTATTATCCTGACCATTTTTCTGACTAAAATTTTTATTATCTGCTTTATTTCTCTGCTGATTATTCTGCCCATTCTGATTGTTTGGTCTGTTCTGATTATTTCTGTCACCTTTATTTTTTCTGTTATCCTGTGACTTATTTCCATTATTATTTTCTGTCACATTTGACTTTGGTGCCTCTGCCTTTTTATTTTCAGCAGGCTTTTTATCCAATGCTTTTTTTACGATTTCTGCATCAGCCTCTGTGATGGAACTCATATGGCTCTTCACTTCCACACCATTATCTGTTAATATTTTCTTTACAACTTTATTATCTACGCCATACTGTTTTGCCAACTCATATACTCTTAAATTTGCCATTCTTTATCCTCCATTTCAATTCTCACGCTAAATCTATTTTCTTTAAAATTGCATTTGCCAGTCCCTCATCCAGAATACATACAGATGCCCTGTTATCTTTTCCGATGCAATGACCTAGGTCAGCTTTATTTGAATACTCAATGATTGGAACTTTATAAAAAGCACATGCATTATTAAATAATTTTCTGGTGTTATCCGATGCATCTTTTGCAACAATAACCAACTTTGCCTTTCCACTCTTCACGGCTTTTTCCACTGAAAACTCACCACTAGCTATTTTTCCCGCTTTTCCGGCAATTGAAACCATTGCCAAAACTTTATCTGTCATTTTTTGCAAAAACACATCCTTTCACAATATTGTCACGATGGCAATTTATTCATCTTCAAAACAGCTTTTTAAATTCTCATAAACCTCATCACTTATTTTCATTTTAAATGACCGTTCCAGTCCATGATTTTTGATTGCCTTTAAAAGACAATCTTCTGATGAACATATATATGCTCCTCTTCCATTTTTCTTGCCTGTCTTATCGATAATAAATCCATCATCAGAAATTTTAAGTACCCTAATCATTTCTTTCTTAGGTTTCATTTCACCACACCCAACGCACATTCGCATTGGAATTTTCTTAACTGTACCCATTTCTAACACCTGTTTCCGATTTACTGATTAATCTTCTGAAAGATTTACTTCATCATCTATATCAATATTTTCTACATCAGACATCTCTTCTGCCTGTTTTGCCTGTGTTTCACTCTTGATATCAATCTTAAATCCGGTAATCTTTGCTGCAAGTCTTGCATTTAAGCCCTCTTTTCCGATTGCAAGAGATAACTTATCATCAGGAACAATAACTTTAGCTGTCTTTTCTTCCACATCTGCATCCACACTAATAACTTTTGCAGGACTAAGTGCATTTTCTACAAATTTTGCTGCATCATCGCTATAAGGTACAATGTCGATTTTTTCTCCTCTGAGTTCATTCACAATTGCATTGACTCTCAATCCATTCACACCTACACATGCTCCAAGAGCATCTACGCTGCTGTCATTTGATTTTACTGTGATTTTACTTCTCACACCAGCTTCTCTTGCGATGTTAATGATTTCAACAATGCCCTCTCTGATTTCAGGCACTTCTGCCTCAAACAGACGTCTTACTAGTTCTCTGCTTGATCTTGAAACACTGATTTTTGGTCCCTTAGATGTAGTCTCTACTTTTGTTACATACAGTTTGATTCTCTCTGTAGGTTTGAACACCTCACCTTTTACCTGATCATTTTCGCCCAAGACTGCGTCTACTTTTCCAAGATCAATGTTAATTCTTTTGCCATTGATTCTCTGCACAATACCTGTCACAATGTCATTTTCTTTTGCACGGTACTGCTCGTAAATAACGTTTCTCTCCTGTTCTCTGATAGTCTGTAAAATAACATTCTTTGCATTTTGTGTTACAATTCTTCCGAATTCCTTTGAATTCACATCTACTTTTACAATATCACCAATCTCCACTCTTCTGTCAATCTCTCTTGCATCCTCAAGTGAAATCTCTGCAGCTGGCTCTGTCACTTCTTCTACCACTTCTTTGTCCGCAGTGATTTTGAAATCTCCTGTCTCTCTGTCGATATGAGCAGTTACTACCACTTTATCAACTCTCTCATTATGTTTTTTAATGGCTTCATTTGTTTTATCGCCCTTGCTCTCATAATGTTTCTTGTACGCATCTACTAAAGACCCCTCAATTGCCTTAATTACAACTTCTTTATCAATATCCTTTTCTTTCTCAAGAATATTTAAAGATTCAATCAATTCTCTGTTCATTTTCTCAATCTCCTTTTCTATACCAACTGTATCATTTTCTCAGACATGAATTTGCTCATTTCCCGTCAGCAGACATTTTTCATATTGCTTACTTGATTACTAAAAATCAAATGCCAACCTTACCAATGCAATCTCTTTTCTGTTAAATACAATTTCCTGTTCATCTTCTTCAATAGTAATAGTATCTGCATCAAATGCTGTCAAAAATCCTCTGAAGTCTTTTCTCTTATTCATTGCCTTGTACAGCTTAATCTCCACTTCCTCACCAATGCTTCTCTTAAAATCTTTGTCTTTTTTGAGTGGACGACCAAGTCCCGGCGAACTGACTTCTAATATATAGGCATCTTCAATAAAATCATCTGCATCCAGCATATCGGATAATGCACGACTCACCAGTTCGCAGTCATCAATATTAATTCCGCCTTCTTTGTCAATATAAAGTCTCAAATACCAAGTAGAACCTTCCTTGACATATTCTACATCTACCAGTTCAAAATTGTTCGCCTCTATTACCGGCATAATCATCTGCTCTGTCTTTGCTTCGTATTCTTCTCTCTTTGTCATCCGAAACCTCCTGTTTTTGTTTTTTTCTACACTAACAGCAAAGAGTGGACTTTCGTCCACTCTTTGCTGTTAATCACCTATGTCTAAAACACTGATTCATCTTGCGATGAAGTAGCAGCTCGTAGGGGAATCGAACCCCTGATTCCGCCTTGAGAGGGCGGCGTCTTAACCGCTTGACCAACGAGCCTCAACAAAGGGTATTATATATGAATACCCTTTACTTGTCAACTACTTTTTTAAAGTTTTTTCATTTTATTGAAATCACTTAGTTCTGAATAGTGACACTTTATTGAATTTCAAACAAAACCTTGCTGTCATCAAACTGAAGTTCTACCGTATGTCCATCTGCCTGAATTTCGATTTTATCCTCTAAAATCTCTGCACTCTTGATATGTTCGTAGTATCTCTTCCAGTCAACATCATATACTATTTTCTCATCTTCATTTTCAATTCTATTTGATTCAACTGCAAACGATGGAAATGGAATTTGTATATAATTCTGTTCGTCTTCATTCAACCTTACATACACATCTTCTCTGCTTAATTCATAGCTGTATTTTTTCTGAAAGAACGAATTCTTCTCACCAGTCTTTTTCACAGAGTAAATTCTGTCTTCATAAACAATGATGATATAATCGTTGTTCTCCAAAAAGACATTATCATACTGTGATGAAATTTCATCAAACAATTCTTCTTCATCATATTTACTGCTAAAATCGACATAAGATCCATCAAAAAGATCTTTATGTACTTTCAGCTTTAAGTCAAACTGAGTTCCATCTTCATCTGCATTTAAGACATAAATGTCATCATTGTAGTAGGTTACAAGATAATAACATCCGAATATTGCACCTACACATGCAATCGCACCACAGAATAGCAAAAACGCCTTTTTTATTTTTATAAACAGGATTATCATTGCTATCGCTATTATAAATAGTATTGCAACTATAATTTTATCCATAATCATTTCCTCACTTTCCTGTTCTCTCGAATCAATTATATCATATCGGTTAGAATTTATAAACACATTCATGCTCATTTTCCAGTTCTTTGATAGAAATCTTTATTTAAGTAACTTACTTTCTCCTGTTCCGTGTATAGAGTTTTCATCTTCAGTCCTGCTTATGTTCCATTTTTATTTCATATTTTTCCTAAGTCCCTTCGGATAGTGATTTTTCATCACTCCTCCCGCAAGTTTTCCAAATCCAATACTGTATCCGTCCACACAGATTAGATACCAGCCTTTCTCTCCATCATATTCAAATGTTTCTCCACCTATATATCGATAAACCGTATCTTCTTTGACAGAAAGATTTACCACATTTGTTACCTCATCTTCATGCAGTGCAAGTGCAAGTGAGTGTGACGGCTCAAAACGATTTTTTAAAAATGTTCCGAGATGAAGTCCTGCTCTCAGCACTTTTAATTTGTCGAGATTTGGACAATTATCTGGTACGAGATAAAGGTTATCCCCAAACATGATGTATTTTCCATCTAATTGTGTATTTAAAAATTTCTTTGCAAAGTCCAGATAATCTTTTAATGATTTTTCTTTTAATCCCTTGATTTCTTTGTAAGATACTTCAAAATTCGGCACTGCATCTTTTTCCAGTACGCAGACAAAATGTCCCTCTCCATCTATCTTGTGTGGGAACAGACGAATTGCGCCTCGAATATCTGCCTTGTTTTTTTCTGAACTTTCTTTCATATCAGAGAGACAATATTTCATATCTCCATCTGCCATTCCCTCTGTCTTTGGAACTTCTACAATATGAAAGTTTTCATGACGCTCTAGGAAATGTAAGATACTCTCTTCATTTTCTTCCGGAGCAAAGGTGCATGTCGAATATACCATTCTTCCTCCCGGCTTTAACATTACGGCTGCATTATCTAAGATTTCTGCCTGCCTCTCTGCACAGAGTATTACATTGTCTACGCTCCACTCGTCAGTTGCAAGTTCGTTCTTGCGAAACATTCCCTCTCCAGAGCAGGGGGCATCGACCATGATTCGGTCAAAAAACTCTGGAAAGAATTTGCAAAGTTTATTGGAATCTTCATTTGTAACAATCGCATTTCGAATTCCCATTCGCTCAATGTTTTCCGATAAAATTTTTGCACGAGAAGGAATAATTTCATTGCTGATTAAAAGTCCCTCTCCATTCATCTTACCTGCAATCTGAGTGCTCTTTCCTCCCGGTGCAGCACATAGATCCAGAACAGTCTGTCCCGAATGTACATCTAATAATTCTCCTGGCAGCATTGCACTTGGCTCTTGAATATAATAAGCACCTGCCTCGTGATAAGGATGCTTGCCCGGTCTTACTTCCTCATCATAATAAAATCCTGTCTTGCACCATTCCACCGGCTTTAAATGTCCCGCAAAATATTTTTCTATCTGTGTGCTGTCTGTATTTTTTAATGGATTCATTCTCAGTGCATGAAACTGTGGTTTATCATAGCTTTTGATAAAATCGTCATATTCATTACCGAGAATCGTTTTCATTCGCTGTTTAAAATCTTGTGAAAGCATTGTTTTCTCCTAATTATATTATCAAACATTTTTTTGCATTATATCTGATATCCCATTTTTGTTCAACTATATACTCTTTTTAATTGAATTAATTTTTTAAACCAGATTCTATTTTTTCATCTGAATAGAATCTGTTTTTTTTGAATAGTTTTTCTTTTCTCTGTACATAATAGTTTCTGTAATCAATTTGCATTTATGCAGGAAAGGAAACGATATGACTTTAACAGAAAAGCAACAGAGCTTAATTCGTGATTTACAGGATCAGGAGCAGATGTGTATTCAGAAATATGACAAATATGCTGAACAGGCAAAAGACCCTGAGCTGAAACGTCTTTTTGGAATTCTCCGAGATGAAGAGCAGGAACACTATGATTCTCTGGAACAGTGTCTCTCAGGAAATTGTCCGGACACTCCTTGTAAGACAAGCATGTCAGCAAATTATAATCCTGTAGCAACTTATACCGGAAGCTATAATGATGCCGACAAGACACATGATGAATTTTTATGTACAGATTGTATTTCTACCGAGAAATATGTATCTGGCGAGTACAATTGTGATCTCTTCCAGTTTGGTGATGAGAAGATGCGAAATCTCTTTAATCATATCCAGACAGAAGAACAGAACCATGCAGAAATGATTTATAAGTATAAAGTTGCCAACAATATGGCTCAGGCCTGCTAGTAACTTCATTTAGGTACTAAATTTGAAACAAAAACACTAAAATTTTTATTCTCCCCTTTTTTAAAAAGGCCGACTGTATATCCTTTTCGACAGTCGACCTTTTCTAATTTTTAAATGAATATTTTTATCTTATAAGTTCTTTGAAAGATTAATCATCTCAATTGCTGATACTGCAACATCATATCCCTTGTTTCCGGCTTTTGTACCAGCTCTCTCAATTGCCTGCTCAATATTTTCTGTAGTAACAACACCAAATAAAGTTGGAACTCCTGTCTCAAGTCCTACGCTTGCACAACCCTTGCTCACTTCATTACATACATAATCGTAATGGCTTGTCGCTCCACGAATAACTGCTCCGAGGCAAATCACTGCATCATACTTTCCGCTCTCTGCCATTTTCTTTGCAATCACTGGAATCTCAAACGCTCCCGGTACCCATGCAAGTGTAATATCATCTGTATCTACCCCATGTCTTACAAGCGCATCTTCTGCTCCTGATACAAGCTTTGATACGATAAATTCATTAAATCTTGCTGCTACGATTCCGATTTTTGCGTCCTGTGCTACTAATTTTCCTTCTAATACTTTCATGATATATTCCTTTCTAATTTATGATTTTCTAATTTTGTGATATTTAGTAGTGAACTTATCTTAAAGTTTTCTTCTTACATTCACTCTATATATCCTGTTTTGCTGTTTCGAGAGTGAACTTTTTCACAGCTGATTTTGCGCTGTTCACTCTATGTATTCTGTTTTGTTGTTTCGAGAGTGAACTTTTTCACAGCCGATTTTTCGCTGTTCACTCTATATATCCTGTTTTACTGTTTCGAGAGTGAACTTTTTCACAGCTGATTTTTCGCTGTTCACTCTATATATCCTGTTTTGTTGTTTCGAGAGTGAACTTTTTCACAGCCGATTTTTC
>ONXS01000091.1 GCA_900321855.1 uncultured Eubacteriales bacterium | reverse complement strand
CCATTTGCCAGTAGTATCTCACACAGGAGGTTGTGAGGAGGCTAATCCGGTTCATTTATATGAGGCGGCACTTGAGTTTAAAGATGTAGATTTTGTGATGGTTCACATGGAGCTCGGTTCAGATAATAAAAAGGCTCTCGACCTGCTTGGAAAATGTGATAACCTGTATGGAGATACCACATGGGTTCCAATCAGCACAACCATTGAGGCGATTAAGAGATACGGCAGTAAAAAGATGGTGTTTGGAAGTGACTCTCCGATTGATGGAGTAGATACTTACGCACACAACAGAGAAGGTGACAGGTCTATTTATCAGGACTATTTTTATGTATTGCCAGATTACATTTCACAGGAAGCATACGATGATTTGATGTATCGAAATGCAGAGAGGATATTTAAATTTTCATGATGAAGAATAACAATGGATTACGGGCGATACTTGCGGCTGTTGTGAGTATCGGCATTTTGTTACTAATGCTTTGGTTGGCACCAATGCTGGTATCAAATGGAGAAAAACAAACGCAATTACAGAGTTCGCAAGCAGATATTCAGAAAGCAGATATTCTGGAAGAAGAGACTACGGAGAGTGCGCAGCAAACGACAGAGGCTGAAACAGAAACGGAGACGACACAGAATATACAGGCAAATGAGAACGTCAATATCAAGATGGTGGGAGATGTACTGCTCCATGATCCAGTCAGTGCCAGTGGATTGATGGAAGACGGCAGTTATAATTATGACCATATGTTTGTAAATGTGAAAGATGATATTGCACAGGCAGATATTGCGATTGCAAATCAGGAGGTCATTCTCGGAGGAAGAGAGATTGGTATCTCAGGCTATCCGGCGTTTAATGGGGCATTTGAAGTGGGAGATGCCCTTGTAAATGCTGGTTTTGATGTTGTTTGTCACGGAACCAATCACGCACTGGACAGAGGAAAAACAGGAATTTTAAATTGTATCAATTACTGGAGAAATAGTCACCCTGAGATTTCCGTTCTAGGAATTTATGACAGTGAAGAGATGCAACATCAGATTTGCGTGAAAGAGGTCAAGGGTATTCGGATTGCAATTTTGAACTATACCTATGGAACAAATGGAATCGATTTGCCGAGTGATATGCCTTATGCAGTCAATCTGATGGACAGGGATAAGATTGCAAGTGACCTTGCACAGGCGGAAAGTATGGCAGATTTTACAGTTGTGTGTCCACACTGGGGAATTGAATATACGCACCAGCAAAATAGTGAACAGGAGTCTCTTGCAAAATTTATGGCAGAGCATGGAGCGGACTTGATTCTCGGAACGCACCCTCATGTCATTCAGCCAGTTGAGTGGGTAGAGACCGATAATGGAAACCGTGCACTTGTATATTATTCACTGGGCAATTTTATCAACTACACCAGTGATTACGGGGCCGGAACAGCACAGAGAGCGCTTGGAGCAATGGCATCTGTGAACATCACAAGGGACGAGAGTGGTGTACATATCTCGGATTATGAGGCAATCCCGCTGGTCAGTCATATGATAGACAAGACGACAACTTATAAATTGTCCGATTACAGTGATGAGCTGGCAAATGAAAATGCAATGAAACAGAAAGACGGTGAATTTTCTTATGAGTATTGTGTCAATACGAGCAGGGAAGTGTTGGGAGAGGCTTATAAGTAGAGGACGGCGAATAGATACTATACATATTTGTCTTTTGTATTGAAATAAATGAGATTGAAGAGTATAATACAAAGAAAAAGACAGGGAGCTTGTGATACAGGCTGAGAGGAAGGTGCAACCTTCGACCTGAGAACCTGATTTGGATAATGCCAACGTAGGTAATCTTGAGTGATTTGTATCTGTGCGAAGATTTTAGGACTACCTTGAATGGTGGTCCTATTTTAATTTATGATTCTACATAAGATATATGAAAGATGAAATTTCTTAAATATTAGATTGAATAAAAAATCAGGAATTATAGAAAATCTGAATACAAAGGAGAGGAAAGATGGCGACAGTAAACGGCGAGCAGATGGAAGTTTCTGGTCTAAACATTCATGAACTTCTGGAAAAACTAGAATACAACAAAAATAGAATTGTTGTGGAATTAAATTATGAGATTGTGCCAAAAGATACATATGACACGGTTGTATTAAAAGAAAATGATATTGTAGAAATAGTGACATTTATGGGAGGAGGAGCCTATATGACGAAGTCATGTGTGAAAAATGGCTCCGCCGACCTGCCGCAGAGCGCAAGCGAAGGGGCATTACATATGACAGGAGGATGTTAAGATGAGTGATAAATTAGTACTTGGTGGACATGAATTTGATTCGAGATTTATTCTCGGTTCTGGCAAATATTCTTTGAATTTAATTGATGCGGCAGTCAGGCAGGCAGGCGCACAGATTATTACACTTGCAGTTCGAAGAGCAAATACAAAAGAGCATGAAAATATTCTCGATTATATTCCGGAGAATGTAACTTTGCTCCCAAATACATCTGGGGCGAGAAATGCAGATGAGGCTGTTCGAATTGCGAGAATTGCAAGGGAACTTGGCTGTGGAAATTTCGTAAAGATTGAGATTATGAGAGACAGCAAATATCTGCTGCCAGACAATCAGGAGACGATTAAGGCGACAGAAATTCTTGCAAAAGAGGGATTTGTGGTACTTCCATATATGTATCCGGATTTGAATGTGGCGAGAGATTTGGTAAATGCAGGAGCTGCTGCCGTGATGCCACTTGCGGCACCAATCGGTTCAAACAAGGGACTTGCCACAAAAGAATTTATTCAGATTTTGATTGATGAGATTGATTTGCCTGTGATTGTAGATGCAGGAATTGGCAAACCGTCTCAGGCATGTGAGGCAATGGAGATGGGAGCAGCCGCAATCATGGCAAATACCGCACTTGCGACAGCGGGAGATTTACCTCTCATGGCAACTGCATTTAAAGATGCAATTATTGCAGGACGAAACGCATATCTCGCAGGACTTGGAAGAGTCTTAAACCGTGGCGGTGAGAGCTCTGACCCGCTGACAGGATTTCTCAGATAAGGCAGGCAGCGAATCAGATTGTGAAATTCAGCCTGATATGAAATCGCTTGGTTTTGAATAGTTACAAACAAGGAAAACAACATACAGAAGATTGAGGAATATGAACATGGAAAATCAGTTTTTAGTCGACTCAGAATATCTCTCAGAGGATGCCTTAGAGAGAAAACATAAATTAGAAAATGATCCTTCTTCTCGAACAAATCATATGGAATATATGGAGGGAATGGACCAAATTGATTCTGACATTATGGAGAAAGTAATGTCACGAGTGAAGAATTACGATTACAGTACATATACGGCACTTGATGTACGAGCTGCATTAGAGCATGAGAGATGCAGTGTGGAAGATTTTATGGCACTTCTCTCGCCGGCAGCAGAGCCATTTTTAGAGGAAATGGCAGCAAAGGCACGAATAGAGACGAGAAAACATTTTGGAAACAGTGTCTACATTTTTACGCCACTTTATATTGCAAATTACTGTGAAAATTATTGTGTGTACTGTGGATTTAACTGCTACAACCATATCAATCGAATGAAACTTGATATGGAGCAGATTGAGAATGAGATGAAAGTCATCTCTGAGAGTGGAATGGAGGAAATTTTAATTCTCACAGGTGAGAGCAAGGCAAAGAGTGATGTCAAATATATCGGCGAGGCATGTAAGCTTGCAAGAAAATATTTTAGAAATGTCGGACTTGAGATTTATCCGGTCAATGTGGAAGATTACAAATATTTAAGAGAGTGTGGAGCAGATTACGTCACTGTCTTTCAGGAGACTTATGACACCGACAAATACGAGACATTACATCTCATGGGACACAAGAGAGTGTGGCCTTATCGATTTGAGGCTCAGGAGAGGGCATTGATGGGAGGAATGAGAGGGGTTGCATTTTCAGCACTTTTAGGACTCTCAGATTATCACAAAGATGCACTTGCAACAGGACTTCACGCATATTTTCTACAGAAAAAATATCCATATGCAGAGTTTTCACTGTCCTGTCCGAGACTCAGACCAATCATTAACAATGACAAGATTAATCCACTCGATGTACATGAGAAACAGCTCTGTCAGATTATCTGCGCATATCGTATCTTTTTGCCATTTGTGGGAATTACGGTATCTTCCAGAGAGAGTAAGGAGTTTCGAAATGGTATAGTCAAGATTGCTGCGACAAAGGTTTCTGCCGGAGTTTCTACAGGAATCGGAGATCATGAGAGCAAGTATACCGGAAAGGAAAAGAGCAGCACTGAGGGAGATGAGCAGTTTGAAATCAATGACAACAGAAGTCTTGACCATATGTATGAAGATATGGAAAAAGAAGGACTTCAGCCTGTGCTGAATGATTATATCTATGTATAAAATTTGTGTGACAAACAGGCATCTGTGCGAAGGAGATTTTTTAAATCAAATCGAGAAAATCTGTCGGGAAAAAAGTGCAGATGCAATCATTTTAAGAGAAAAAGATTTGACAGAAAATGAATATAAGAAATTGGCAGAGAGCGTGACAGAACTCTGTCAAAAATATCATGTGGAATGTATTCTCCACACGTTTGTTCAGACAGCAATCAGTCTGGGGGCGAGGAACATACATGTTCCCATTCCGGTCTTACTGAGAATGTCGGAAGAGGAAAAGAAACATTTTGATAAAATTGGAACTTCCTGTCACAGCGTAGAAGATGCACTTTTTGCAGAAAAAAATGGGTGCAGTTATATTGTTGCCGGACATATTTTTGAGACAGATTGTAAAAGAGGTGTTCCACCTAGAGGAATAAACTTTTTAAACCATATCATAGAAAAGGTAAATATCCCTGTTTTTGCGATTGGCGGAATTAATGACAAAACAGTTGGACTTTTGACGGATATGGATATATCCGGCATTTGTATGATGAGTGAATATATGAAAGGGTCAGCTCTCGTTAGCCATGTCTAACAGGGCTGACCCTTCTTGACATCTTATCACAAACATATTATTCTAAAAGAACATATGTTTATAAAATGGTGTATTTTTCACAAAACAGTGGCGAGGAGCGAAAAAGGGGAAAAATGAATTGAGAGGTGAGAATTTATTATGAATATTTTAAATGATTCAAATGAAAATCTTTATATCGAAAAAATCACCGAGATTATTGAGAAACAGGACATCTTGGCGTTACGAAAATATATGGAAGAATTGGAGCCGGCGGATGTAGCGGAAGTTGTAGAAGAGTTGGACGAAGAACTACTTCATGAACTGACAGAATTGATGGATGAGGATGATTTGGCATCTCTGATGGAAGAGTCTGACGATAAAATGCGAATTCAGATTGCCAAAAGTCTGAACAATCAGCGACTGCTGGTGGCATTTCAGTATATGCAGAAGGACGATATTGTCGATATGCTTGGAGATTTTCCGATTGGCAGAAGAAAAGAAGTCATCAATCTCATGAAGGCAGATGAACGAAAAATCATCACGACAATGTTGGAGTATCCGGAAGATTCTGCTGGTGGAATTATGTCTACTGCGTACATTGCATTGAAAGAGGACTTGAACATTGCAAAAGGACTTGAGAAAATCAGAGAGATTGGTCCAAAGACAGAGGTTATAGAGACAATTTATGTCATCAATGACAGGAGAGAACTGGTGGGATGTGTAGACCTTCGCAAACTTCTTGCCGCCAAGAGAGATGACAAAATTTCAGATATTATGGATGCCCATTGTATTTCGATAGAGCCAGAAACTGATCAGGAAGAGGCGGCAAATCTTGTATCAAAATATGATTTAAATGCCATTCCTGTAGTCAGCAAATCCAAGCAGATTCTTGGTATTATCACAGTCGATGATGTCATTGATGTTATCGTAGAAGAGTACAATGAGGATATGCTGCAAATGGCTGGTGTGTCGAAGGAAGAGAGTTTGGATTCCAGACTTGGAAGTTCCATACGCATGAGACTTCCGTGGCTGCTTGTCAATCTCATTACTGCATTTCTGGCATCTTTTACAGTAAAATTGTTTGAGAGCACAATCGAACAGGTTGTTTCTCTGTCTGCAATTATGACAATTGTCAGCGGAATGGGTGGAAATGCGGGCTCACAGACGATGTCGATTATGGTGAGACAGCTTGCAACGGATAAATTAAAGTGGTCAAAATGTGTGAAACCATTTTTGAAAGAGTTGCTGTTAGGCGTTGTCAATGGTGCGGCAACCGGACTTGTGACGGGAATTATCGTGTATTTTATGTATGGAAATATCTATTTGGGACTGATTGTATTGATTGCAATGATTGGAAATCTTGTCATTGCGGGAATATTTGGATTTCTTG
>ONXS01000068.1 GCA_900321855.1 uncultured Eubacteriales bacterium | reverse complement strand
ACGAATGAATTTTTATAAGGAATTTCCGTTCCATTTTCATGTCTCGATGGGGACTTGTATTAAGAATCCGGATGACGAGATGGATTCTAATGTTGTGGTGGCAAATGCCGATGCAGCTATGTATGAGGATAAGAAAAAGTACAAGGAAGAACATGGACTGTAATATTTTCAACACATAAGATTTCTGATATATTTGGGAAACATTTGTTTGACACAGATGCTAAAATAAGGTATAATCTCAGAGTAATATAATTATGTGTAAGGCATAAATAAATTTAGTCATAAAGTTTCCGTGCAGCCGGGAAGGCAGCGGTGTCCTGTACCTGCAATCCGCTATAGCAGGGGTGATGCTTCGCCTCGGATATTATCTTGTAGGGCTGCCCTTTATAAGTGGCGTTGAAGTTTAGGTCTCACACGGCGGGAATCTGTGAACCGTGTCAGGTCGGGAACGAAGCAGCACTAAGCAGAACCTCCTGGGTGATGTGAGGTAGCCTGAGCCGAGTTAACTGTAGAGGTAACGCTTATGGGAGATATACAAAGCGAAGCGCACGGATTTAAATATAAAGTAAACAGGAATCTATCAGATATATTTTGGTAGATTTTTTTTTCACTGTATGAAAGTTTTAATAGCTCGGTTAGCAGCCATGAACAGTGCTGATGGCTGATATAGGAAACTGGGTTGAAGTAAAAGTGATTTGTCACCGTGAACGCAGATAAGCAATCCCCCATCTCTAAGGCGTAAAGACGTAGACGGGGTATCGGGGACGCTTATGTCAGGCGGGGTAAAAGCCCCTTCTGACAAGTTGCAAAGCAGCCTGCGTTCATGAGCAAGTAGCGAATCGGATTGCAAATGTCCGACTTAATCAGGTGATATTTCAAGGGGGCAATATGGCATATACAGCATTATACAGGAAGTTCCGACCAGACAACTATGAGGATGTCAAGGGACAGGAGCATATCACTGTGACATTAAAAAATCAGTTAAAATTAGATAGGATAGGTCACGCATATCTGTTCTGTGGAACAAGAGGAACTGGTAAGACAACAGTGGCGAAGATTCTGGCAAGGGCAGTGAATTGTGAAAATCCGGTGGATGGAAATCCATGCAATGAATGTCCTACCTGCAAGGCTATTGCATCAAATACATCCATGAATGTGATTGAATTGGATGCGGCATCGAACAATGGTGTCGATGATATCAGACAGATTGTGGAAGAAGTGCAGTATCGTCCAACAGCGGGCAAATATAAAGTATACATTATCGATGAGGTTCACGCACTTTCGCCAAATGCTTTTAATGCTTTGTTAAAGACGTTAGAAGAACCACCGGAATATGTGATTTTTATCCTTGCAACAACAGAGGCTCATAAGATTCCGATTACAATTCTTTCCAGATGTCAGAGATATGATTTTAAACATATTTCTGTGGATGTTATAAAAAACAGGATGCAGGAACTCTGTGAAAAGGAAAATTTAGAGATTGAAGAAAAAGCACTTCGATATATTGCAAAGTGTGCAGATGGTTCTCTGCGAGATGCACTCAGTCTGCTTGACCAGTGTGAGGCATTTAGTATTGGAGAGAAACTGACATATGAAAAGACTCTGAATATTTTGGGAGCAGTGGACACGGATGTGTTTAGCAATATACTCCGTGCAGTTGTGGCTCAAGATACGGTAAGTGTCATGAAACAGTTAGAAGACATTGTGATATTTGGACGGAATCTTGGACAGTTTGTAGTTGATTTTACATGGTATCTGAGAAATATGCTCCTGATTAAGACTTCTGAGGGAGCAGAAGAGATTATTGATATGTCAGAAGAAAAGATGCAGGCGCTCAGAGAAGAGGCTGCAATTATCGAGACGGACACGATTATGCGATATATTCGAATTTTATCCGAGTTGTCAAATCAGATTAAGTTTTCTTCGCAGAAGAGAGTTTTGGTGGAGATTGCACTGATAAAACTAATGCAGCCGGCGATGCAGGTGGATTATGAATCATTGAAGAACAGAGTTGCCAATATTGAAAATAAACTCAGAGATGGTATACTGGAAAGTGATGAGAAAATCAAACAGTTGCTCAGCCAGATGAGTGAAGCGGGCATTGGATTTGGCGGTGGAAATTCGGCGGAACAGTCTGTGACAGGTGGCTTTAATTCTACAGGTAATTTTTCAGACACGATGGAACCTAAGAAACTGGAAGTAGCAGTGACAGAAGATATACAAAATGTAATTGACAACTGGTATCGAATCACATCGAATATTGAAGGTCATTTTGGTGTTGGTGTGAGGAAGAACAGACTGTCGATTGACAGTGAACAGAAACTTTGTATTTTATATGAATCATCCATTGATTACAGGCAGGATAACAAGCCGGAGAATATAGAGTTATTGGAAAAATGTATTGAAGATGCAATTCATAAACATGTAGAGATAAGACTTCAGTGTATTGGAGGAAATGCGAATTATCAGCAGGATTTCATGACACTGGAGACAGCAAAAATAAACTTCAAGGTTGAAGAAGATGATAATGATGATGAAGAGGAGGACTTTTAACAATGGCTAAAAGAGGTGGATTCCCAGGAGGTATGCCTGGAAACATGAACAATTTAATGAAACAGGCTCAGAAGATGCAGAAACAGATGGAAGAGCAGGCAAAAGAGCTTGAATCAAAAGAGGTGACAGCGGCAGCAGGCGGCGGTGCTGTGGAAGTAACTGTATCAGGAAAAAAAGAAGTAACAAAAGTGAAGATTGATCCAGATGCTGTTGATCCGGATGATGTAGAGATGTTAGAGGATTTAATTATGGCAGCTACAAATGAGGCACTCAGAAAGATGGATGACCTCTCGACACAGTCTATGTCTAAGATTACAGGCGGACTTGGTGGACTCGGAGGAGGTTTCCCATTCTAAGATGGATTACTATAGCAGTCACATTTCAAAATTAATTGAAGAATTATCAAGACTTCCGGGGATTGGTCCAAAATCCGCCGGACGTCTTGCATTTCATATTTTAAATATGCCGAAAGAACAGGTTGCAGAGCTTGCAAATGCGATTACCAGTGCAAAAGAGAATGTCAAATACTGTAAGGAGTGTTTTACACTGACAGATGACGAGATTTGCCCAATCTGTAAGAGTGACAGAAGAGATCATAAGACAATTATGGTTGTGGAAAATACAAGAGATTTGGCAGCTTATGAAAAGACGGGACAGTATCACGGTGTGTACCATGTGTTGCATGGTGCGATTTCACCAATGCAGGGAATTGGTCCAAATGATATAAAACTCAAGGAACTGATTATGAGGCTCAAGGATAATGTAGAAGAAGTGATTATTTCCACCAATTCCACTCTAGAGGGCGAGACGACAGCCGCATATATCAGCAAGTTAGTAAAACCTATGGGAATCAAGGTCACAAAGATTGCCAGTGGAGTTCCGGTTGGTGGAGATTTGGAATATGTGGACTCAGTAACGCTTTTGAAAGCCCTGCAGGGCAGAGTTGATATGTAAAGACATATGACAGCAGAAACCAGAGTGGATAATTTTGATATGCTTTGGGGAAACTGCGTTCCGAGAGCAAATAGGAGGACGAGGATGCGTTCCGAGTATACATTAGTAAAAGATATTATCAGTGGACATAATGAGCGTATGAACAACATCAAGAAGTATTATCCTTTTTTCCGAATTTCTGATATTTCATTTCAGGGATTTCGTGATGAAATATCGGAAAAACTTGATATGGGATATATTCTTATGGCTGTTCTGCGCTTTTTTATTGAGGAAAACAATTTTAATGAAAAAAATGTCACTTATGATGATTATCAGGAATTCATGAGGGATATTTACCGGAGAGATTTTGAAGTCAATCTGGATAAAGACGAAGAAAAAGAATTAAACCAATATATTTTTGACAAAATCAGAAATGATGGAAAACCATTTTCCTATACATATTTCGATCCAGAATCGAAAAAGAGAAAAACGATTCGCACAAGACTCATAGAGAGCAAAATCGCAGGCAATGATATTGTATATCAGATTTCAGCAGATGCGATTTCATTTTATCTTGATACAAAAGAAATTAAAGATGAGAGTAATATTACAATTGCACAGGTATTGCTTGGAAAAATGATTCATACAAGAAATTTCAAGGGTGGAACAGAAATTATTCTGAGAATTAACAATGAGGTCGGAAGGCTGATTGCAAAGCAGAAGGAGATTTTATCGCTGATGAGTTATGATGTGTTTCATGGAGTTCAGATGTATGAGGATTTTATGGAACATACCGTCAAATGGTTTGATGAAGAGCAGAAGTTGTTTAAAAAGAATAAAGAACTTGTAGACGCTGCACTTCGAAGCTGTGATAATGACAAATCTTATTATGCGGCAATGGACGATATTTTCAAGCTGGAGAGCGAATTAAACAGGGCTATGCTCCGACACAGTGAACTCTTGTCTGCCTGTGTATCTCTTCAGAATCGTGTCGATGATATGATTCGCAAAAATAAATTAAGTCGAATCCGTATGTCATTTGATTTTAGAAAAGTAATGGCAACGATGATTCAGAAAGATGACATTACCGTTTTGAAAAGTCTTGCAGAGCCATTGTTTCAGCTTGGAGTCAAGAAAACATTTTCACTTTCTCTTCTCGACAATATGCTAAATTATAAAAATGATGGGGAAGAGGAGAATGAAAAGATAAAATCTGCCAGAGAAGATAGAGATTTCAAATATCCGGACGAATTAGAAGATGAGAGAATTCGGCATAATTATTATATTTTTCTCCGAATTTTCTTTCAATGTCTGGAGCAGCAACAAGAGTTTTATCTGACAGATTTTAATCAGAGACTGACGGAGCTGTTAGGGGAGAGAGTTTTGGAACACGGAGATTATTTTTCTTTTCTGACACATTTATCACAGAAGGAAAGTTATAATTTGAAACAAATCCGACAAAAACCTGATACATTTTTAGAGGGTATTATGAGAGACTATTTGGAAAAAACAGCGGATGTTCCTATTGCGACAGAAACATTTGAACTCTTTTTTGAAGACAACATTGTAGAACTTGGTGAGAATAACATCACAAATATTCTTGTGAGAAATGGAGGAAATAATCAAAATGGAAGATAAAAATTTATCCCTTGCACTGGATATTGTTTCCAAACTGATTCATGGAGAGGAGATATCACAGAATCAGAAGGACACCAGAGAATTATATGAGGAGTATAATACGAATTCAGAAGTGTATGATATAACGAAATCCATTTGTAAGAAGTTGAATATTTGTGTTTATGAGTATGAGAACAGCATTTTTGCAACAGCGGGAGAAAATAATCGAGTGTTTGGATATTCTAACGATGAACTCAAAAAGGAGATTGGTGTCCGATTAAATAAGGAGCTGTTCGTGTGTTATTTTATCATGTTCCATGTAGTTACATTTTTTTATAATGACACAGAAAACCAGACATTTAACGAATACATCAAAATTGAGGATATTATCCGAATGATGGATGAATCGCTGGCTGGAATTGTCAGTGAATTGTCTCTTGTTACCCTGAATGAAATTGAAGAAAACAGCTTTAAGGTAATTGCGCTATTGTGGGAGGATCTGCCGGTGATTACAAATGAGGAAACTTCTGCGAGAGCTGCGAGAGGTTCGAAATATGGATTTAGTAAGATGACAATGAACTTTATGATAAAACAGGACCTTATGGTGGAGAATGATGGAAGATACTATCCGAAGAAACGTTTTCAGGCACTGGTTCGAAACTATTATGAAGAATATAAGGGTCGATTATACGAGATTATGAGGCAAAGCGAAGGGACACGAGATTAGGAGAGGAGTCGATGAAATGCCACACATTAACAGAATCAGAGTAAATAATGTAAAATATAACTTTGGTACGCAGTATTATGATGATTTTTTAATGAGATTTTCATGTAAAAACACCATTTATGATTTGGCAAATGGTGGAGGTAAGAGTGTGCTCATGCTCTTGCTGTTTCAAAATCTTATTCCAAACTGTACCTTAGATGATAAACAGCCAATTGAGAAATTATTTCGGACAAATGATGGAAGTACGACAATTCATTCTCTGATTGAGTGGAGACTCAGTGACGACCATATCAAAAACAATTTTCAATATATGCTCACGGGATTTTGTGCCAGAAAGGCGAAGGATGAAGGTGAGGTTATAGATGGCGAAATCAAAAAAAATGCTCAGGCCATTGAGTATTTCAATTATTGTATATTTTATCGCAAATTTAACGATAATGATATAAAAAATCTCCCTCTCAGCAAAGGCAAGGAGAGAGTTTCCTATACAGGATTGAAAAATTATTTAAAAAATCTTGCAAAAAATGATATGAGTTTAGAGGTTCATATATTTGAGCGCAAGGGCGATTATCAGAGATTTATTGCACAGTACGGACTTTATGAGAGTGAATGGGAAATTATCAGGGGAATCAATAAGACAGAGGGACATGTCAGAACTTATTTTGAAACCAGATACAGAACTGCGAGAAAAGTAGTAGAGGACCTTTTGGTAGAGGGAATTATCGAGAAATCTTTTCGAAATAATTATTCGGGAAAAGATGATGATGACAGACTTGCAAATACACTGTTAAATATCAAAGATAAGTTGATTGAGTTGTCGAGAAAAAAAGATGAAATCAACCATTTTGATATACAGATTGCGAACATTGACAGTTTTATACAGAAAGTCGAATTAATCAGACAGATGTATGTAGGAATGGAGGACACATTTGAAGAGATTCGAAAAATTTATCAGACAATTTTGGAGTCCTCACAGGATTATGAAAAAATAAGAGAAGAGAAGAGAGCACATCTTGATGATGTAATTGAGCAAAAGAAAACATTTGCTCAGAAGTTGGATACAGCAAGAATTCTCATAGAACAGGATGAACTTGCAAAACTACAGACTGCACTCAAGTTTGTCGAAGAAGAAGTGGAAAAGGCAGAAAAGTCGGTCAGTGAATTTGATGAAACACTGAATCAGATGGAGGGAACAAATAGCTATCTTGATTATGTAGAGGCGAAAGAAGAATATGATAAGCTGACCGTTGTCATGGATAATATTTTGAAAGATAACGGCGAGATTACCAGACGCCTAGAGCAGATGGTTGCGATAAAAAAAATCTGGGATGCCGAGCAAAGTGCTCATGTAGAAGAAGAACTGGGCAAGGAGAGAGAGAAGTTTGCCACAGAAGATGAGAGTATCCAACATACAGAAGATGAGCGAAGAAATGCAGATAAGGATATTGCTGTTCTTCAATATGAGATAAATGAGCAGACAGAGCAGATTGCGGCATTTGAACAGGAACTCAATACACTGAAAAATGAAGTGGGCATTTTACTCCCAGCGCAGGCCGAAGAAGAGTTGAGAAGAAGAGAGCAGGTAAAGGAGCAGCTTTCTGACCAAATAAGCAAGGTGAGAAAAGAACTAGATGATGTCAGAGAGAAAAAACTCAGAACAAAGGTGATTTACGACAGTAAGAAACTCAGTCTGGAAGAACAAAAGAAAACTTATGAGAGTGAGAGAGAACAACTGGATAAAGTTCGGTCTGTGTTGGAACGAGTGGACAAATTAAAAGAGGTGTATCAGGAGAGTGATATTCAGATTCTTGAGACGAAAATTTCACACGCATATAAAGATGCAGTCATCGCACTCAGTCAGGAGAGAAAACAGCTACAGGAAAATGAGGAAAAATTGCAGCAGTTATCAGAACACATTTGTGGTGAGAGCACAGATGTCAAGAAAGCTCTTGCTTATATTCGAAGATATTATACGGAAAGTGCAGTTTCCGGAGCACAGTATCTGGCAAAACTTTCTGATAAGGAGCGAATCACTCTTCTCAGAAGTAATCCACTTCTTGTAAATTCTATAATAGTCTCTGAAAAAATAGATGAAATCATGACAGACTATGATATTCCGGTGGAGCATATGGTCGCTGTCATGCAATTTTCGGAAGTTCAGAATATGAATACATCGATGTGTTACATTGGAAATCCGGATAAATATACAGATGCAGATATTGAGCGACAATATATGACACTGAAAAATCAGATGGAAGATGCACGGTATCATTTCACACGCAAAGAAGAAAATGAAACCGTGATTGGGGAAGACCTCTTGTTTATAAAAATGGTTTCCGAGGGACTTTTGAGCAAGAAAGATTCTGATTCAGCAAAGAATGTGGAAGAAATTTTAGGTCAAATAGAGAAAATGGAACAGGAAATCTATCAGTTGACCATCAAATCACAGCAGTTGGATGAACAGGAAGAATTATTAAATAAATCGTTTGCCGAATTCAATCTTTCGTTGGGAGAAATGGAAAAAGAATGTACGATTCTTGAGAAAATAATGAATAACCTTCATTTGTGCAGGGAAAACGAGAAAAAACGTGCAGAGAATAATGTTCAGATTGTAGAACTCAAGAAGAAATATTCAGATATTGATAAAAGACTTGAGGCAATGTTACAGGTGCATGAGAACAGGGGAAAGAAAATACAGGCATATCAGGCTGTCATAGAAGAGTTGCAGACAGAGTGGAAGAGCAGATATGAGAAATATTTTAATGAATCGGTTTATTCGAATTATAAAGGGAAAACAATTGCTGAACTTCAGGCAGAATTTATCGGAAATCAGGATATTCGCACGATTTTACAGGGACTCTTGTCAGCACTTGCAAGTGAAAACTCTTCTCTCAGTGATAAAGAACAACTTCTGAATAATTATCAGATTTCTATGCAGAGAAGTCTGATGAGACTCGACTATCTGGGATTGTCAAAGGAATTATTTGACGAGAAATATCAGGCGAAAGAGTTATTCCGCTATAAACAAGAAGAGATGCAGGATAAGAAAAAGAAGAGAGAAGATGCTGACAAGCTCAGAAGACAGCTTAGAAGAAATCTGGACAGCAAGAGAACACAGAGAGATAAATTTGAGGGAAAAATTTCACACCTGATTCAGGCTGTGGAAAACAACTATGGAGAATTTACACCGGAAATTTTGGAGAATTCAGATATTTATGCGTTGATTACAGAGAATGAAGTGATTTTAAATTCAATTGAGCACAAGATAGAAAATTGTAAAAACGAAATCAAAGAACTTGATGAAAAAAATGTGATAACAGCAATGCTGCTCAAAAATTGTGACCGACTGATGAAAAAATCAGGTATTTATCCAGATTCTGACACTGTAAAATACACAGGTCTGAGTGCCGCAGAGATTGAGAGCAAGTATAACGAGGCATCTGAAAAACTGGATAAGTTCATAAAAGACAGGTATCAGTGTGGTGAGGAATTTGAGAGAGAACTTCAGATGCTCTGCGATTTGCTCAAGGTATCAGAAGCGGCAGAACTTGCGGATGAACTTCGTATGAATGTAAGAATACCAGATTCTATGACAGAAGCGAATCAGTTAATTCAGTCATTAAGAGAGACAAATGAGATGATTGTTCTGGAAAAGGAGAGAGTGGAAAAAGGTCTTACTGACATTCAGGTAATTAAGGAAAATTTTGAAAATCAGTGTTTACAGACTTGTATTAATATCAAAACAGAACTGGAGAGACTGACAAGACTTTCAAAAATTACAATGGAAAATCAGCAGATTTCAATGATTCAGCTCCGAATTCCTTATATCAATGAGGAACTATATAAAGACAGAATGTCTGTTTATATAGACAGAACCGTCAATGATGCAGATGAATATGATAATCAGGAGCAGAGATTGAAATTTATCAGAAATAATCTGAGCTGGAAAAAGATGTTTTCTGTTATTGTGACAGATATGAATGGAATTAAATTGAATTTATATAAGAGAGAGCGAATTTCTGCACAGTCGAGATACCTTCCATATGAAGAGGCTGTTGGAAGTACGGGACAGTCACAGGGTATTTATATCCAGTTTTTAATTTCAATTATTAATTATATTTCCAGCATTAACTCAAAAAATTCAGATGCAACAGGTCTTAGAAAAGTAATATTTATTGATAACCCATTCGGTGCTGCAAAAGACAGTTATATCTGGGAGCCGATTTTTAAACTGTTAAAGACAAATAATGTGCAGCTCATTGTACCGGCAAGGGGAGCAACGCCTGCAATTACTGGAAAGATGATTTCTGGAAAGCAGCAGACAGTAGTGGTACATTATTATAGCAATGTAAAAACAGATGAGTTCGATTATTCTACTTTATCATTTGAACAGACATCATTGTTTTGACAATAGAGGTGCTGTGTGGTAGACTAATGATTATGGTGGGCGTACTATGCCCGAAAGTAGAATTTTGATGACTTTAGAAAAGAAAGTTATATAAAATACATAACAGGATGATTGGTATTCAGAACATTGAGCGTAGTTCTGAATCATTACAAATTATGAAAGGACATGAAAAAAGTGGATAGGTATGAGTACAATATAAAAGCCGATGAAATAAAAAAGCTTTATAATCGCAAGGATTTCGCTGGGGCTGCTGCGATAGCTGATGAGATTGACTGGATTAAAATAAAAGATAACACTATGCTGAACAGAATTGCAGATATATATGAAAATACAAAGCAATATGAAAAGGCAAAAGAGGTATTGTTAATTGCATATGAGAGATCACCTCTTGGCAGACAGTTGGCATATAAATTGACAATTCTTTCACTGAGAACTCAAAATTTTGAGGAAGCAGATGAATTTTATCAGGATTTTGTAGAGATGTCTCCGACAGACAATGCACAGTATCTGTTAAAATATCGCATTGCAAGAGCAAAGGGCGAAGAATTATCTGTTCTCATACAGATTCTTGAAACGTATTTAAAAGAAGAAACAGACGAGAGATGGCAGTATGAGCTCGCAAAACTTTATCATGATAATGGTCAGGATGATAAATGTGTTCGCATGTGTAATGAGATTGAGTTGTGGTTTAATGAAGGAAAGTATGTCACGAAGGCGAGAAAGCTCCGAAGTCTGATTACAGGTATTATGGAAGAATATAACAAGCGTTATATGCCAGAAAATTTTGTGGCAGAACATGAGGCAATCAGAGCGAAACTGGACCAGAAGGTAAGTGATGAACAAAAGGCAGAGAAACCTGTAGAACAGACAACAACAGAGCAGAGTCAAGTAGAGACTCCGAAGAGTTTAGATAATATCAGTGTGGAGCAGTTTTTCCCTGAAAAACAGACAGTGGATGATTCAGACGAAGATATTTTAGAGGACGAGAATGTTTACTCGGACGATGAAACAGAGCCAGAGTCTGAACAGAATGAAGAAAAAACATCACAGAGTGATGTAAATGTATATGATAATCAGGGCAGTACATTTAAAAGTCTGCGCGATAAATTGAAAAATTCAGAGTCTATTAAGGCAAAATGGAGCAAGTTTTCAAAATCAATTGAACTGAGTGATATTGAAAATGCGAAGAATGTTTTAAAAACAGCACAGTATGCAGCAGTACAGGCTCAAAAAGCGGCTGATTTGGCAGAGGCTTTTGCAGAAGAAGTAAAGATTAGAGTGGATTATCTCAGAGGTATCACTGGAGATATGAGATCAAAAGACAGTCTTCTGAAATTAAGAGAGCAGTTAGATGAAGAAGAGCAAATCATTGCACAAAAAGAATTAGAGGCAATGGATGGTCTGAATAAGGAAAAAATCAATCAGATTCTGGCAACAAAATCTGGTGAAGTACAGCCAGAAGATACGATAGAGACAGATGAGACATCAGAAGAAAAGAAACCGGAGCTTGGAGAAGAGCTGAATCACACAACAGAGTTTAATCCAGAAGAGATTAAGGTCAATATTATAGATGATTATGATGACCCATCAAAGACGGCAAATATTCAGGAAGCACTGAGAAAGAGTATGGAAAAACTCCGTCAGGAACTCGAAGAACAGAAAAATGAAGAACAAACAACGGAGCCGTTCAGAGATGTGACAGCAATCGTTCCAATTGATGAAATCGTGCCACAGACACAGCCACCGGTAGAGAAAGAGTCAAAGAATGAAGAGACATCAACAGATGAATCAGTAAATGAAGAACTGAACATTGATACGGAATCTGGAGATATAGGAATTTCAGTAGTTGATAAATCTGAGATAACAGTCGGTGAATCAGAGAACGAGGAAGTACCAACAGTTGTCGAACCGGAGGACGAGGAAGTGCCAACAGTTGCCGAATCAGAGGACGAGGAAGTGCCAACAGTTGCCGAATCAGAGGACGAGGAAGTGCCAACAGTTGCCGAATCAGAGGACGAGGAAGTGCCAGCAGTTGCCGAATCGGAGAACGAGGAAGTACCAGCAGTTGCCGAACCAGAGGACGAGGAAGTGCCAACAGTTAACGAATCGGAGAACGAGGGAGTATCAGCAGTTGCTGAGCCGGAGGAAAAATTAAACGTTCAGATTAATCGAGAGGCAGCAGCAGTTATTAGTGGAATTGCTGATATGGAAGAAATTAGTCCTGAAAGTATAGAAAAGTCTTATGAAGAAATTCCAATACCTGTTATCTCAAATGAAGAGTTGGCTGAAAGTGTAAGGGCAATGATGGATGATGAACCAGAAGAAGAGCCAGTAGTAGAACCCCGTCCCGTAACCGCCCATCGGGCAGGGGCAGTTCTCGGCGAAATGCAGCATTGCATCCTCCAACTTCTGGTATGAGTGATCCGGGTCCGACAGCAGCCAACTGGCAACGGCCATCGTCATCACGCTGTCGTCCGTGTAGTTGCTCTCCGGAAGAAAAAACCAGAAATTGTAGTCCTTGGTGTTTTGGAACTCGTAGGCAGAGCCTACGGTGTCCCCTATGATTGCTCCTAACATGCTTTCTTCATTTTCTTGTTCTCCTTGACGGAGAAGGTGATATTGCCTTTCTTCAAATCTATTTTCGCATCATATGCCCTCAGGCAGTCGCTGCCGATCAGGACCGTCATGGTCTCCGGGGTGCCGAGGATCCTCTTGACGCTGTCGGAAAGGGGCGACAGGTCGTCCAGGATCCCCAGGATCCTCAGGTTCCCTTCGCCGGCTCCCGCAGTCTCCATGGGGATGTCTATCCTGGCGAACTCCGCTTCCACCTCCCTGCTTCCGGCTATTCCCACGAAATTGGTCTTCCCCTTGGACGCGACCGACTTGAAGAGGTCCGGGTAATCCGTCATCAGGCTCCGGTCAAGTATGGTGGATCCCGAACCCGTGTCGACAAGGGCGTATACGACCCTGCCGTCGGCCATCGGAAAACGGATGAACGGAATCGTGCCTTTCGTTTCGGCGAAGGGGAAGGTGTATTTCTTCATAGGCTTTGTGGTTTTTGCGGTGCAAAGGTAATCGCATCCAACGAACCCTTTGTTCGCCGGGAGAAGGAAGGGGGCTAGATCAGCCCCCTCTTCTCGTATTCCTGCCAGAAGGCGTACGGGTAGTGGATGTTCTCCACGTGGATGCCGTCCTCGAGGA
>ONXS01000074.1 GCA_900321855.1 uncultured Eubacteriales bacterium | reverse complement strand
GAATCATTTTTAAACTTGGTTCTGAATAGTTATCAGAATTATTTGAAAGAATCGTCAGTTGTGGCGATTCTTTTTGTTCTTTTTAACAATATAGAATATCTGTGAAGAGCGGATACGATTGTTTTTTGTTTGTATCTATCGAAAGGAAGGATATTTGATAAAATGAGAAGTATTGAATTTAAGATGGAAAGACCGGGACTACTTCATGTAGATGATAAAGTTTCCGTGGATGAATCAAAGTTACAGACTTTACAGGGAGTGATGTATTATTACACAATTATTCCGGCACTTGCAATGTCGAATAACATTCCGGCGAAGAACAGACTGAGTATAACGGATGGAGTTGTAACGAATATCAGAGAAACAGAAAGTGCGTCCTTTGTCACAGTTGACTTTGAAGAGTAGTTACGATAAAATAAATTAAGATAAATTATGATGACTATAATTTATACGGAGCATAAATTATAATAAACATAAATTACGCAAACTATATAAGAAAAAGGAATGAGGTAGCAGGATGAAGAAAATGGTATTATCAATACTTGTAGAGAATACTGCAGGTGTTTTAAGCAGAGTTGCAGGACTGTTTGCAAGAAGAGGATACAATATTGACAGTTTGACTGTTAGTGAGACAGAGACAACAGGAAGATCAAGAATGACAATTGTTGTAAGCGGTGAAGATGAAGTCTTAGAGCAGATTCACAAGCAGCTTGCAAAATTAATTGAGGTAAAAGAGATTATCGAATTAAAACCAGGAGCATCTGTGTGCAGAGAACTTATTTTGGTAAAAGTTGCAGTGGATGCCTCACAGAGACAGCAGGTTATTGCAGTTACAGATATTTTCCGCGCAAAGATTGTTGATGTTGCGGTAGATTCTCTCATGATTGAGATTACAGGTAATCAGCAGAAACTGGATGCCTTTATCAGTTTATTAGAAGGATTTGAAGTAAAAGAATTAGTGAGAACAGGTATCACAGGTCTTACAAGAGGAAATTTTGATATGTTAGACGGAGAATTGGAATAATATACATCATTCTCCAAGATGATACACAGACTTACTGCTAGTTACATACAAGAAATTCGTGTTATATTTATTATAAAGAAACGGGGTGATTTGTATGCTACTTGGAAAAACAAAACGTACCATAGAAGAGAAGGAAGCAGCAATTCAATTAAATTTGTCAAATAACTACAAAGACTCTGCAAAGAAGGCCTTTGAAGAATATGTCGCAATTATTGAACAGTTCAAGGAAAATGGAAAGTTGAGCAGTAAGGATTACGAAAAGTTGACCTTAAAGATTAAGGATTACAGCGAAAAATTTAAAAGAATGAAATAGCAGCAAAGTCCTGTCAGATGAAGAAATCTGGCGGGACTTTTATTTTTTTGAATTTTATGCAACAAAACGGAACAAATGCTACACTATATAAATAAGACCATATGGCAGGTATGAGATACCTATTCTTAGGAAAAAGAGGATATGAAATTGAAAATTGAAAAAGCATTAATAAGAAAAGCGAAGTATGATGATGAGGCTTTTTCACAGGTATATGAGATGATATACAGGGATTTGTATAAATATGCGCTCTATATGCTTGGGAATCAGCATGATGCGGAAGATATTGTAAGCGAGGTCGTCATTGATATTTATAAAGGGCTGATAAATTTACAGAATGAATCTGCATTTTTGAAATGGGTATATACTATTCTTTCGGCAAAATGTAAACGAAAGCGAATGGAATATCTAAACAAACATATATCAATCGATGATGAGGAGATGAAAATGGACTTCCCAAATCAGGAAGTTGATTTGGATATTAGGCAGGATTTAATCAAAGCGCTATATCATCTTTCGGAAGATGAGAGAGAAATACTAATTTTATTTTACATAAATGGATATAAAAGTAGAGAGATTGAAGAGATTTTAAACATAAAATCCTCTACGGTACGGTCCAAGCAAAAGCGGGCGCTTGAGAAGTTAAAAAATATGATGGAGGTGGGTTGATATGAGAAAACCAGAGGATGATTTGAGAAAAATTGCCGAAAATACAGATATTCCAGAGAGTTTGAAACCGGAAAATATGATGAAGATGTTAAAAAATGAGGTAAAGAGAGAGACGATGCAAGACGATCATAGAGAGGAGGAGCACAAGATGAAGAGCGGTAAAAATAGAAAGAAGATTGCCTACACAGCTCTTGCAGTGGCTGCTGCGGCTGCAATTGTGACGACAGGAGTATTTTACGGAAAAGATATATTTCGAATCTCAAATTCAACTAATATCACAACAGGGGCAAAGAATGAAAGTTATGGAAAGAAAAAATCCGATTTATCGACAATTAGCCTGAAAAAATATAGTGATAGAGATGAAATCGTGGAAAAAATATATGAAATTTCTAAATTAGATCACACAGAAGGTGGCGATGATATTACCTATGAGGCAACAAAAGAAAATACAATTACTACAGATAATGTTGCCGAGAGCACGAATGCTATGGACGAAGAAGGCAAGGGCAGTGGTGATTATTATAACAACAACGATCAGGTAGAAGGAGTCAAAGAAGCTGACTTGGTAATTACAGATGGAAAGGCAATCTATTCTCTCGGAGAATCGTGTGATATAGTGATTACAAAAGTAGATGGCGCACAGGTTTTACAGGCTTCCAAAATTAATTTGATGGAAGATTTTAAGAAATCGGGGTACATCGAGGAAGAGGAGCTCAATATGTTTGGACAAAAGATTTATCTTCACGAAGATAAACTCATAGCAGTGTTTTCTGTATATAAGATTATAGATTGGCAAGATGATGTGATGTATGAGAATGCAAATGCTGTGGCAGATATTGCTTTTTATACACAAAATGACTGCACTTATGTATTTTCTTATGATATAAAAAATCCTGAAAAGCCAGAACTTTCAGACACTCACAAGATAGAGGGAGAACTGGTTTCATCAAGAGTGAGTGATGGCTATGTGTATGTTATTACAAACAGAAATCTATACGATTATGTGTTTGAGTCAAATAAAAAGGCAATCGAGGAAACTTGCATTCCTAGAATTGATGATAAAGAAGTAGCACCGGACAGTATCTACTATGATGATCTGAATGCACAGTCGAGATATGAGGTTGTGGCATCATTTGAAATTGGAGATAAATTAAATCCGGCAGACACAATCTCAACAGCATGTACCTATGACAATCAGACCTATGTAAGCGGAAAAAATATTTACACAATTTCCGAACATTATAATTATGTGAATAATACTTCAAACAGTGAAATTCATAAAATTTCATACGAAAAAGGAAAACTTACATTTGAGGCGAGTGCAAAGGTTGATGGCTATATCAATGATCAGTTTTCATTAGATGAATATGAGGATTATTTGAGAGTCGTGTATACATCAGGAAACTGGGATCGTGCAAGCAATGAGCTTGTTATCCTCAATTCTGATATGGAGGAGACAGGAAAAATTACAGGCATTGCAGATGGCGAGCAGATAAAATCAGCCAGATTTGTAAAAGACACTGTTTATTTTATCACTTTTAAAAGAACAGATCCTCTGTTTATCGCTGATTTATCAGATGTCACAAATCCATATATTGTAAGTGAAATCAAAATGCCGGGATTTTCGGATTATTTGCACAAATGGGATGAAGATACCTTGCTTGGCATCGGTTATGATGCAACGGAAGATGGCGTGACAACAGGATTTAAGATTTCACTCTATGATGTGAGCAATCCTGAAAAAATCGACATTCAATTCGATTATACAAGTGAAAATGCATACCGTGACGGTGATGATTATAAGGATATGATGATTGCACCAGATAAGTCAATCATAGGAATGACGGTTACATCGTATGAGAAAAAGTACGAGACAGTCGATGGTGAAGTGTATGATTATATAGAACCGGCTGCCACAGCTTATCATATCTATAAGATAGATGGTCAGACAGTGGAAGATACATTTTCCTATGAGTACACAGGCAAAAATCTCACTGTAAAAAATGAAGAAGAATATAACATATATGACATATTCTACAGAGGACTATATGTGGGTGATTATCTGTATATCGTTACGATGGATAAGGGAATTGCTGCTATAGATATGAAAGATTATACCGTTGTCAGTGAAATGGATTTTAACTAAAACACAAAATATTTGCAATATCAACACTTTAATGTTATGATGTATAAAAATGTTTTAGGAGGCAGTAACCCATGGGAATGACTATGACACAAAAGATTTTAGCTGCACATGCTGGTCTTGAGAGCGTAACAGCCGGACAGTTAATTGAGGCAAATCTTGATTTAGTTTTAGGAAATGACGTAACATCTCCAGTAGCTATCAAAGAGATGAAGAAAATGAATGTAGATGGCGTATTTGACAAGGATAAGATTGCAATCGTTCTTGATCACTTTACACCAAATAAAGATATTAAGTCAGCAGAGCTTTGCAAGTGTGCAAAACAGTTTGCAGGTGAGAATGATATTACAAACTTCTTCGAGACAGGTGAAGTTGGTATTGAGCATGCCTTATTACCAGAGAAAGGACTTGTAGTAGCAGGCGATGTTGTCATCGGAGCTGATTCACATACATGTACATACGGCGCACTTGGAGCATTTTCTACCGGTGTTGGCAGTACCGATATGGCAGCAGGTATGGCTACAGGCAAGGCATGGTTTAAGGTACCATCTGCTATTAAATTTAATCTCACAGGAAAGCCGGCAGCTTTCGTGACAGGTAAAGACATTATCCTTCACATTATCGGAATGATTGGTGTGGACGGAGCATTATATAAATCAATGGAATTCGTTGGAGACGGAATTAAATACATCTCAATGGACGACAGATTAGCTATGACAAATATGGCAATCGAGGCCGGTGGAAAGAACGGAATTTTCCCAGTAGATGAACTCACAATCGAATATATGAAAGAGCACTCTACAAAAGAGTACAAGGTATTTGAGGCTGATGAAGATGCAGAGTATGAGGCAGAGTATACCATTGATTTAAGTTCTTTAAGACCAGTAGTTGCTTACCCACATCTTCCTGAGAATACAAAGACAATTGATGAAGTAAACGCAGAGCCGGACGTTAAGATTGATCAGGTAGTGATTGGCTCTTGTACAAACGGAAGAATTTCTGATTTAAGAGCTGCTGCCAAAGTTATGGAAGGCAGAAAGGTTGCAAAGGGAGTCAGAGCAATTGTAATTCCTGCAACTCAGGCAATTTATTTACAGGCATTAGAAGAGGGACTTCTCACAACATTTATCAAAGCTGGAGCAGCAGTTTCAACACCAACTTGTGGACCATGTCTCGGTGGACATATGGGTATCCTTGCAAAAGGCGAGAGAGCCGTTGCGACAACAAACAGAAACTTCGTAGGCCGTATGGGTGATCCAGAGTCTTATGTATATCTTGCAAGTCCTTATGTTGCAGCAGCGTCTGCAATCACAGGTAAGATTTCAGGACCTGAAGAATTGGGAATTAAGGAGGACTAATCATGAAAGCATTTGGTAAAGTTTATAAATATGGTGACAATGTAGATACAGATGTTATTATTCCGGCAAGATATTTAAATGCAACAGAGCCATCTGAACTTGCAAAACACTGTATGGAAGATATTGATATTGATTTTGCAAAGAATGTAAATAAAGGTGACATTATTGTTGCAAACAAGAATTTTGGCTGTGGTTCATCAAGAGAGCATGCTCCAATTGCAATCAAGGCATCCGGAGTGAGCTGTGTAATCGCAGAGACATTTGCAAGAATTTTCTATAGAAATGCAATCAACATCGGACTTCCAATTATTGAGTGCCCAGAGGCAGCAAAGGCAATCGAGGCAGGAGATGAAGTTGAGATTGATTTCGACAGCGGAATGATTTACGACAAGACAAAAGGTACTGAGTATCAGGGACAGGCATTCCCAGAATTTATGCAGAAGATTATCAACTCAGAAGGATTAATCAATTACATTAACAACAATAATAAATAATATGTAATCATTCAGAACCAAGCAATTTCAATAAGATTTTGAGTGTTGAGCTTGCTCGTAAGAGCAGAATTTTAATAGAAATCATTTGGCTCTGCCAAACAGTGAGGAAATGCGTAGCATTTTCGAACTTGGTTCTGAATAGTTACAAGAATATAAGAAACCAAAGTTCCCCAAAATCATAGTTCCATCATATACTGTGATTTAGGGGAACTTTTTTGATGTATGATTAAAAAATATACAATTTTGCCGGAGATTTAACACATAATTAAAAACTATTTAACAAATAAGCCGAAATGTGGTATACTATTTAGGTCATCCAGTTTTCATAAGTGAAAGAAAAAATAAATGTCAAAAGGAGAACTATGAACAATTTAAAACAAATTTTAGAAAATTGTCAAAAGAAATTGAGGGACAACATTTCACAAGTGATAAGAACTGAGTATATAAGTAGTATTGCAGTGGTAATGGCCATTTGTTTTTGCGTTGTGGCTATCTATCTTGCCAATACAGAACAAAGAAATCATAAGATAACAAACGATGTAGAAACCAGTGATGAGAATATCTTTGAGCTCGATTTGGATGATGAGGTTAAGACAGAGCTAAGTAAAGGATTTTCGTCATTTGGTGGTACGATGTTGAATGGACACATGAAAAGTATTTCGGAGAATATTGCAAAAGATTATTTGCCATTCTACAAAGATGTTTATCTAGTTCTTAGCAATCAGTCAGAGCGGGGGGCAAGTGTAGAGGAGAATACACAGAGTGTTGTAATGGCAGCACCAGCACAGCCAGAGACACCAGTGCAGCCGCCAGTGGAAACAACGGCACAGCAGCCGACAGAAACACCGGCACAGCCACCGGTAGAAGTACCGACAGAACCAGAGACGGAAGTACCAACATTAAATTATACAGAACCGGAGACAATCACATACTATGATTATGAGACAACGGAAGAAGTGCTGTTTTCTGTCTATGATCCAAATTTTACGACAGAAGATATGGAGGTTCAGCCTGAAGTTCCAGAAGCCGTTGCAAATGATACATCCGGTCCAATTTACACCAGTGGGTATGGAGAAATTACACCAGAAGAATATTACTGGCTGAGACAAATCGTACAGGCAGAGGCAGGAAATCAGGATGAGATTGGACGAATCCTTGTTGCGAATGTCATTATCAATCGTGTAAGATATGGATATTTTCCGGCAACAATTAAGGATGTTATTTTCCAGAATAATGGACGAACCTATCAGTTTGAGCCTGTATTAAATGGAATGATTTATTCCGTAGTTCCGGACAGTCTTACAATCAGTGCAGTGGACAAGGCACTTGCCGGTGAGGACTATTCACAGGGAGCTCTCTATTTTTGTATGCAGACATCTCCAAACAGTTGGTTTAACCGCTCGCTGACGTTACTGTTCGTCCACGGCGCACATTGGTTCTACAGATAAATACAAATTTTTCTTGTTAAATTGAACATGGTGTGCTATAATACGCACATATTTGAAATAAGAGAAAGGAATATGGTGAATATTTTGAGTATACAGTATAAGAGTACAAGAAGTAATGACACAGTTACAGCTTCAGAAGCAATTTTAAAAGGTCTTGCAAATGATGGTGGATTATTTGTTCCTACAGAGATTCCTACATTGAATGTATCACTTGCAGAACTTTCAAAAATGACATATAAAGAGACAGCATATGCTGTTATGAAAGAGTTTTTAACAGATTTTACAGAGGAAGAATTAAAGAACTGTATCGATAAGGCTTATGATTCTAAGTTTGATACAGAGGAGATTGCTCCACTTGTAAAAGCAGAAGATGCCTATTATCTTGAGTTATTCCACGGCTCAACAATCGCATTTAAGGATATGGCATTATCAATTCTCCCACATCTTCTCACAACATCAGCAAAGAAGAACAATGTAAAGAATGATATTGTAATCCTCACAGCAACATCAGGAGATACAGGAAAAGCTGCCCTTGCAGGTTTTGCAGATGTTGAGGGAACAAAGATTATCGTGTTCTATCCAAAGGGAGGAGTTAGTCCAATTCAGGAGAAACAGATGGTGACACAGAAGGGTGACAATACATTTGTTGTTGGAATCAATGGTAACTTTGATCAGGCACAGTCAGGTGTAAAGGCTATGTTTGGTGATAAAGAGCTCGCAAAAGAATTAGATGCAGCAGGATACCAGTTCTCATCAGCAAACTCCATCAACATCGGACGTCTCGTGCCACAGGTTGTCTACTATGTATATGCCTATGGAAAACTTCTTGCAAATGGTGAGATTGAAGAAGGCGAGAAAATTAATGTTGTAGTTCCAACAGGAAACTTTGGTAATATTTTGGCAGCTTTCTATGCGAAGAATATGGGACTTCCAATTGACAAATTAATCTGTGCCTCAAACGATAACAAAGTATTATATGACTTCTTTACAACAGGAACATATGATAAGAACAGAGAGTTTATTTTAACAACATCTCCATCTATGGATATTCTTATTTCAAGCAATCTTGAGAGACTGATTTACAGAATCGCAGGAAATGACTCAGAGAAAAATGCTGAATTAATGAGAGAATTAAAAGAAGATGGCAAATATACAATTACAGATGATATGAAAGCTCAGCTCTCAGACTTCTATGGAAATTATGCAAGCGAGACAGAGACAGCACAGACAATCAAGACATTATATGACAATACAGGATATATCATTGATACTCATACAGCAGTTGCATCTACTGTATATAAGAAGTACGAAGAAGATACACAGGACACAAACAAAGTAGTGATTGCCTCAACAGCAAGTCCATTCAAATTTACAAGAAGTGTAATGAATTCAATTGATGCAAAATATGATAACATGGGTGATTTTGAACTTGTTGATGAATTGAGCAAGATTGGCAATGTAAAAGTTCCAAATGCAATTGAAGAAATCAGAGATGCAAAAGTGTTACATGATACTGTTTGTGAAGTAGAAGATATGCCTAAGATTGTAAAAGGATTTTGATTCCAACACATATTACAAACACTGAATGGAATGCTAAAACAGATGCAGAGAAAGAAAAAGAAGTCGGAGAAGAGCACATGCGAGAAGTAGAGCGCATGATTCTCTTAAGGGTTGTAGACAACATGTGGATGGACCACATCGACG
>ONXS01000066.1 GCA_900321855.1 uncultured Eubacteriales bacterium | reverse complement strand
CAATTTCTCTGCATGAACTGCCTTTGCTATTGCACACGCAGCATCATCTGCATTGATGTTGTATGACTGAAATTCATCATCCAAACCAATCGGACACACGATTGGAAGATAGTCATTTTCAAGTAAATCATATAACACTTCTGGATTTACCTCTTTAATATCTCCAACAAATCCAATGTCCTCACCATTTGAGTATTTCTTCTCGCATTTGAGAAGTGGAGCTCCATCTTTTCCACTGATGCTGACTGCCTTTACACCAAGTTCCTGTACCATAGTTACAAGAGATTTTCCAACTCTTCCAAGCACCATCTCTGCAATTTCCATTGTCTGCTCATCTGTCACACGAAGACCATTGATGAATTTTGGCTCCATACCAGATTTTTCCACCCATTTGCTAATCTCCTTACCGCCACCATGTACGATAATTGGTTTAAATCCAACCAGTTTTAACAGAGTAATATCCTGAATCACGTTTTTCTTTAATTCTTCATCTACCATTGCACTTCCACCATATTTTACTACGATGATTTTTCTGTTAAATCTCTGGATATATGGCAATGCCTCTATTAATACATTCGTTTTTTCCAAGTATTTCTCAATATCTTTTTCCATGATAAACCTCTTTTCCTGCATTTCTTATATCATATTTTATAATGATTGCTTAAATGATGTCTGTTTTTTAAATAACGCTCTGTGGTCATATGTTTGTTCCACGGACTTTAAAATGTCCATTCCACAAGCATATGACCGCAGAGCTGTGTATGAAAGTATACTATAAATCTTGCTATTTTAGCCCCTATGTGTCCGCTACGCTTTGAACAAGCGAGAGCGGTTTTGAATTGAAGTATTCATAGCAGCTTATTCGTCAGGCTGACACTCCCTAAGACCTATAATCTGCATTAATCTTTACATAATCGTATGTCAAATCGCAGCCAAATGCCGTTGCGCTTTCCTCGCCCATCTTCATATCGCAGATACACATCACTTCTTTTTCTGAGAGAATCTTTGTTGCCTCCTCTTCGCTGTAATCTGTCGCAACTCCATCTTCTACAATTTTTAATTTTCCGACACTGCTCTCAAAATAAATATCTACTTTTTCAGGGTCAAAGACAACTCCAGAATAACCAAGTGCACAGAGAATTCTTCCCCAGTTCGCATCATGTCCAAAGATTGCAGCCTTTGTAAGACTTGATGTGATAACAGATTTGCTGAGTGTCACCGCATCCTCATGTGTCTTTGCACCGATTACATTTACTTCAAAAAGTGCAGTTGCACCCTCACCATCGCCTGCAATTTTTCTTGAGAGTTCTTTTGCTACTGTAAACAGTGCATTTTTAAACTCTTCATAATCTGCATTTTCTTCTGTAATCTTGTCATTTCCTGCAAGACCATTTGCAAGTAACAATACGGTATCATTTGTAGATGTATCTCCATCAACCGATACCATATTAAATGTGTCTTTGATGACATCGCTGAGTGCTTTCTGAAGAAGTTCCCTGCTGATATTTACATCTGTTGTGATAAAGCCAAGCATCGTACACATATTGATGTGAATCATGCCCGAACCCTTGCACATACCTCCGACAACAACTTCTTTTCCACCGATGACAGTCTTTACTGCAGCCTGTTTTGATACAGTGTCTGTCGTCATAATCGCCTCTGCTGCAAGTCTTGCTCCTTCTTCATTGCCCTGAAGTTCTTTATATAAAGTAGGAATTCCACTCTTCATAACCTCAACAGGAAGATTCGCACCAATGACACCCGTAGAACAAATGAGCACTTCATCCTCTGTAATTCCTGCCACCTGCTTTACTTCCTCACATAATGTATCACAGTCATTCAATCCTTTTACACCAGTGCAGGCATTTGCCACTCCACTGTTTACCAGAACTGCCTTTACCTTCTTGCCTGATGCCACGATTTTCTTGTCCCACTGTACTGGGGCAGCCTTTACAAGATTGCTTGTAAATGTTCCTGCCGCCTCACATGGCTCTGTCGAAAATACCATTGCCATATCTTTCTTCTCTGTATGTCCCGCTTTCACTCCGACAACCGTTCCTGTTGCCTGAAATCCAGATGCAGCACAGACACCACCATTTATTTTCTCCATAATATATTCACCATCCTAACTAACGGGGTCTGACCCCATTCAATATGACTCATGGGGTCTGACCCCTAAAACATTCATAATTATACATTTTTTATGCATAAGTTGCAATAGTAAATTTTCATAAACTGAAAATATATTGTTGATTTTTTATCTTTTATGTTGTATAGTGTCAATAGAAATTGCGTCAGTGCATAAAATTTATATTTTATGTATAATTATTCATCTTTAATGAATATATGCAAAAATTAATTTACTTACAGGAGGATTCTATCAAAATGAAAGAAAAAGTTGTATTAGCGTATTCAGGTGGACTTGATACTACTGCTATTATCCCTTGGTTAAAAGAGAACTTCGATTATGATGTTGTCTGCTGCTGCATAGACTGTGGACAGGGTAATGAGTTAGATGGTCTTGAGGAGAGAGCAAAATTATCAGGTGCTTCTAAATTATATATTGAAGATATTACAGATGAATTCTGTGATGACTATATCGTTCCTTGTGTGCAGGCTGATGCTGTATATGAGAACAAATATCTTCTCGGTACATCTATGGCAAGACCGGGTATTGCTAAGAAATTAGTTGAGATTGCCCGCAAAGAGGGTGCTGTTGCTATCTGCCACGGCGCTACAGGTAAAGGAAATGACCAGATTCGTTTCGAACTCTCAATCAAAGCTCTTGCTCCTGATATTAAGATTATTGCTCCTTGGAGAATGACAGATATTTGGACATTACAGTCTCGTGAAGATGAGATTGATTTCTGTAAAGCTCACGGAATCGATCTTCCATTTGCAGCAGATTCAAGTTACAGCCGTGACCGTAACTTATGGCACATCAGCCATGAAGGTCTTGAGCTCGAAGATCCAGCAAACGAGCCAAACTATGACCACTTATTAGTTCTCGGTGTTACTCCTGAGAAAGCTCCGGATGAGGGCGAATATGTAACTATGACATTTGAAAAAGGTGTTCCTACAAGTGTAAATGGCGAGAAGATGAAAGTTTCTGACATCATTCGTAAATTAAACGAGCTTGGCGGAAAACATGGTATTGGTATCATTGATATTGTTGAAAACCGTGTTGTTGGTATGAAATCTCGTGGTGTATATGAGACTCCGGGTGGAACAATCCTCATGGAAGCTCACAGACAGCTTGAAGAGTTAGTTCTCGACAGAGCTACTATGGAGACAAAGAAAGACATGGGCAACAAATTAGCTCAGATTGTCTACGAAGGAAAATGGTTCACACCACTTCGTGAGGCAGTTCAGGCATTTGTTGAGTCTACTCAGGAATATGTAACCGGTGAAGTAAAATTCAAACTCTACAAGGGTAACATTATCAAAGCCGGAACAACTTCTCCATACTCATTATACAGCGAGTCACTTGCTAGTTTCACAACAGGAGATTTGTATGACCACAACGATGCAAGCGGATTCATCACATTATTTGGACTTCCACTTAAAGTAAGAGCAATGAAATTTGCTGAAAACAAATTAGAGAATAAATATATTGACTAATATTTCAACTATATTTATAAACATAAAACGATAAAACCGATACTCTTTGTAATGACGGTCTGTACTTAGACATATTTACACAGAGTATCGGTTTTGTACTTTTAGTGTGCGCATCTCTTACCTTTAAGCGTTCATATTTTTTGAAACCATATTGCAAATTTATTCGTATTTTAGTATGATAAGTAATGGCTGTATCTGTTTTGTCATAATTATGACTTCCGTAGACAGCTCACAAAATATATAACTGGAGATGACACTATGCACACAATCGATGTGATTGTTCCCTGCTACAATGAATCGGAACTGGTTCATGTATTTTACAGGGAAACCACAAAAATTACAAATAAGATAAAAAATTATTCGTTCCGTTTTCTGTTTATTGATGACGGAAGTAAAGATGATACCTTACAACAACTGATAAAACTTGCCAGTGAACACAGCGATGCAAAGTATATCTCTTTTTCAAGAAATTTTGGAAAAGAGGCGGGAATGTACGCTGGATTAAAGTATTCAAACGCAGATTACGTCATTATTATGGACGCCGATTTGCAGCATCCACCTGAGCTGATTCCAAAAATGGTGGAAGGTATTGAAGAAGGATATGACTGCGTGGCAGCAAGACGAACAGACCGAAAAGGCGAGGCACGAATCCGAAGTTTCTTTTCCAGACAATTTTATAAAATCATCAACAAAATGACGGATAAAATTGAACTGGTACAGGGTGCTGTGGATTATCGCATTATGAGTCGTCAGATGGTGGATGCCGTTTTATCGCTCTCAGAATCTCAAAGATTTTCTAAGGGAATCTTCGAATGGGTAGGATTTCATAAAAAATGGCTGCCTTACGAAAATGTAGAGCGCACAATCGGCACAACAAAGTGGAGTTTTAAAAGTCTGTTTAAATATGCTATCGATGGTATTACTGCTTTTTCTGTTGCGCCACTTCGCATGGTCACCGGATTTGGTTTCTTTATCTCACTGATTGCATTTATTTACATTATCGTCACACTGGTACAGACTTTAATCTTCGGAATTGCAGTGCCGGGATATGTGACAACACTTTCCGCAGTATTATTTTTAGGTGGAATCATAGAATTCTCCATCGGAGTCGTTGGTGAATACTTAGGACATATTTACATTGAAACAAAAAACAGACCATTGTTTATCACAAGACTTACAAATATAAATGATGAGCTGTCCGACGAAAAATCTGAAAGGATCGAATCATATGGAAAACTTTAAAAAATATTTGAATAAGGAAACCATGAACTATCTGATTTTTGGTGTTCTCACAACACTAATAGATTTTGGTGTTTACCTTGTATGTAAGAAATTATCCGTTAACTATCTGGTAGCAAATATTATTGCATGGACTTGTGCGTTTTTGTTTGCCTTTGTGACAAATAAATTAATTGTATTTCAAAGTAAATCCATTAAATGGAACGTCATTATCAATGAGTTTTTCGGCTTTCTAGGGGCACGACTTTCTTCCCTTTTATTTAGCCTTGTATTTATTTATCTGACAGTCACTGTATTTCAGATAAATGATATTATCGCAAAGATTATTTCGAGCATATTTGTGGTAATCATCAACTATATATTGAGTAAATTTCTGGTTTTCAATCAGAAAGATGATACCCAGAAATCATTTTTTAGAAAACTACAAGAGAATCTAGTGTTTATTCTCTCATTTGTCATTCCACTCGTTCTCCTTGTGGTTCTCTATCACTCAAAGAAAATCTATCCATTTGGAGACAATATGTATCTCAGAAGTGACTGTTATCATCAGTATGCTCCTTTTATGATGGAATTTTATAATAAGCTGACACATGGTGGAAGTTTTACATATTCATGGAATGTTGGACTTGGATCAAATTTTAGTGCACTCTATGCCTACTATCTCGCAAGTCCTCTAAACTGGTTCATCGGCTTATTCTCAAAAAATTATATTATTGAGATTATGAACGTGTTTATTATCGTAAAGACTGCACTCAGTTCTCTGAGTTTTTCTTACTATTTGTCTAAACACTTTCACACAAAGAAGATTACACTGGCATCCATGTCCATCTTTTATGCCATAAATTCATATTTCTGTGCCTATAGCTGGAATCTGATGTGGCTTGACTGTCTGGTACTTCTTCCACTTATTGTACTCGGACTTGAGAAACTGGTCAAAGAAGATAAATGCTACTTATACTGCATTACTCTCGGACTTGCAATTCTCTCTAATTATTATATTGCAATCATGATTTGTATCTTCTGCATTATTTATTTCGCAGCAATGATATATTCTGACAATACAAAAAAGACATTTCTGTATTATGTAAAAAAATGTAGAAATTTTACCGTTTTTTCTCTTCTTGCCGGAGGTTTCGCAGCGGTTACTTTTCTCCCAGCCTATTACGCACTGGGTTCTACCGCCTCAAGTGATTTCAACTTTCCAAAAGAAGTGATTACTTATTTTTCAGCATTATTTATGATGTCAAGGTCACTCATCAATGTGGAGCCGGCTATTTTTTCAGCACATGACCCAAATATTTATTGTACTGTAGCTGTATTGTTATTCGTTCCACTTTATGTTGTAAATCCAAAAATTAAATTCAAAGAGAAAATTGCAAAAGTTTCCATTGTATGTTTCCTGCTTTTTAGCTTTAATACAAATATTCCAAATTATATCTGGCATGGTTTCCACTATCCAAACAGTCTCCCATGCAGAGAATCATTTATCTATATTTTTATGGTTCTTGCTATGAGTTACGAGGCTCTGTTCTACGCCAGAGAAAATACAAGAAAGCAGATTTACGGATGTTTTGCAGGAGCAATTGCTCTTATTCTTGTGATTGAACAGCTATTTGTAAATGACACTTATAAGGCAATCACAATTTATACAAGTATCGGATTCCTGATTTTCTATCTGATTGTATTATCGCTCTACCGAAATACCAATTACAAACAGGGATTTGTAGCTTATTTGCTGCTCATCATCGTTGTATGCGAGGCGTATATTAACACAGAGGCCACAGCACTTTCTACCTCTACAAGGTCTGCATATCTCGATGATAATAAGGCGATTGAAGAACTTGTAGATGTGACGAAGGAAATTGAGGGCGATAATTTCTACCGAATCGAAAAAATTAGCCGCCGTTCCAAAAATGATGCTGCATGGAGCAATTACCACGGTGCATCCATCTTTTCCTCAACAGCGAATGTAAAGCTGAGTGAATTTTATGGTGCTGTCGGATTAGAGGAATCTACCAATGCCTATGCCTATTACGGACATACACCTCTGACAGAAGGTCTGCTCGGTGTCAAATATGTGTTATCATCATACTCACAAAATGAGAGTGATTATCTGTCTTATTTATCAAGCACAGAGTATGAGGACCATGCAAAAAATACAAGAACTTATTATTTATATAAAAATAATTATTCTCTTCCACTTGGTTTTATGCTGCCGGCAAATATGGAAGAAAAATGGGATATTTCTGATCCAAATCCTTTTACGGTGCAGAACAATCTCGCAACAGCAATTATGGGCAGCAGTTACGAGGACAGACCTTTATATACAAGATTGAATGTCTCTGACGAAATTGCCGGTCAGAAAGGTCAGTATGTAGATATTAAAGAGTATACACATCTTTTCATCTACGTCACTACTTCTCTTGACAGTATCAAGGTTTCAAAGACAACTCCTGACGGAGGCAGTACCGCACAGACTTATTATTCTATGACTCACAGTCATATGTTGGATTTGGGGTATCTTCCGGAAGGTTCTTCTGTCAATGTAAGTTCTTCTGACTCGGAAGTTCCAAACATACAGTTCTATGCGTACAGCTTTGATGATGATTACTTCAAAGAGATTTATGACAATTTAAATACAAATACGCTAAAGGTGAGTAATTATACAGATACCAGTGTTTCTGGAACAGTAAACGTATCAAAAGCCGGACTGTTATACACTTCTATTCCTTATGATAAAGGATGGAAAATTTATGTTGACGGCAAAGAATATGCACCTCATGCTTTTAAAGGTGCTCTTATGTCTGTTTACCTGAATCCCGGCTCGCATGATATTGAATTCAAATACACTTCAGTTGGATATTACCGCGGTTTGATTTTATCCGCAGTATCGGTTCTGATATTTATATCAATTTTAATTACAGATTACCGCAAAAACAAATATATTGCGCAAGAAAAGAACCAATAATTGCCAATAATTTATCAAAAAAAATGCTACAGTGTTTTCATCACTGTAGCATTTTTTATAGATTTTCCAAACATTTATAAAAATTATTCACATTGATATGTTCCATATTTTCTACTGAAAAAGTTTTCCAGACATTATCATTAAATTCCAGAGACATCTTTTCTACAAATGGCTGATACGTCTCATTAAATACTTTCATCTGATATTCTTTTAATATTTTCTGCTTATTCACCTGTGTTTCAGATTCCATATAATCATTGACACATTTGATAATATAATATCCCTCTTCTGTCTGTACAATTCCACTGACCTGACCATTCGAAAGTGCAAATGCTGCATCCTCAAATTCCGTTACCATATCGCCTCTGCCAAACTGGTATTCCACCTGATCTGCCTCTGTATTCTCTGCTGCAATGGTCTTAAAATCTCCTCCTGCATTTATCTGCTCCATCAAAGTTTGAATCTGCGACAAATCTTTTTTGTAAATTGATTCTACTTTGATTACTTTTGCCTCTGCATCACTGATTTCAACATCCACATTATCCACAATCGCAGAATAAACCTTATTCGACAACAGATATTTTTCATAAATAATACAAATATCTTCCTCTGTAAGTTCTAAATACTTTTTGTCATCCTCATCTAATGCCTGATAGTAGGCTGCGGCAGCTCTCTTTGCTTTTTCACGTTCCTCCTGTGAAAGTCGAATATCATTCTTATCAGCATAAATGTTTAAGGCAAGTATCTTTCCACATTTGTCCTTTACATCCTGTTTCAAATAACTCTCAAATGAGTGCTCTCCAATTTGATTTTCCCAAATATCCTCTCCAAATGTATCTTCATACAAATTCATTTCTGTTGAAAAATACACTTTCGCCTCACTGACTGAAAATACCTTTCCATTTAACTTAAATAATTCTGTATCTTTTAGTCCTGTTGTCAGTCTGACTCCATACGATTTGCATCCGGTCATCAACAGAGATGCTATCAATATTGTACTCACTATTGTTTTTCTCATTCCAATTTCCTCTCTAAAATCCAGAACTACAACTCTATTGAAAACTTTTCTTTTACTTCTCTGTATAATCTCGAAACTGGAAGTCCAACCACATTGTTGTAGTCTCCCTCAATTCCAGTCACATATTTTCCAAAATATCCCTGAATTCCATAAGAACCTGCCTTGTCCATCGGCTCTCCTGTTGCAATATAATCTCTGATATTCTGCTCGCTTAAATTGTCTACAAATACTTTTGTACACTCATAAAATGTGTGAATCTCCTGCTGACTTTCATTCTGATAAATCACAGTTACACCCGTATATACTTCATGGGTCTTTCCGGACAGCATCAAAATCATGTCAAACGCATCCTGTTCATCTTTTGGTTTTCCAAGAATTTTGTCCTCAAATGCAACAACTGTATCGGAACCAATAATCAGCCTTTCTCTTCCATCTTCCACTATTTCTGCCACATCACTTGCTTTCTGTCTTGAAAGTTCCATAACTACGTCCTTTGGAATTGTGGAAGTGAGAACTTCCGGCTTTTCACTTGGAACACATCTGTACACAACACCAATCTGGTCCAATAATTCTCTTCTCCTCGGAGACTTTGATGCAAGTATCACTTCATCTATTTTCATGTTTCTCTTCCTCATATTCGATTCTTTTATAAATATTTCAAAACATCTTCAAAACACACGCCATCTTCGGGCGGAATATTTCGCTTATTGCTAATTTCAATACATCGCTTAATAAATTTGACTGCTTTTCTCACAGATACTTCAAAATCCTCCTGATTTACCGCATCTGCTGCAATAATGGAAGAAAAGATGTCCCCTGTACCAGACCTCGACTCTCCAAGTTTTTTACTTCGGATAATCTTTGGTTCTCTTCCTTTTTCAAACACATAATTATTGATGAAATTTGCGCGCATAATACCTGTAATTACAACCTTTTCAGGACCCATAGATGCAATTTTCGCAGCCATTTGTCTGATTGATTTATAGTCCATATCTTCTCTGTAATCTGTATCCGTCAGAATACAGCACTCTGTGAGATTTGGTGTCACAATGTCAGAAAGAGCTACGAGTTCTTTCATCTGCTCACACATCTTGTCTGTATAAGTGCGATACTTCACACCATAATCTCCCATTACCGGATCAACCACAACTTTCGTATCTTTTTCTTTAAAATCTTCTATAAAACGTTTTACAATTTCTATTTGCCGGTCAGAGCCCAAAAAACCTGTAGCAATTCCCTCAAATCTCAAATCTAATTTCTTCCAGTTATCAATATATTCCTGCATCCTGTCTGTATAATCCTCAAAATAATACTCCGGATATGCCGTATGATTCGAAAATATAGAGGTTGGAACTGGGCAGCACTGAACTTTCAATGCAGATATGACTGGTAGTGCTACAGTAATGGAGCACTTGCCAAATCCTGTAAAATCATTAATCAGTGCAATTTTTTTCTGGTTATTGTGACCATATCTGTTCTCTGTCATACTATTATCTTCCCAACTCGTTTATCATTATCCATGAAACTATATTCTACTGCAAATTTATCACAGAAACGTTCTTACCATATATATCAACAGAAGATGGCATGGATAATAGGCGTAAAAACACCACTTTAAAATCTTTGAATTCTTTCCTTTCTCTCCGTTGTACATACATATCGGTACCAATGCAAATACCGCAAATACTTCGATACCTCCCATCAACACATAAACTGCTGTCTGGGCAAGCATCGACAAAATTGCATGAAATCTGCACTCATAGAAGAAGTATATCATAAGTACCCCAAAAAATGTATAGTCTGTTTTCAGAAAATAGGCAATCGCACATCCTGTACACAAAATCAATAGTTCGAACAGATTTGACAGCAATACGCTCCTCCTCAAAAAGAACATCTTTTCTTTTTCAATCAGCCAGATTACAAATAATCCTATCATCAGCGTAAAAAATACATTCTGACTTCGAAATTCTATTATCGTGTTATGAAACGCCAAGTCAAACGGAATCTCTGAAATTAGAGCAAATATCAATAATCTTGTCAGATACTTTCTAATATCTTTTGTGGCAAACAGCCCAATTACAATCAGATAGCAGAAAACCGGCATCGCCAGTCTCCCGGCAATTCGAAATATACTTCTTATAA
>ONXS01000065.1 GCA_900321855.1 uncultured Eubacteriales bacterium | reverse complement strand
AAAAGAGATTCCTATCTGGGTATCCGATTATGTTCTTATGACATACGGAACAGGTGCAATCATGGCAGTTCCTGCTCATGATGACAGAGACTGGGAGTTTGCTAAGAAGTTCGGTCTTCCAATGATTCAGGTTGTAGAGGGCAAAGAAGGTCCTGTAGATATTAATGAGGCGGCATTTACAGATGTTGCCACAGGTAAGATGATTAACTCTGAGTTCTTAGATGGACTTGAGGTTGCTGAGGCAAAAGAGAAAATGAAGAGTTTCCTTGAAGAGAAGGGAATTGGTAATCGAAAAGTAAACTTCAAACTTCGTGACTGGGTATTCTCAAGACAGCGTTACTGGGGCGAGCCTATTCCAATCATTCACTGTGAGAAATGTGGATATGTTCCAATTGATGAGAGCGAACTTCCACTTGAGTTACCAGATGTTGAGAGTTATATGCCAACAGATAACGGCGAGTCTCCACTTGCTGCAATGACTGACTGGGTAAATGTAACATGTCCTTGCTGTGGAGGTCCTGCAAAGCGTGAGACAGATACAATGCCACAGTGGGCTGGTTCTTCATGGTATTTTCTGAGATATACAGACCCAACAAATGACAACGCATTGGCAAGCAAGGAGGCATTAAACTACTGGCTGCCAGTTGACTGGTACAACGGTGGTATGGAGCATACAACACTCCACTTATTATATTCAAGATTCTGGCACAAATTCTTATATGATCAGGGTGTAGTTCCTACATCAGAGCCATATCAGAAGAGAACATCACACGGTATGATTCTCGGTTCAAACGGTGAGAAGATGTCAAAATCAAGAGGAAATGTTGTAAACCCAGATGATATTGTAGAGGAGTACGGTGCAGATACACTCAGAACTTATGAGATGTTCATCGGTGCATTTGATTTGAGTGCATCATGGTCAGAGCAGGGTGTAAAAGGTTGTAGAAGATTCTTAGACAGAGTATGGAAATTACAGGATATTGTAACTTCTGAGGAAGGCTACTCTAAGGACATGGAGACAAAGATGCACCAGACAATCAAGAAGGTCAGCAACGACTTCGAGAGCTTAAAATACAACACAGCAATCGCTGCTATGATGACATTAATCAATGATTTCTACAAAAAGAACTCAGTTACAAGAGATGAGTTTAAGACATTCATCACATTATTAAATCCGGTAGCACCTCATCTCACAGAGGAATTATGGGAAGTGATGGGATTTGAAGGAAGATTATACAACACAACATGGCCAGAATTTGACGAGGCTAAGACAGTTGAGAATACAGTAGAGATTGCAGTTCAGATTAATGGTAAGACAAAATCTACTATCGCAATTGCAAAGGACGAGGAGAAAGACGCAGTTCTTGCAAAGGCAAAAGAGGCAATCGCTGATAAGTTGACAGGAAATGTAGTAAAAGAAATCTATGTTCCTGGAAGAATTGTAAATATTGTAATGAAATAGTAATGTAAAACTATATAAAAATCTGTATACATTCTATCATGGAATGTGTGCAGATTTTTGATATTTGATAATTATTTGAAATCAATTATTTGAAATCAATTATTTGAAATCAATTATTTGAAATCAATTATTTAAAATTAATTATTTTAAATCAATTATTTAAAATTAATTATTTTAAATCAATTATTTTAACTTAAATAATTGGTTTTGAACACAGATAAGCAATCCACCGCCTCTAAGACGTAAAAACATAGGCGGGTATCGGGGGATGCTTATGTCTGTGTTACTAATTACTATAGCTATATAGAAAGGCACCTCTTATGGGTTTAAAAAATAAAAAATGTATGTGGCTGTATCTCATATCTATGATTTGCATCATTGTCTCAACATATGCTGCGAAAATCATAGCTCCATCACTGGATTTTATTGGATATAGCTTAATGAGGCCATTTTTTACAGAATTGATTACAGCATTGTTGTGGATTGTAGAGATTTGGGTCATTTGTCATATTTATAGTAAAAAAATGAGTTACCCGATTTTTCAGAGTCCGACAGAATCAGGATATGAACTCCCGATAAAAAAAGTAGTGATGATTACAGTGATTGTGTCAGCAGTGATTATTTTGATTGGTGCTCAGATTCGCTTTCAGGTAAAGCCACTGTATGATCTTGGCGAAAAATTTACGGGGTATGATGTGTATTATTATCTCGGATTATGGGGAAGAAATGCAATTAAGAGTTTCTGGATTGTGATTATGTTAAAGGCGGCTCATGACTGTATGGATGACTTTGTGTCGCATCGAGCAGCAGAAAAGGGAGATTTTATTCATTTTATTCCGTGGGCAGGAATATGTATGATATGTACGCTGGGCATTGCAGATTTACTTATGAAATCACATACACTTCCGGTTACATATTTGTTTTTATATCTTGTATATGATGAATTATATCTGCTGACAGAGCATCATATGATAAAGACGCTTTTATTAGTATTATTTTTAATTTTATTTTAGAGAAAGATGCAACTGTTTGAACTGATTTCAAATAGTTACAAAAAGGAAATGATTTATGGAAAAGTTCAAACAATGGTTCTGGACAAATCGAATCGTAGCCATATATTTTCTGTTTTCTGTTTTGGTAGAATTATGTGGTGTATTTTCCGTAGAGAACAGACCATATATCGTGCGTCCGTTTTTATCACTGGGTATTTTGATGTGCATTACAGGAATTGCCCTGTGTGTAAAGAGTAATCGCACAAGGAGCATTTTTTTGGGAGTCTGTCTGGTTTTACAGGTTATTCTTGATATTGCTTTTGTCATTATCTACGATATGACAGGTCAGTATTTTGATTTTGGAATGTTAAATCTCAGAAACGATGCCTTTGGAATTTTAGAGAGTATTTCGGTAAACTTTATCACATTTTATGCCTCTCTGTTTTTCAGTGTGTTCTTTATTCTTATTTCACGAAGAACAATCAGCAAGGAGAAGATTGTTACAGTTACAAAAAAAGCAAAGCAGATTTCAGTTTTTGTCGCTTTGATGGGAGTTTGTATGACTGTCGTGATGGTATACTCTTACAATTCGAAAAAGGTAGATAAATATCAGGAAATCTTATATAAAAAAGAGAGCAGTAATTATCAGAGCTATGGCATCATAGGAAATCTGGTCAATGAATTTGCAAAAGGACTTATTTTCAATCAGAAAGATGTCATGTCAAAGAAGAAAATTGATAAGTTTATTTATGCAGAAAAAACGGAAGAGACGCCATATTTTGGAGTTTCAAAGGATAATAACGTTGTGGTGATTCTGATGGAGTCATTTGAGTGGTTCTCATTTTTGAACAATGAGAGTGAATTTCCAAATCAGATTAATCTCACAGATGCACAAAAGAGAGAGTTGTTTCCAAATCTGTATCAGTTCTATGACAAAAGTGTAGTTATGAATAATTTCCACTCAAAAGAAAAGACAGATATTTCTGAGACAATTAGCATTATGGGAAGTTATCCGTCCGATTCATATGTCAACTATGATTATCCGGACAATGTGATGCCGACAACTGTTCCCAATATATTGAGGATGTTTGATGGAGAAAAAATATCAATTCGCTCCTTTCATGATGGATTTAAATCCTTCTATAACAGAGAGGCTACACATAAAAGATTTGGATTTGAATATCTGACTGATATGTATGATATGGAAGAGATGTCAAACAAAAGTCCCAAGCCTACCATGCACAATTATATGGACGAAGGAGAGCGAAATCTCGATTCAGAGATGTTTGATACCTGCAAAGATTTAATGTTTCCAACGGATAAAAGGTTTTATACTTATATCACAACGATTACATCACACGGAATGTATTATGAGAGAGAAAATCTGAAACAGTACAGAGAAAAACTGCTGAGTGTCTATACTCCGCAGGCAGAAGATGCAGAGATGGAGAATGTCCTGCTCAATTATATGAGCGCAGTGATGGATTTAGACAAGGCGATTGGAATTATGATGGATGATTTGGAGAGCAAAGGTTTGCTAGACCACACAACCATTGTTATGTTTGGAGATCACAATTCGTATTACCAGCAGCTCAGTGGTTATGTCAAGGATTTAACAGATTATGACACGGACAGATATTACACAGATTTATACAAAGTTCCACTGATGATTTATGATAAAAACTTAGAGCATCAGACCATTCGCAAATTTACCTGTACATCAGACATTGCTCCGACAATTCTTGATTTGCTTGGAATTCATACTTACAGTAATCTCTATTATGGAAACAGCGTATTTCATGACAAGGAATCGGTATTGTATTCAAGGGCATATGCGTTCTTTGTGGGCGAGGGAGTTCTTGCAAGAAGTATGAATAATCTTCTGTTTCGTGCAGAGTCAGTCACGGATGAGTATTTTGCGGATTTCGAACAGCGCTCACAGGAATTGATTCAAAAAGTAAAATACTGTGACCAGTTGTTTTATCAGAATTATTTTGGAAAGAACAGCAATTATCGTAAATATGAAAAGAAAATGCGGGAAATAAATTAGATGTTAGAGAATTATGTAGTTTTGGATTTGGAGATGACGGGATTATCTCCGAGATATGATAAAATTATAGAAATTGGATTGATAAAAGTGAGACAGAACAGGGTGGCGGAGCAATTTGCTACCCTGATTTATCCTGATATGCAAATTTCTCAGAGAATTTCGGAAATTACAGGTATCACGGATGAGATGCTTACTAATCAGCCGAGAATTGAGGATAAAATTGCAGAGGTTATAGAATTTTTAAAAGGTGAGGTGCTGATTGGGCACAGCTTGCAGAATGATTTTGCATTTTTGATGCAGGCATGCTATCAGTGTGGAATTTATTCGTCTGTGAGAAATGAAAAATGGATGGGAATCGATACCTTAGAAATTGCGAAAAAGTGTGTCGATGTGAATCAGTCAAAGTCATTAGAGGCTCTATGCAAGTTGTATGGCATTGAGGACAAGCAGCATCACAGGGCAGTCAATGATGCGAGGATTACCGGACAGCTATATGAAAAATTATGTGGTCAATATGAAAATGGTGACAGAACATTTTTACCTAAGTCATATACATATAAGATAAAAAAAGACCGAATACCGACAAAGAGGGATTTAGAGAGACTTGATATGTTGGTAAAAAAATTAAATATAAAAGATGTTCCAGACTTTTCAATAATGACGCAAAGCGAAGTGTATAGATATTATGATAAAATAAAAAGTTTGGGAAGGGAGAGCTGGTAACGAACATGCAAAATCTTATAAAAGATAAGTCAAAAGTTGTCATATTTTATGCACAGGGATTTTTTATTACTGGAATTATAATGATTTTATTATTATGTATAGGTGGCTTTGCTCCATTTGGAAACAATTCGCTAGTCGTTCATGATGCAAATTATCAATATGTTGATTTTTTCAACTATTTATTAAATGTGTTTAAAGGACAAGATAATATTACCTATTCTTTTTCTAAAATGCTTGGAGGGACAGGAATCGGATTATTTAGCTATTATTTGTCCTCACCTTTTAATATTTTTGTGATATTTTTTGAGAAAAATCAGATACATTCTTTTTTTGACTTAATATTTGTTTTAAAAGTTGCAACTGCAGCATTGACATGTCAGATATTTTTAATTCACAGATTTCATATTTCGATAAAAAAAGGTAATTATTGGAATCAGACAATTGTGATAGCATTATCTGTGAGCTATGCACTGAGTCAATATAATTTGGAGCAGGTTTCAAATATTATGTGGTTAGACGGAGTATACATGCTGCCTTTAATTTTACTTGGGGTATATAAAATAGTAAAAAGAGAGAATAAAGTATTTTTGGCATGTATGATTGGTTTATCGATTTTGTTTAACTGGTACTCAGCAGGAATAAATTGTTTATTTTCTATTGTATGGCTGTTTTTTGAGATGGCACTTTCGAGAGAGAAAAGAAAAGCAGAGAAAGACAAAACAAAAAAAGCATCTTTTAAAATAATTATAAACTATGGAATTGCAATGCTATGGGGAATTGGGATTAGTGCAGTTCTATTTCTGCCATCGGTTTTGTCTATGCGAGGAAATGATAAAAGTGCACTGAATTTTTATATATTCAAAAATATATCTTTGGAAGGTAGAATATCTTCGGCAATTCAGAGATATGCCTTAGGTTCCAATTCTATCTATGGAGGAGTTTCTCTGTTTGCGGGGTCACTTGTGCTGATTGGACTTATCAGGATATTTGCAACAAAGCGTATTAATCACAAAAAGAAGGTAATATTTGGGGGATTTGGAGCATTTCTTATACTTTGTTTTTACTGGAGGCCTCTTATGAATGTGTACTCTCTTTTTAAAGGTGTTGGAAGTTATTGGTACAGATATTCATATATTGGGATTATATTTATTATCTTTTTAGCGGCTTACTACTATTTTAGGGCATATACTCAATTGAATGTTAGTTTGGCAGTGAAGATTCTGGCTCTATATATAGCAGTTCAGGTTGGATTAAATTTTGTGAGTCGTATCATATCTGTAAAAATGATGATAGCAGGTTTTAGCTGTATGGCTGTAATATTAGCTGTATTATCTTGAATGACACATATAAAAATGTTTTTGTATCCGTGTTGATGATATTTTGTGTAATATTAGAGTTTGGACTAAATGCACACATTTTATTGCAGAAGAATAAAAATAGTAATGTAAAAGAATATGCTGCATATGTGGACAAGCAGAGTCAATTGACAAAACAATTAAGAGAATATGATAATGACTCATATCGAGTTACACAGACCTATACAAGGTCAAAAAGTGAGAATGGTCTGACTGCTTATTATAATGATTCGTTGGCATATGGATATTGGGGACTTTCAACCTATACATCTACTCCGGATGGAAAACAATTGGTGGTGTTTGAACGCTTGGGGTATCGAAATGAATCTGATACAATGAGTATTATAAATACAACTGTTTTACCGGTGGATTCTTTGCTTGGAATGAAATATATTATGTCTAGGAATGATATTGATATTTTTGATAAGATAAAATTAGAAGATGTGAAAGCTATGAAAAACACGGAGAATTCGGAAAATTATATTTATAAAAATTCGTATGCACTTCCGATGGTTTTTAACTATAAAGCAAAAGGAACACTTCCAGAGTATGAGAATGAAAATCCCTTCGAATATCAGAATAAAATCTATAGATATTTAACGGGAAAAGATATTGATTTATATAAGAAAATAAAGTATTCAAGAGAGGATGTAAGCGAGAAGGAACGAATCTATCATTTGGAATATCAGGTTCCAAATCATATGGTCTATGGAAATTTGCCCTGGAATAACTATTTTTTAGGACATATACAGACGGATGAAAAAATGATTACCGATTATGCATGCTTTATAAGTCCGTCCGTATTTTTAATACCGAATACATCAAAAGATAATAATGCAGAAGTAAGAATTACAACAGAAAATAGAATTGATTTTCAAGATGGAAAAGAGCAATTTTATGAACTGGATTTAGATGTTTTGGGAGAAATGACAGATATTCTGAATAGAGGACAAAAGACACAGTATGAGATTAAAAATGGAAAAGTGAATATAAGAGTGGATGCCGAAGAAGGGGAACGTCTTTTTACATCTATACTAAGTGCAGAGGGATGGACAATTACAAATAATGGAAAAAAAATCAAACCGGAATTGTTTGTAGATTGTTTATATAATATAGAACTCAGTCAGGGAAAAAATGAAATTGTGATGAAATATGAGATGCCGGGATTCAAAGTAGGAATTGCAATATCAGGCATGAGTTTATTGGCTGTGATAATTAGTGTAGTATTTTTTTCTATACAACATTACAAAAAATGAAAAGTATGATATACTACGAAATATCTATTAGAGAAAGAAGGAATAAAAGAGATGATTAATTTTAATTCAAAGAAGAATAAAAGAGTTTTATCAAGTGTAATTGTTGTGATTATTGTACTTGCAATGGTAATAGGAGTTGCAGCTCCTTTGTTTACTTAGCAGACAGTCGGGAATAGTATTATGAGAAAAGGTAAAGTAGCAGAAAATATTGTCAATCGCTCCGTATTCAAAACAATCAAATACAGAGACAGAGAGTATGTTGAAGTTGCACAGCCGGGAGATTCAGTTGTGACGGCAGAGTGTCAGAATGTTGTCTCAAAAGCAACTGCCGGACTTATGTTTTCCGGAGATTTATGGATTGGAGATGAACTGTTTCTGTTTGATATTCGAAGAGCATTTTTTAATGCGCTGAGCAATGTCGTTGCAGAGGGCGGCAGACCAAGAGCAGTTCTTGTCAGTCTGTATCTTCCGGCAAAGGCACAGGAGAGAGATATAAAAGAACTTATGAGATATATTTCTTCTCTGGCACAGGAAAATCAGATTGATATTGCCGGTGGAGAGACGGAGGTTACAGGAAATATCATTTCTCCTGTCATTTCATTTACTGCGATGGGACCATTGGCGACAGAGGTGGTTGCAGATGCAAAGAAACTCTCTGAGAATATGGATATTGTCATGGCAGGATATTCAGGAATTGCGGGAAGTGTTGCAACTGCCTATCTGAAAATAGATGAGTTGCGAGAGCGGTTTAGCAAGACGTATTTGAACCAGATATTTGCGCAGGAAAAGTATATGGATATGCGAAATCTTGTCTGTGCATGGAATCATGGTGTCAGGATGATGCATGATACAAGCAGGGGAGGAGTATATGGGGCATTATTTGAGCTCTCCTCAAAGGCAAAAAAGGGTATCCGAGTAGAATTAGACATGATTCCGATTTTGCAGGAGACAGTGGAAGTGTGTGAACTCTATGATATGAATCCTTATAAATTGCTGTCAAATGGTGGCATGCTTATGGTAGCAGAACATGGCGAAGAATTGTGTGCCTTTCTCGAAGAGCAGGAAATTCCAGCCGTTGTGATTGGAAAACTGACAGAAGATAACGCAAAAGCCGTCATCAAAAATGGAGAAATCAGTTATATTGAGCCGCCGCGAAAGGATGAAATCAGTCTGGTTTTGCAGTGAGTATTGAGCGGAGGAGACAGAAAGGAACGATTATGTTAAATATTGTATTATTTGAGCCAGAGATTCCACAGAATACAGGAAATATCGGAAGAACCTGTGTTGCGACTAACACACGCCTTCATCTGATTGGACCACTTGGATTTCGCATTGACGAAAAAGCATTAAAGAGAGCCGGTATGGATTATTGGAAAGACCTTGATGTTATTGTATATGATGATTACTATGATTTCTGTGAGAAAAATCCAGATGTGAAAATTTATTATGGAACAACAAAGGCAAAGCACAGATATACGGATGTGACTTTTGAAGATGACTGTTACATTATGTTTGGAAAAGAAAGTGCAGGCATACCGGAAGAGATTCTTGTGAAAAATCCGGATACCTGCATCAGAATTCCAATGTTAGACCATATTCGTTCTCTCAATCTCTCAAATTCCGTTGCTATCGTACTATATGAGGCGCTGCGCCAGCACGATTTTGCAGGGATGCAGTCAGAAGGAGAACTTCACAGACTTCATTGGAATGAATAAAAATAAATTTTACTATTTTTTTACACGTTTCAGAGTAAACACGAATTTTGTACCGACACCCTCGGTGCTGATTACATTGATATTTTCGCCGTGTGCCTGAACCATTTCTTTTACAATGGAAAGACCAAGACCGGTTCCGGTTTTGTCTTTACCGCGGGACAGGTCTGTTTTGTAGAATCTGTCCCATATTTTATTTAAGCTTTCTTTTGGAATACCGATTCCCTCATCTTTGACAGATATGAAAATCTTATCGTTTTTATCTATGATTTTGACATAAATGGTAGAATCATTATGGCTGAATTTTACAGCATTGTCTAAGAGATTGTAAACAACCTGCTGGATTTTTGACTGGTCAGCATTTACATAATAATCTTTAGAGCCAAGTGTCAAATCAATATTTATATTTTTCTTTTCACATTTTCCCTCAAATGTAGCTAAAATTGGTTTGATAAAATCATAGAGATTAAAGGTTGAGAGATTTAATCGCATCGTTTTATTATCCCATGAATTGAGAGAGAGAAGATTTTGAGTGAGTTTTGTCAGTCGCTCCGTCTCAAATAAAACAATATCGAGATACTTTCCCTGAGCCTCATATGGAATCGTTCCGTCCTTCATTGCCTCTATATATCCTTTCATAGAGGTCAGAGGAGAGCGGAAGTCATGTGAGATGTTACTGATAAATTTTTTCTCATCTTCTTCCATATCGTCTAGTCTGGAGGCCATATAATTTAAAGATACACCGAGTCGGCCAATTTCATCCTCATCTGTAAATTTTTTTAAGCCGTCATATTTGAAGTTGCCTTTTGCATATTCGCGGGCGGCAGCACTAATTTTATTCAGTGGCATAAATACAACGAAATTAAAAATCAACAGGATAATGAGTGAAAAACCGAAAATTGCAATAAAAGTCATATAAATGACGTGAACCTGATGTTTGGATGATTGATTGATAGCAACCATATCCTTGTGGAGTAAAATATATCCCTGTGTCTCAAAATCGCTTACGACAGGAACTACAACAGATACTTTTTTTTCAGAAAAGTGCCCAAAGAAATCTCCTGTGATATAATAGCTGTTCCCAAAAGAAGTAATATCAAAATTGCTGACTTGAGAGAGACTGTTTTTTTTGTCTGAGTTATAGAGAATGGTGCCTTTTGTGTCAATAATCCATACAATGTTATTATTTAACATGGCTGCCTCATCTAGTGCGGAAGTATTTTCTTCGTCCAATGCTGTCAAATCTGCGGGGATATAATTATTTAGAATTAGTGTGCCGGTGTTATATAAAGTGGCAGCAGCATCATAAGTAATCTGTTCTTTTACTCTTTTTGTTGACCACATATTCATAAATAGGATGCACATAAGACCAAATAATATATAGCTCAGAATAAATTTGGCATATATAGAGTGTCTCATTATGAATATCCTTTCAATTATATTTTTGTCTCAAATTTATAGCCGATTCCCCAGACGGTTGCCAAAGACCAGTATGGACTGTCTCCGAGTTTCTCACGGATACGTTTTACATGGACATCTACAGTTCTTGTATCGCCTACATATTCATAACCCCACAGGCGGTCAAGAAGCTGTTCTCTGGTAAAAACCTGATTTGGAGAAGCGGCAAGAAAGTATAAGAGCTCCAATTCTTTTGGAGGCATGTCAATATTTTTGCCATTATAGGTAACCGAATAATTTGTGAGATTGATTAATAAATCAGGGAATTCAACAAATTCTGATTTTGGTGTCATATTATTTTTGACAACAACATTTTCTGGATTGATTCTTGGGTCGGAAGCCTTATATCTTCGGAGTACAGCTTTCACTCTTGCCACTAATTCTTTGGCATCAAAAGGTTTGATAATATAGTCATCTGCACCTAATTACAATCCTAAAACTTTATCAAAGACTTCTCCTTTTGCAGATAACATAATAATAGGAGTAGGACTTTTCTTTCGGATTTCACGACATACCTCATAGCCGTCAATACCCGGCA
>ONXS01000119.1 GCA_900321855.1 uncultured Eubacteriales bacterium | reverse complement strand
TTCCTTGACTGTAATAAATTCAAATTCTTTTTTATTCAACAGTTCTAAAAAAGCCTCGTCCATCTTTTCTGCTGTCGCAAAATATTTACTCTCATGTCTGTTCACCGGTTCACTTCCTCTCTAAAGTCATTTTATTACTCTTTGTCACTGATTTCATTTGCAAGTCTCATAATATCAGACGCATATTTGTCCATACCTTTTTTCTTGATTTTCTTATAGATTGGGTAGTTGATACATACTCCAATAATTCCAACGACTCCGATGATAATTCCTGCCACAAAGCTCTCCGTAGAACCATTTCCAATCTGTCCCATAGACAGACACATTCCTGTTCCAAGAATCAGAGCAAAAATAATTCCAAATGTATATCCAAAAATATTCGCCCCTGACTTAGCCTTTCTGTCGAGTTTTTTGAGTGCCACGACCTTTGATGTCTCCTTTGGTGCATATTCGTTTGCGATTGCCTCTGCATAAATTTTATCTGTGTTCATAATCAAGAACCTCCTTTGTTTTGATGAGTTAAGTTTACCAAAAGGTTCTGTTTCAATGAACAACACAAGGCTAGAAAAGTGTTGATTTGCCAAAATTTCGTTTCATGTTTAGCACCTTACAATACCATCACAAGTGTGCCAATCGTAATCAAAATTGCCCCGACTGCTGATTTTATCGTAAATTGCTCGTGCAAAAATACAAATGCAAGAACAAGTGTAATCACAACACTGAGTTTATCAATTGGAACGACTTTGGAGGCCTCTCCCATCTGAAGTGCCCTATAATAACAGAGCCATGATGCCCCTGTTGCAAGTCCGGACAAAATTAGAAAAATCCAGCTTTTCTTGGAAATCCCAACAATTCCAGACTGGGAATTTGTCAGAAATACCATTCCCCAAGCCATTGCCAAAACTACGATTGTTCGAATGGCTGTTGCAAGGTTTGAATTCACCCCATTGATACCTACTTTTGCCAAAATAGAGGTCAGTGCTGCAAAAACTGCTGAGAGCAGTGCATATACAAACCACATATCTTTCGCCTTCTTTCTGTAAATTTTGTGTCTTATATGTTTTAGTATAACACAGATTTTATCATTTGTTCTTTCTTATTTTTATAATCGGATTTTTTTGTTAAAAGACAAATATTTTCACACGCAGATATATTATCCTCGCATTTTCAAAATCAGTTTACGCAACTCCTCTTTGCTCCAAATAACTGGTGTCGGATATGTGTGTGCCTCTTTGTATACTCTGTCTACGATTTCTTCTATATCTTTGTCTAGAATCATTGGAAGTGTGGCTGCAATGTTCATATGGCTGTTCATCTCGCGAATTTTCTGAATAAATGCTTTCGCGTCCTTTTCATGATTCCCTGTCATGTCCATTCCTGTCACTTTGGCAAGTTCACTCAGGGAGCGATATACCGATGAGCCATATGCCTCTAACACATAAGGAAGAATGATGGCATTTGCCTCTCCGTGTGCCACATGGTAAATTCCTCCGATGGCATGGGCGATTGCATGAACATAGCCGACAAATGACCTTGTAAATGCCTCTCCTGCATAAAAGGACGCCAAAAGCATTTTTTGCCTATATTCAAGATTATCGCCATGTTCATAGGCGTGTTCCAAGTTTTCAAAGATGAGTTTTACGGCGTGTCTCGCCTTTTTGTCAGACTGTTTCAAACTATAGAGATTTGTATACGCCTCTACTGCATGTGTCAGCGCGTCCATTCCGGTAAATGCCGTCAGTTGCGGAGGCATACCTTTTGTGAGAACTGGGTCTAACACCGCATAATCTGGCAGCAGGCACCCATCTGACACTGCAAATTTATAGTTTGTATTCTCATCTGTAACCACCGCTGCAATTGTCGTCTCAGATGCCGTTCCCGCTGTTGTTGGCACCGCATAAAACGGTGGAAGTTTTTTTCCGATTTTAAATCCCCCTGCCATTTTTTCCACCGACTGTTTTGGTTTCACAATTCTTGCTGCCGCAACCTTTGCACAGTCAAGAACGGAACCTCCGCCAATCGCCACAATTGCATCGCAGTCATTTTTCTGATACATCTCTGCCGCCTGATTGATGCACGAAATCGTTGGGTCTGGCATAACCTCATCAAAAATGGTGTATACAATCCCATAGTTTTCCAACTTTGCGAAAAATACGTCCAGTGTTCCCCTTTTTATCGTGCCCTTCGTAGTCACGATAAAGATATGCTCTCTGCCATCATCTCTCAATTGCTGCGCAAGTTTTCGAATACTTCCGTTTCCCTTAATGACCTTCGGCATCTCCCAGTTGGCATGATTAGCGATACCTGTTGCTATTTTTTGATAAATTCTATCTGTAAACTTCATTTTTATATCAACCTCACTCTCTCTTTTCATTCTATCATTATTACCGTAATATATAAATGATAAAATATATTTCTTGAAAAGAAAATAAGCTGCTAAGGTATCAAACTTGATACCGTAACAGCTATGTAAAATCATTCTATGTGCCGCAAATATATTTCAAAAGCGATACCTTTGT
>ONXS01000072.1 GCA_900321855.1 uncultured Eubacteriales bacterium | reverse complement strand
TCGCAAGGCGCGCAATCTTTTGTTTTTTTCTAAAAAGAGATAGTTTGTTTTGACAGATACTATGCTTTTCTGTATAATAGGTCTGGAATATTTCTGTCTGAAATATTATGAAGAAGTAATTCTAGGAATGATTGGCAATGAAAGGATTTGATTAAAAATGGAATTGTGGGATATTTATGATAAAAACAAACAGGTAACGGGCAGAACAATGGAGCGAAATAAGTTTAACCTCAAAGATGACGAATATCATCTCACGGTTCTCGGCGTTGTTCGAAGAACGGATGGAAAGTATTTAATTACACAGCGTGTCATGACAAAGGCATGGGCTCCCGGATGGTGGGAAGTCTCTGGCGGCGCAGCACAGGCAGGAGAGAGTTCGGAAGATGCTGTGATTCGTGAGGTGACAGAAGAGACAGGACTTGCAGTGACAAAAAATCAGTGCGAATATTTGTTTACTTACCACAGAGAAAATCCGGGTGAGGGTGATAATTATTTTGTAGATGTCTATCGCTTTACACTTGATTTTACAGAAGATGACGTGAAAAATCAGGAGGCTGAGACACTCGGATTTAAGATTGCAACTCTGGATGAAATCAGGGAAATTGCTGCACAGGGAATTTTTCTTCACTATGACAGCATCAAAGAGGCGTTTGAATAAATGAGCACACAGACAGATAAAAAGATATATTTTGCCCCGATGGAGGGCGTTGGCGGATACATTTACAGAAATGCACACCACGATATATTTGGAGGGATTGAAAAATATTTCAGTCCCTTTATCTATGCCGGACAAAATGGGATTGAATCTATGAAAGAAACCAAAGATGTACTTCCGGAGAATAATGAAGGAATTCTTCTTGTTCCTCAGTTGCTGGCAAATCATGCAGAGAATTTTGTGAAGGCTGCGAAATTTCTTCATTCTCTTGGGTATCAGGAAGTGAACTTAAATGCAGGGTGTCCGTCAAAAACAGTTACCACAAAACACAGAGGTGCAGGAATTTTACTAGACCTCGATGAATACGACAGATTTTTATATGAAGTATTTGAACAGGATATTGATTTTGATATTTCAATAAAAACAAGAACCGGATATTTTAAACATGAGGAATTTTTTGAATTACTTGAAATTTATAACAAGTATCCAATTTCAGAACTGACCATTCATCCGCGGACAAGAGAAGAACTCTATAACAATCATGCAAATCTGGAAATATTTGAATATGCAGTCAAGAACAGTAAAAATAAACTCTGTTATAATGGAGATATTGTATCATATCAGGATTTTATGAAGATTTTTGAACGGTTTCCGGAGGTAGATGCCTATATGGTCGGAAGAGGATTTTTGAAAAATCCACTGTTATCCGATGAGATACAGGGAATCGAAAGCGGATTTGATAAAGTGATTCATTTCTTGAATCGTCTTTTGGAAGATTATTCGAAAGTTATGAGAGATGAAAAGACACTGGTATTTAAATTAAAGGAAGAGATGCTGTATCTGACTTGGGATATGCCAAGCGATATTGTCAAAAGTGTAAAAAAGATGAAATCAGTAGCTGAATTTAAGAGCGTCTTAAACAAGATGCGCTCTTATTACAGAACGCAAAAATAAAAAACTACATGAAAAAAATGAGCAAAATAGATTGTTTTGCTCATTTTTTTATCGTCACGATATTCGTGCAGTGTACCAATTGATTTGTAGCATGGCTGTCGGATGAACTACAAATTCATCTCTTTTGTGATATATTCCTTAATAGCTTTAAAACTGTCCGGACTCATATAATGTTCCATTCGGCAGGCATCTTCTGAGGCAATCTGCTCATCGACACCCAGTGCGATTAACCATTTCCTAAAAAACTCATGTCGCTCGTAAATTCGCTCGGCGATTTCTTTTCCTGTCTCAGTCAGAGTGATAAAACCAGTATCGTTTACCTTGATATAGCCGTTTGTTCTCAGGTTTTTCATTGCAACGCTGATGCTTGATTTTTTGAAATTCATCTCATTTGCAATATCTATGGATCTTACTACAGGAAGTTGTTCACTCAGGACTAAAATTGTCTCTAAATAATTTTCCGCAGATTCATTCATTTTCATTTTTTATCATTCCTTTTTGTTATTTTTCTTTTTTTAGTTTGGCAGCTTTTTTATTATTGCTGTTTGAATCATGTATGAATACAGATATTATATCATATAATTTTTTTTAAATCAAATTAATCATAAGTTATTGACATCTAACCCTTGTTAGTATATACTAATTGCGAAATAACAAAAAGAAAGGAAGTTGATTTTATGCCTTTAGCAATGGTAGATGCGGGTGTTTCCAATGTGATTAAACGAGTGGGTGGAAATGCGGAGACAAGAGCATTTTTAGAGAAACTTGGTTTTGTCACTGGTGCAACAGTAGTTGTTGTAAATGTAATTTCTGGCAATGTGATTGTAAATATCAAGGATTCCAGAGTTGCCATTGGAAAAGAGATGGCAATGAAAATCATGGTGTAATCACAAAACTTGATTATGAACAGGTATGAGACAGATTTAAAATATCACGCTGACTTTCTTTTGAGTATATAGAAGGATAGTGAAGAATATGACATTAAAAGACATTAAAAGTAATACTACAGTGAAAGTAGTAAAGATTAATGGTGAAGGTCCTGTAAAGAGAAGAATTATGGACATGGGTATTACAAAAGGTGTAGATGTATTTGTAAGAAAAGTTGCACCTCTTGGTGATCCGATTGAAGTAACAGTCAGAGGTTACGAGTTGTCTCTCAGAAAAGCAGATGCTGAGATGATAGAAGTTCAGTAATTTTTTTTTGAGCAGAGGTTAGGAAAAACTAACAAAAGAAAGAATATACTAACAATAAGTAGCATATTCTAACAAAAGTAAGTCGTGTATTACAAGTGATGTAATACAGAATCGACAAGCAAGAACAGAAAGGAAAAAGTTATGTCAATAAATATTGCATTGGCTGGAAATCCCAATAGTGGAAAGACCACCTTATTTAATTTATTAACAGGCTCGAATCAGTTTGTTGGAAACTGGCCTGGTGTTACAGTTGAGAAAAAAGAAGGAAAGTTGAAAAAAACATTCAATACAAGTGATGATACAGTGACAATCACTGACCTTCCCGGTATTTATTCCCTTTCTCCATATACGTTAGAGGAAGTAGTTGCAAGAAATTATTTAATTAATGAAAGACCAGATGTTATCTTAAATATTGTCGATGGAACAAATTTAGAGAGAAACTTATATCTTTCGACTCAGTTATTAGAACTTGGAATTCCGGTAGTAATGGCTGTCAACATGATGGATGTTGTCAAGAAGAGCGGTTCAGAATTAAATCTTGACAATCTCTCGAAAAAACTCGGCTGTCAGGCAGTAGAGATTTCAGCGTTGAAGAACACAGGCGTAGATGAAGCAGTAAAACTTGCAATTGCTGCAAAGGGAAAAGGCTTTGCACCAGTTCACAACTTTGATAAGGACGTAGAGGCTGTAATCTCGACAGTTGAAAATAAACTCACAGGAGTGGACGAGGCGCAGAAGAGATTCACAGCAATCAAACTTCTTGAAAAAGATGACAAATTAGATGCGATTTTAGATGAGACAGTAGATGTTTCAGAAGAAATTAAGAAATTAGAGACACAATTTGATGATGATACAGAGAGTATTATCACAAATGAGAGATATACATATATTTCGTCTATCATTAAGAGCTGTTATAAGAAAAAAGCAGAAAAGAAAGACACAACATCGGATAAGATTGATAAAGTAGTGACAAACAGATGGCTTGCACTTCCAATTTTCGCAGTAATTATGTTTGTTGTATACTATGTGTCAATTGTAACAGTTGGAACAGCAGCAACAGATTTTGTAAATGATAACATTTTTGACGCAGGTTTCTATCTGTTTGGAAATGGCAGAGATGCGTATGAAGATGCAACAAATAAATATTATGTAGACAATGTATATACAGATGAATTAAAGACAGAACTTCAGAAATTAAACGCAGAAGGCGTTGACGGAACTTCTGATATTCTCGATGCAATCGAGGATGAGGATTATGCAGCATTTACAGAGGCATATCAGACTTACACAGATGAGACAGATGAGTATGAGAATGTAGTTGAGATGGTAGAGAGTACAACAGATGAAGATTCACTTCCTGCAAATGAAGATTATGGAATGTGGATTCCAAGTATTCCAACACTTGTAGAAAAAGGATTAGATGCAATTAAGTGTAATGACATATTAAAAGCATTGATTCTTGACGGTATTGTTGCCGGTGTCGGAGCTGTTCTTGGTTTCCTTCCTCAGATGCTTGTATTATTTATCTTCCTTGCTTTCCTTGAGAGCTGTGGATATATGTCAAGAATTGCATTTATCATGGATAGAATTTTCAGAAGATTTGGATTATCGGGTAAATCATTCATTCCTATGCTTGTGGGAACAGGTTGTGGTGTTCCGGGTGTTATGGCATCTAGAACAATTGAAAATGAGCGAGACAGAAGAATGACAGTTATGACAACTACATTTATTCCATGTAGTGCAAAACTTCCAATTATCGGTTTAATCGCCGGAGCATTTTTAACAACAGCGCATGGGTTGCTACATCTGCTTATTTCGTAGGTATTGCAGCAATCGTAATTTCTGGTATAATCTTAAAGAAGACAAGATTATTTGCCGGAGATCCAGCTCCATTCGTTATGGAGTTACCGGCATACCATATGCCAACAGTAGGAAATGTCCTTCGCAGTATGTGGGAGCGTGGATGGTCATTCATTAAAAAAGCTGGAACAATTATTTTACTTTCAACAATCGTGGTTTGGTTCTTATCATTCTTCGGATGGGTAAATGGCTCATTTGGAATGTTAGAGGAAGACCAGATGCAGTACAGCATTATTGCAAGAATTGGTAAGGTAGTGGCAATTATCTTCAAACCTCTTGGATGGGGCAATTACAAGATGGCAGTTGCAGCACTTACAGGTCTTGTTGCAAAAGAGAACGTTGTAGGAACATTTGGTATCTTATTTGGAAAGGCATCCGATGTAGAAAATGGTAGTGTGGGACTCTGGCATGCAGTAGCTGCTGAGATTACACCACTTGCAGCATATTCTTTCATGGTATTTAATCTTCTCTGTGCTCCATGTTTCGCAGCTATGGGTGCAATTAAGAGAGAGATGAACAGCAAGAAGTGGTTCTGGATTGCAATTGGCTATCAGTGTGGATTGGCTTATATTGCATCACTCTGCATTTATCAGGTTGGCTCTATCTTTGCCGGAACAGCCAATGTATTTGGAGTAATCGTATCCGCAATTATTATTTTGGTAACATTATATCTCTTATTCAGACCAATGAATAAGAAAAACAATATGAAATTAAGTTATAACGCATAACATCACTTTCTGGAATCGGATGGATATCGTCCGGTTCTGGAAAGCAGATGATGTAAAAAGAAAGTGAGGCAGAAAAAATGGTAGGAACAATCGTAGTTGGTGGAATTTTACTGTTAACTGTAGTAGCAATTATTAGGGGAATGATAAAAGATAAGAAGAACGGAAAGCCTGTTCTTGGTTGTGGTGGAGATTGTGGAAACTGTAAGGGTTGTCATTAATTTATAGACTTCGCAGATGCGAATGATTGTGAATAAGAAAACTGGCACTATGAACAGAAACTGTGTTCGTGGTGTCAGTTTTTTGTTTATTTTGTTGAAATATGTGTTTAAAAATAGTATACTTATTTTATCTCAGTGTGAGAATATCTCACCATTGACATAAAAATTTATCTTAAATAAAATCATAAAAACAAAAGGAGCGCATGGCGGTGAATCTATTTGAAAAGATAAAGTACAAATACAGAGATATAGAAAACAAAAAACTGTTTTTTTCTGCATTGGCAGCGACATTATTTGCAATCGGAGTATTAGTTGTAATTACTAGAATATTACACGCAGACAGACTTCCGGATAATGGTGTGACATCTGCGGTTCTGGAACTGGAATCATCAGAGAGACAGACAATAAGAATGTTGCAGGAGACGCAGGAAGTCACAACAAAAGCAAAGCAGCCTGAGACGAAACAAGAGACGCAAAAGAGCACAGCGGCACCTCAGACAGCAGTTGTTCAGGAAACGACAGCAAAAGCAGTTCAGGTCACAGCACCAGTGCCGGAAACGGAACATGAGATTTCAGAACAGATTGTCGAGAGGGAGACAATTCCATTTGAAGAAATTGTAGTTGAGACGGGAGGTCTGCTAAAAGATGATGCGGAGGAAAAACCGATAGAAATCATCAGTGCACCGACAGGAAATAATGTTCAGTCTTCCACAAATACTGCAATTGAGGATTTTGCAGATTGTATTGATGTATCTTATCATAATGGAAATATCGACTGGAGTGCTGTAAAGGCCTCTGGTATCAATTATGCTTTTATACGAGTGGGATATAGAGGCTATGAGACAGGAAAACTTGGAAAAGATATTAAATTTGAACAGAATATTCAAAATGCAAAAAATGCAGGTGTAAAGGTAGGAGTCTATTTCTTCTCACAGGCAACAACAGAACAGGAGGCGTTGGAAGAGGCCTCAGTGACAATCCGCTATCTGCAGGGATATACTCTTGATTTGCCTGTTGTTATGGACTGGGAGACAGACAGGGGATACCGCACCTATTCCGGTTTATCCAGACAGAGACTGACCAATGTCATTTCTGCTTACTGTGATACAGTTGCGAGTTTTGGATATGCACCGATGGTATATATGAACAGGTCTGATTTTAACGACAGAGTTTATTATCAGAATCTCGCATCAAAATACAAATTGTGGGTTGCATGGTATTTTAATAAGTATTATACCGATAATCTTGAGGCAAATCGCTTTACTTATGGAGATAATTTGCCAAAACTCCCATATAAATATGATGTGTGGCAGTATACAAGTAAAGGAACAGTAAATGGTATTCGGACAAAAGTAGATATGAATGTGATGTTTCCGGGAGCATCTAATATCTATGAACCAAAATTAAATACTACAAATTCAGTTTTTGTGACAAATCTCACACAGGACATTAATCTCCTGAATGGTGTATCTGCGACAGGCTCAAATGGAAAAGATGCGATGCAAAATGTACAGGTGACAATAAAGACAAAGACAGGAACGGTAATTTCTAAGTCAGATGCAATTGGCCGCTCTGGTGCATATATTATAGAATATACGTTAAAAGACACTTCTCTTTCAAAAACAGCAACCTTATATGTGAGAAACATTCCGCAGTTCCAGTTCAGAGGAGGGGAATGGTCGAACCAGAGTGTGCGAAATCTGACTTTGGATTATAACTGGGATATTTCAGAAGGTCAGAATTATATCAACATGAAAACGGAAATTATGAATGTTGTTTCGGCTTATTATTATGACACCTGTGCAGGATATGGAACAAAGTATCCTATACAAAATATATCTTTTTCTGGTATTGAGGCAATTTACAAGAATGGTGCAGTTGTTCCGGGAACATATCAGATTATCTGTCAGGCAGACGATGGCAGAGGTTTGAATAACTCGCGTGTCATTCAACTCAATATTCAGAAAGTTGTTCCACAAGAGCCTACAACTGTTCCGGAGACAACGCCAAATACAGAAACATCAGAAATTGATGTGACAGTTTCTGAATAAAATAATCAATTAACTGGAGGAGTTCCTTTTGAATACTAAATCTTATATTCAGAATTTATTTTACACATTTTTAACGAAAAATGATGTCTTAAATGAAAAGATTATGTTTGTGAGACATTACAATTCACTAATGCTCGATGAACAGCATATATTAAAAGATTTAGGGGAAGAATACAGAGATGGGTTGGTATACAAGAATCTGACTCCAAATGATATTCCAAATCCCTATGATCCTTTTTTGAGTGGAATTAAATTTTTGTATCAGAAATTCTATTCGGATGAAATGTCTGTTTCTGAATTTCTGTTTAATTGTGATGTGTATTCTCTGCATCGGGAGATTTTTGAATCCTATATTGAAAATGGATATGCAAGCCGATATGAGGCATTAATTGTCTCAGAGATTGATTTTGAAATGAAAAAAATGTTTGCATCTATCTTTAACTGCTATAAGTATATCGGGCAGAAACATGATGTGTTTGTCGTGATTAACAATTTCCAGTATTCAGAAATATCGACTATAGAGTTAATCAAGCAGATGATTTCTTCTGTATCAGAGTGCAATTTTAAAATTCTTATGATTTATAACGAGGGATATAATCCGATTTCTTATGTGACGGAGGCGATGAACCTCCTTGTTACCGATGCGGATGAGCACAATATGCTTTATGAGTGGGAAGAGGAAGAGACGGACAATTTCAAAATTAAAAACGTCATTATGGATGTCGATTTGACGGATTGTATTCGAAAGATTAACAACCTCTTTCATTTGCTTGCAATCAAAGATGCCAGTTATTATATTGATTATATTCACAATAAAATTGTAGAAGAAAAATTTTATATGAATCCGGATGACCAGTTTGATTTGTATTATTTTGGCTCGCTGGTTTATACATACAACAAAGAAATCAGTTCAGCACTGATTATGAGTGAGCGATTGCTGAATCTCTATGACAGAAAAGAAGATTTGATTCATGAGTATGGGTACAACTATGTCTGCGGTCAGATTCAGATGAGCCGCGAGCAGTCGGAACTGACGATTAGTCTTGCAAAGAAATGTATTGAAATTGCACACAAACTAAATGATGACGAGATGTTATTTCAGGCAGAGGCGATGTACCAGTCGGCACAGTTTGGCGGATGGCGAGATGTATTTGTGATTGATTTTGATACACTTGATGTAAGACCGGATATTATTGAAAAACTCAGACAGAGAGGACACTATAACACTCTCGCATATTGTCTGATTTTTGGATATGACAACGATAAACAGTCTATGAAAAACATGGCAGAGGGAAAGATTTCAAAGACCTATGTGGAAGGAATATCACTCGGAAAACAGATTGGAAATACCTGCTTTTTGCTGTCTGCCTATACGAAATATATTATCGTGTTTACGGAAAATGGTTTTCACAAATATGTAGAAGATTTTTATACAAAGAAATTGGAGATTCTCAGCAAAGAACACAACGAGAGACGAAAGGCACATCTTTTGATGGGAATGGGATATAACAATATTATTGGCATGAAAAGGGCTGAGAGATCTGCTCTGGTGAAGGGTATTGAAGTTGTATATATCTATCATGACAAGGTAGATGAGGCCAGCCAT
>ONXS01000064.1 GCA_900321855.1 uncultured Eubacteriales bacterium | reverse complement strand
GAAATCTGCAAGTTTTGAAAACGCCTGAAGTCCCTGAATATTTTTATCAATCTCTTTTGAGATTGCTGTTGACAATACTCTGGCATCTGTTCTCGGATAGGTGACACATTTTTTTTCGTATAAATCCTGAACAACTTTTAGCGTTTCATCCGGACTGATTTTAAATAACTTAGAACATGTATTCTGAAGTTCCGCAAGATTAAATAAAAGTGGTGGATTTTTCTTTTCTGTCTTTTTCTCCACACTCTCCACCGTCATCTCATCACCTGTGGTCTTGAGAAGTGTCACTAATTCTTCCGCATATTTTTTCTCTTTAAAACCATTTTCTTTATAGAGATATGGTGTATTGAAATATTTGGATTTTGCGTTCACTCTCCACTCCGCATCAAAATTGTAGGTATCGGAACATTTCACATTGCCAAGTACCCTGAAAAATGGAGTTTCCACAAACGCCCTGATTTCTCGTTCTCTTCGGACAATCATTCCCTGTACACAACTCATAACGCGTCCGACATTGAGTGATTTCCAGTCCTGATGGAGATAATTTGCAACGGTGCCGCCATATTTCAAAGTCAGAACCCTCGAAAAATTAATTCCCATGAGATAATCTGATTTTGCTCTCATATATGCGGCAGATGACAGATGATCATATTCTGACCAGTCTTTTGCGTTTTGCACACCTTTTAAAATCTCTTCTTCTGTCTGTGAATCAATCCACACTCGTTTTCTCGTCTTGTCCTTTACACCTGCCATCTGGTCGACAAGACGATAGATATATTCTCCCTCTCGTCCTGAGTCCGTACAGATATAAATGACATCAACATCTTGTCTGTTTAAGATGTTTTTCACGATTTTATACTGTTTTTCCACGCCTTTGATGACCTCATATTTCCACTCCTGTGGCAAAAAAGGCAGGCTTTTTAGTCTCCACTTTTTTAATTCCGGATCATAGGCCTCCGGATAACTCATCGTAACTAAATGTCCCACACACCATGTCACGATTCCCTGATCATTTTCAATATATCCGTCTTTTAATCCTGTAATATGTAATGCCTTTGCAAATTCCTTTGCAACGCTTGGTTTTTCTGCTATATAGACTGACTTTCCCATATCAAAATCCTTTCTGTCCTACGCCTGCTCATCCAGCGTAAGACCATATGCTCCCATAAAGTGCTCAAGAAAATAGTCTGCCTCTTCACACTTAAGTTCCCTGACAGCTTTCATTGTCGACTCCTCCGCCTTGACAAAATCCTGATTTCCCATTTTTCGCTCTTCGATACACTTTATCAGTGCTGATATTTTATCTGCAGCTTTGACTAGCTTTTTATCTTCTTCCCTGATTTGTTTCTCATCTATAATATTCTGATACACTTCTGCCATTTCTTCCGGCATTGCATGCAGCAGATGACTAACTGCCACAGATTCGACCACATCATAAGACTTCTTTATCTCAGAATCAAAATACTTGACTGGCGTAGGCAAATCTCCTGTGATAATCTCTGGCACATCATGATACATGGCATATAGCGCTATTTTTTCCGGATTTCTGTCTCCGTGAAAATAAATATTATTTATTACAGCAAGTGCATGCGCAATCATGGCAGTTTCCAAACTGTGTTCTGCAATATTCTCCTGAATAGTATTTCTCATTAACCCCCAGCGATTGATATACTTCATTCTCGATAGCATCGCAAAAAACTGATTATTCATATTCCTCTCTCCTTCTCATTTTTATTTTATAAGACACTAAAGAGTTCCGGAATCCGGAACTCTTTTCAATTATATCATTCTTAAATTGTGATAGCAATAGACTTTTATAATAACCCGGATGGTGTCTCCGGACTGGCAAGTATGATGTTTAAGTTGCCATTTCTGCATCGGATGTCATCAATAAACTTTTTCTCATCCATATTTTTCTTTAAATATATATCATAAGTCAGTTCATACATAGAGCCAAGATTGGTTGTCTTAATTTTCAATAATTTTCTCTCTTCTGTATACTCGTCAAACAAATCATCAAAAGCTCCATTAAAATTAAGATTCTCCGGAACTGTAATTTTGAGAATTTTATCTCTGGTCTTTAATACTCCATAATTAGAAATCATCAGTAAGAAGTAGATAATTCCAATAACCAGTGTAATAACCACTGCAAGTTTGATGTATCCCAGTCCTGCTGCCAGTCCGACAGCCATTGAGAAAAATACACTGGTAATATCCTTAGAATCCCCCGGTACACTTCTAAAACGAATCAGTGCAAAGGCACCTGCCATCGAAAATGCTCTCGCCACGTTGCTGCCTACTAACATAATAACCACTGCAACAACTGCTGGCAGAATAACCAGTGTAATTGCAAAATTTGTAGAAAATTTTCTCTTTCTATCACTAAAAATGTAAATAAGACTAATTACAAATCCCAGCACTAACGCTGCTGCAACACAGGTTAATACTGCCTTATCTGTATAGGTTCCCGTTGTTGTCTGGTCAAATATTGTCTGAAACATATGTATCACTTTCCTTTCTTTTTGTAAACTTTCTTCTAAACTGTTTTTTTCTGCAATATCTCATCTGTAACATATTGTTTATATTCTGTTCCATATTTTGAGAACGAAATATTTTTAATGTCCAAATCTGCGAGCATTGCCGAGAGCCACATAGGAAAACTCATTGGAATTTTGATTTCCATCAGATAGATTCCATCTTTTAATAATGGTGTTCCATGCTCTCCGCACTCCAACTTCAAATCCTCTCTTCTTGTCGTGAGATTTTTGTCAAATGTAATTCGCAGTTCCTTATCCTCTTTTCCAAACAATGCCATTCGGTCATATTTGATAAAGACTTTGGGATGTGGTCTGTAAAAATCAATAAAATACTTCATCTCCTTTACCACCTGTGGATTCAGATAATCTTCGCCGGTTGGCATAATTCCTTTTTCAACAAAATCATAGCACTCCTGCAAACCAATCTTTGTTCTTCTTTTATTCACAACGCCCCTGTATTTTTTCTTAATTTCCAAAAATACAAGACTGTCTGATTTTGGAACACCATAACTTCTCATTCTCAGTTTTTCTTTATAGACAGGTTTCTCGATTGATGTTCGAATCAATTCATCCGTATCTGTATCAAAATAGATATTATTGATGGAATAAAACTGTCCGTCTGTGCAATACGCATCCGGATTCATATATTCTTGTAATCGCTCTGTCAGTTCGTTAAATTGTTTGGTATCTAAAAAATATTTTTTTTCAACTCTGTTAAATACTTCAATTGCCATATGCTTCTCCCTTCCGTTTATACAGGAAGTTCAAACCAGAATGTACTTCCCTTTCCTTCTTCACTGTCCACACCATAATCAGCACCATGTAAATCCAGAATATTTTTCACAATAGACAAACCTAAGCCACTTCCAATAATGGCACGTCTGTGATTCTTATCAATTTTATAATATCGGTCCCAGACACTGTCTAATTTGTCTTTCGGAATACCCATTCCGTGGTCTGTCACTTCAATTCTGATATTTTCTCCATGCCTTTTTTGTGAAACGATAATATTTTTATCCTCTTTCGAATAATTCACTGCATTTGCAATCAAGTTATAAATAACCTGATAAATTTTAAATTCATCTGCATCCACAATTACATTTTCGCTGTATTTAAAATAAATCTGATAGCCATATGGCTCTAACAGCTTGCTGTGTCTCTCAATCACTGCCTTGATGCTCTCTGTAATGTCAAATTCCTGAGTCGACAACTCTGTCACACCTGCCTGAATTTTAGAAATATCCAAAAGGTCATTTACCAGCCCCGTCAGTCTCTTTGCCTCATCGATGATGACCTGAACATTTTCCGGCGTATTCTCGCCCGGAAGGTCCCTCATAACTTCTGCATATCCGGTAATCATAGTCAGCGGCGTTCTCAAATCATGTGATACATTTGCCAGTAATTCCTTCTGCAATACATCTGATTTTGATAATTCCTTTGTCGTCTGATTGAGGGTTTCTGATAGTTCAGAAATCTCTTTGTAACCTCTCCCGTTAAATTCAACATCAAAATTGCCTTCCGCAAGTTCTTTTGCTGAATTGTTTATCTGTATAATCGGTTTTGATATTAACTTAGAGATAATAAATGCAATCACGAGAGATAATACAATCATGATGATACTTATATACACAAGCTGAATTCTCAATGTATGTACCGTGGCACTTACCGGAGTTATAACAGATTCCACAATCACAGAATATGTCTCTCCAGATTCTGTAGTGACAAGTTTTACTTTGATAATTCCCTCATCCTGTCTGTTCTTAGGCATATAAGGAAGTTTATCATATTTTGGCGTTTCCATTTCTGAATCTTTTATAAAATTTTCATCCGGCATCACTTCCCGATGATTTTCAATGGAAATCTCTGTCTCTCCATCATTTTGCTGCGCCTGTGCATATATTTCTTTTAGGCGTTCTTCATTGAAATGATGAATACTACCCTTAAATGCTGTTTCCGAAGAATATAATTTTGTACCATCCGAATTTGCAACAATGATACTGATTTCGTAGCGGTCTGCAATCGTATCTATGGCACTTTGAATATCCTTGTCGTCCATCACAGATTCTATATTTTTCAGTGCATGACTGACATCACTCTTTTTAATATTTTTATAAAATTTATCCAGATAAACGGTCTGAAAAAACCACAAGAGACAAATCAGAATTGCACTGAAACTTAACATATATAGAAATACTTTCCACTTTATACTCAATTTCTTATGCTTCAAATCTATATCCCACCCCTCTGAGTGTCACTAAAAATTTTCTGTATTCTCCAAGACTACTTCTCAGTAATTTGATGTGAGTATCTAAGGTTCTGTCATCTCCATAATAATCATATCCCCACACATCTGTAATCAGTTTTTCTCGCGTCAGGGCAAATCCTTTATTTTTTACCATATAAAATAACAAATCATATTCTTTTGGAGTCATACTCACCGGCTTGCCATCGACTGTTACAATTCTTCCTGTAAAATCGATATGAAGTCCCTCTGCATCGAATACTTCGTGACCATCTTTTGAATTTGTGCCTGCGTTTCTTCGTGCAAGAACAGCTTTTATCCTCATCGTTAATTCTCTTGGCGAAAATGGTTTGACAACATAGTCGTCAATTCCAAGCTCAAAGCCGTGAATTTTGTCATATTCCTCACCTCTTGCCGACAACATAATAATTGGAATATCTTTGTTCTCTCTAATTTTCTTACAAGTAGAAAATCCATCTAATTCCGGCATCATAATATCGAGTACAATCAAATCAAAATCCTGCTCTTTGCAAATCTGAACAGCCTCAATTCCATTTGCCGCCTCAGTCACATCATATCCCTCAAATTCTGCATATTTTTTTATAATTGTTCGGATTCTTTCCTCATCATCTACAACTAAAATTCTATCCATATCTCATTCCTCCTGCCTTTGTTTTGTCTTTTTTGTATACATTTACTTTATCATTCCAATGTGATAGTTTTGTGAATACTAAATAAGGGTTTTGTGTTTAATATATTTTACCAAAATTATTGTAAATTCTCAAAAAAAGTTGTACAATGTATACAGAGTTTGTGTCTATTCGGAAACGGACTATTTCAAATCCGTTTCTGAGTAGTTCTCACTATTTATATTTAGAAAGGAGTTTTTAGCAATGAATGTTAATGACTTGAAAATTTTGATATGTGATGACTCCCTTTTATCGAGAAAGAAGTTAAAAGATTGTATCAATTCTTTAAATTGCACTTCTATATTTGAAGCAGCCGATGGAGAAGAGGCAGTAAATGCTTATAAAGAGCACCAGCCAGATATCGTATTTATGGATATTATTATGCCAAAAAAAGATGGTATTGAAGCATTGAAAGAAATTTTAGAGATAAACCCCGACGCTACTGTTGTTATGGCTTCATCCGTTGGAACTCAGTCATACTTGAACGAAGCTATTCGCTATGGTGCCTGTGATTTTCTTCAGAAGCCGATTGATCCGGCTCAGGTCAAAAACTACATAGATTCTTATTGCGCAGGGGAGGAGTTTTAATGTATACACAATTTTTTGGTAATTTTTTACTAAATGAAAAACTCATCACTCCTGACCAGCTTGTTCATGCGATGAGTTGTATGAAAAATACAACCGTCAAACTTGGGTTTCTTGCGATAAGTGCAGGGCTTATGACTTCTGAACAGGTAGAATCTGTTCACTCAAGACAGACAAGAGAAGATAAGCGTTTTGGAGATATTGCCATTGAGATGGGATTTCTGACAAAAGATCAGGTTGGAATGTTACTAGATCAGCAGACTTCCGCATATTTGATTCTCGGACAGGCAATTGTTGACAATCGTTATATGAGACATTTCGATGTAGAGCGGGCATTATATGCCTATAACAAAAAATATTCACTCTCACTGATTGACATCATGAATAATGATACGAAAATCAATGACACACTGATTAATTCCCTTTACGATTTTTCTACATATGAACATGGTCAATATTATAAGGACTACATTACTCTGCTCATGAATAATTTTATTCGTTTTATTGGAAGTGATTTTACTCCACTCAAACCAGAAGTATACACAGGAAGTCCTTCTTATAAATTTGTCTCTCAGAACATTAATGGAAAAATCAATCTGAGTACCTGTATCTTTTCAAGCAGAGATGCCCTTGCACCATTTGCTTTTCGTTACACAGAAGAAGATTTGAGCAATTATGAGGAATATATCATTGCTGCTTTTCAGGATTTTCTGAATCTGCACAATGGACTTTTCATCGTGAATATGTCAAATGAACACCAGATTGAGTTATCTTTAACACCTCCAATTGTGACATCAGAATTAGATACTGCCAAAGAGGAATATCTGGTATTTCCGTTCCAGTTTTCATTCGGAACCATTAATTTTGCAATTAGTATATAATCAGGCATCAGCCTGACACACAAACAATAGATTGCACGTTTTGCGAATAATCTATTGCCAAAAATAAAAAACAGGACATTTTGAGGTGTCCTGTTTTTTTGTTATACCTAAACAAAATTCAATTTGTCAGTATTTGTAACTATTCAAACTTGGTTCTGAATAGTTACAAGTATTTTATTTTACTTCTTCTATATAATATAATCTCGAATCAAAATCCTGAAAATATCTTGTCTTTTCATTATATCCAGTCGAACTAAATCCCTGTTTCAAACGAACTCCTGCGTGGTTTAATACACTTCCGCTCACACAATAATCTTCTGTCTCGCCCGACATTTTTACGAATTTCGCCACCACATTTTGGGCAATGGAACCATTTTTTATATGAACCGGAGTCGATGTATTAATCAAATCTCCAAATTTTCGGACATCAATTTTTTGTTCTATGTTATAAAAATGATATTTTTTTCTGTCACTGAGTCCATATGTCTGAAAAATTTCCGACTGCCAGTTTGGTGTCACTTTTTCCTGCAATAACATTCCAAGTGCATATTTTTTATTTTTTGAGACAAGTGTCCACTTGTGAATTTCATCATTTTGACTTCCATAAAATGTTCCTGTTAAAACGATTCTCCTCCACTTTTTATAGATTTCAATCTGCTTTTTGATTTCTTCCAGTTCGTCTGAACTTAAATCAGCCAGATTGCACTCATATCCAAGAACCGAAAATGCTGCTACATGGAATCTCGTACTGAGTGGCGTGGTTCTCAATGTCTGATGATTTGGACATCCGGACACATGAGCACTGATACAGGATAATGGATAACCATATGTGTAATTTTCTAACATTGTCGCTCTCACAATGGCATCGGTATCATCGCTTGCCCATATCTGCGGAAAGAAACAAAGTTCTCCGAGGTCAAAACGATTTCCTCCTGCTGCGCAGCCCTCAAATAACACATCCGGATATTTTTTTGTAATTTCTCTCTGAATCTGATACAGTCCAAGAATATATCGGTGGAATACCTCTCCCTGTCTGTCTGCATCAAGATTTGACGAATAGACATCAGAAAAAATACGATTCATATCCCACTTCACATAGTCTGCCTGTGACTCCTCAATCACTCGGCTGATTGACTCAATCAAATAATCGCAGACCTCATTTCTTGTCAGGTCTAAGATTCTCTGATTTCGACCTTCACTGTGACTCTGACCTTTGATTTCAATCGCCCAGTCACTGTGTCTCTGATATAATTCGCTGTTTACGCTAATCATTTCCGGCTCTACCCAGATACCAAACTGGAGGCCCAATTTTTTTATTTTATCTGAAAGTCCACGCAGACCATTTGGAAGTTTTTTCTCATCTGCCACCCAGTCTCCCAGACTGTGACTGTCATCATTTCTGCCCTTAAACCATCCATCATCCATGACAAACAGTTCAATTCCAGTCTCTTTTGCCACTTTCGCCAGTTTCAAAAGCTTTGACTCATCAATCTTAAAGTACGATGCCTCCCAACTGTTTAAAAGTACCGGTCTTTCTCTCCTGCTCCAGTTTTCCGGCACAATGTGTTCTCTCACAAAGCGCTGCATGATTGCGCCAATTCCACGGTATCCTCTGTCCGAATAGCACATGATGCTCTCCGGTGCCTCAAATTCCTCGCCATCACTCAGATGAAAGCTAAAATTCTGTGGATTAATGCCAGATACAAATCTCGATTTTCCATAAGCATTTACTTCAAGAGTCTCATAGTGATTTCCAGAATACACCAGATTCATTCCATAACATTCACCTTTTTTGTCATCTGTACCCTGTGTTCCAATCATGACAAATGGATTTGCCCTATTTGAAGATGAACCTGTATAGGAGCTGTTTACAAATTTTCCAGCCGATACATTCGTAACCTTCTTGTTCATCTCTCGCGCCCATGCACCGGTAAAATTCACAAAATCATATCCAGACTCTCCAAAATCAAGCTGATTGCTCATCAGTCGATTCAACACAATCATCTCTCCTGAACGATTGAGCAATTTGCTGCTTTTTGTGATGACATCTTGATTTTCATAGACAGAGTAATACAATTTTAAGTATACATTGTGGTTTCTGTCTTTCAGTGTGAGGACGAGTGTCTCCACCTCATCCTCTGTTCCGTGTGACTCCGGCAATTCTCTCATTACCTGTTTGCCATGATAAATTTCATGCGAATCATAGATAAAATCAGAAGTACAAGAACCGTTTGCATATCGAATATCCACAAAAGGCTCCCTAATATCACCTTTTCCATAAGATGACATCTCAAGACACAAATCCTCTAATGTGACATTTAGATGTTCCTGATGATAGGCAATCATATTTCCTGCCTGAAACTCTCTCTTCTCTCTGAGGGCATCTCTGAGCATGAGAATTTGCTCCCTTTCCGGACTCTCGCCGAGAAATAATCGTTTTCCATAATACAAATGTTCTGCCTGTCCTGTCTCGTTTAAAAAAAATGCATAAGTTGTATACTTTGTCTCTAACACAAATATATTTTCTTCATGTAATATCATGTAAACTTCCCCTTTCTCAAACTAAATGCTTGCTATAAAATCAAAACCAGGTACTTCTGATTAGTTATTATGTTTTTTATTCACTCTTCTTTGACTCTAACTTAGCTGTTATCTCTTTCATTTTATTGTCATCTAATTTATAAAACTTGACAAAGATAATAAAAGCGGCAATTAAGAATATTACTGGTGGAATTGTCATCAAAACTCTAAGTCCTGCAAGTGTGCTCTCACTCTGTGGTACAAGATTTCCATTCTCTAATTTTTCCGTATTAAATTTGATTATATCTAGTCCCAGACCTGAGACAAATACTGCAACACCTGCTGCAAGTTTTACCGTAAATGTCTGCATTGAGAAAATCACAGACTCTTCTCTTGTTCCATTCTTATATTCACCATAATCAACGGAATCGGATAAGAATATTGTGAGCATTACATTTAACACTCCATATCCAACATAAACAATCATTCCGGGAATACACAAGATAACCCAAGATGTCTTTTCATAAATTCCTGTATACGCAATGATTAAAAGAATGATAAATCCTGCTGCCTGAGATAAAATTCCAAGTCTGAATAATGAAAATTTTCCAATCTTTTTTCTTATAACAGGAATGAGCATCATTGTCACAACCTGTACTGCAAAACAAACACCTACAAATATACTGTATAATCCCTCATTTCCAACATCTGCCTGGAAGAAATAGAGTAATAAATTTCCGACAATATCAAGTGCCATATATACACAGATAATTGCACCGACAACAACAAGTGCCTGATCATTTCGAAACAGCGACTTAAACATCTGTCCAATTGTTGTAACCTCTGTATCCTCCGGAACCTTCTCAGGAACGTTGAGACAGAATACAACTTCTGAAATCACAAATACGATTGCGATAATTAAAGCCCACCATTTAAAACCAATATTATAATTTGCAACCGCACTGCTTCCACTCAAAATAGGAACTACTACCATTGTAAGAACTGTCGGAACTGCATCACCGATACCAGAACATGATCTCGCAAGTGAACTTAGCTGCTCTCTGTCTTTTCCTGGTTTTGTAATTGCAGGAACCATTGACCAAAAAGGAATATCCATAAGTGTATATGAAATTCCCCAGATAATATAAAATACTGCGAGCCACACCTTAGCATTTCCCATAGACATATTCTTTGGAACTGCAAACAAAGCATAGATTGTAAACGCATTTAAGATTGTTCCTGTTAAAATCCAGGGTCTAAATCTTCCCCATCTAGTCTTAGTCTTTGCAACCAAGATACCCATAAAAGGGTCGTTGACAGCATCAAATACTCTTGCCGCCATGAGCACAGTTCCAACAAATGTAGAACTCATTCCAAGAATATCATGATAGTAAAATAATAAATATGTAGTAACCAGCATATATACTACATCTTTTCCAAAGGCGCCAAATCCAAATGCCGCCTTATTTCTCGCTTTTAATTCCATACCTTTTTCCTCCTGCTATGAGATTTTGACTCATAATTTTTATTTCTTTTTCTTCATTCCCATTGCAATTTCTACTACTTTATATGCACCATCATAAAGTCCAATGCTCTTATTCACACAAATGTTATCACACATATCTTTTAAGAAATTATCGTCCACTACAAACATCTTAATCATCTGCAGTGTGTGTTTAATATCACTACATTCCAGTGTTCCGTCTCCGACCTCTGCTGAGTGAATAGCGCCCCACTTCTCATGTCCGCCAATTCTCTTGATAAACAGTTTTGGAACCGGATAAAATGACAACTCACTTGGTTTTGTCACAAGTACATCGCAGCTTCTCATCAGTAAGTTTGTGCAGTATACTGCCTCAAAAATATTTGCATGGTAGAACGCATGAATACCTGTCACTCTGCCATCCAGTGCCTCTTTGCAGAACTTCTGTGTCTCTTCCCAGTTATCAAAATGCTCCTCGGACACGTCAAACAATTCATCAATTTCATCTACCAAATCATCCCACACCTGTTTGTAATCTCCAACATTGACATATAATGCAGCGCGTTCCTGTTTAATAAGTGGCATGAGATACTTTATAATAGATGCAAAAATTTCTTTCTGTGCACCGGCACCACCAATAGTAAGCAAAAATCTCATTGGCTCACCTTTTTCTTTTCTCTCAATTCTTCTCTTACAGTCCTCTTCAATATTTGCCACTAATTCGTGGTCAATATAATGTCCCGTGTATTTCAGGCTGTCG
>ONXS01000063.1 GCA_900321855.1 uncultured Eubacteriales bacterium | reverse complement strand
AAAAAAGAAAAGAGCGCTTTGCTGTTTTTGCTGCTTTTTTCTCAACTTATAATCGACGGTGTGCGGCTGGCTGTGCTCTGGGCGCTTGGCCGATACAGTTGGTTTACGGCGGACGTCTTCACAGCGGTAAACTGGTTCGCTATAGCACAGATTACGAAAAAGAGACTCTTTGGGGAAAAGCTCGGAAAGCCATTCCGCATCGTATTGTCGGCGCTGCTTGCTTTGTTCTTGCTGGCTTCAATCGTCCTTGATATAAGAGCGCTGCGGGAAGAATCAATTCTTGCGGCAAAATACATTGAAACGTCAGCTTTTGCCAGGTCGCAGCGGTTAAACGACGCAATCTTCCACGAAACAAGAAATATGATACAGGACGCACTCAGCGGCGCCGCGGTTCTGTGGTTGCTGAACCGCTCTTCTGCGGACAATGAAAGCGTGCAACAACAAAGCAAAATGCGAGAATTCTGCGTTTTCCTGCTCAGAATATCATTGATTGTCTCGACAGTCTTTTTCATTTCCATTCTCAAAAGCGCTTTTCTTCCGGCTTCTTCGCTGGGCGTTAGCTCAATCAGCGCTCAACACGTTCAATCAAACAGGGAACAGTTTCTCTCTTTCGACAGAAAATATCTGTCTGTTTACAGAAATCAAAACAGTTCCTTTCAGTGGAAGAATAGTTCCTGCACCCTCCTGAGCCTTGTAGAATGACTCACCGGAATTTCTCGCAAGACCTAATACCTCACCTGTTGAACGCATCTCTGGTCCGAGAACTGGGTCAACTTCTTGGAACATATTGAATGGGAATACAGCCTCCTTAATTCCATAATATGGAATCTCTCTCTCTCCAAGTGAAGAGATTGGAGACTCTCTCTTTGTGAGTTCTGATGTAATGATGTCAACAGCAAGCGGAACCATGCGAATTCCACAAACCTTTGATACAAGAGGTACAGTTCTAGATGCTCTTGGGTTTGCCTCAATAACATATACCTTTCCGTTCTCAATGGCATACTGCATATTCATAAGACCAACCACGTGCATCTCTTCTGCAATCTTTCTTGTGTAGTCTTTGATTGTTCTCAAATTGTCTTCTGAGATGTGTTTTGAAGGAATGATACAAGCAGAATCACCTGAGTGAATTCCTGCAAGCTCAATATGCTCCATAACTGCTGGTACATAAGCGTGTGTTCCGTCACAGATGGCATCTGCCTCACACTCCATTGCATGATTTAAGAATCTGTCAATGAGGATTGGTCTGTCTGGTGTCACACCAACTGCTGCCTTCATATAGTCTGACATTGCATTGTCATCATAGACAACTTCCATACCACGACCACCAAGTACATATGAAGGACGAACCATAACAGGATAGCCAATCTTGCTTGCGATAGCTACAGCCTCTTCTACTGTTGTAGCCATTCCTGACTCTGGCATTGGAATCTCTAATTTATCCATCATATTGCGGAATAAATCTCTGTCCTCGGCAAGGTCAATAACCTCTGGAGAAGTACCAAGAATTTTTACTCCATATTTCTGAAGGTCTGCTGCAAGGTTGAGTGGTGTCTGTCCACCGAAACAACAGATTGCTCCAACTGGTTTTTCTTTCTGATAAATGGCAAGTACATCTTCAAGTGTCAATGGCTCAAAGTATAACTTGTCTGATGTATCGTAATCAGTAGAAACTGTCTCTGGATTACAGTTTACGATGATTGTCTCAAAGCCAAGTTTCTTTAATGACTGTGCAGCGTGTACACAACAGTAGTCAAACTCGATACCCTGTCCGATACGGTTTGGACCACCGCCGAGAATCATTACCTTTGGCTTGTCTGTACTTACTTCGTCATGATCTTCTCCGATGTATGTTGAGTAGTAATAAGCACTGTTTTCTGTACCACTTACATGTACAGAGTCCCAATTTTCCACAACACCGAGAGCTGTTCTCTTATTTCTGATGTCCTCTTCACTTACTCCGAGAATCTGGCTCAAATATTTATCTGAGAATCCATCTTTCTTAGCTCTTGTGAGCTGCTCATCTGTTGGGAGACTTCCCTTTGTCTGAAGAAGTTCTTCTTCCTCATCTACTAACTCTTTCATCTGCTCAATGAAGTATTTCTTAACCTTTGTGATTTCGAAAATCTCATCAACAGTAGCACCTTTTCTGAGTGCCTCGTACATCTGGAAGTGTCTCTCTGATGAAGGAGTGATTAATTTCTGTAATAACTCTTCTTTTGATAACTCGTTAAAGTTTGATGCAAATCCAAGTCCATATCTGCCCTTCTCTAAAGAACGAATTGCTTTCTGGAACGCCTCTTTGTATGTCTTACCGATACTCATAACTTCACCAACGGCTCTCATCTGAGTACCTAATTTGTCTTCTACACCTTTGAATTTTTCAAATGCCCATCTTGCAAACTTCACTACAACATAGTCTCCGTCTGGCTGATAGTCTTTCAATGTTCCATATTTTCCACATGGAATATCTGCAAGAGTTAAGCCTGTTGCCAATTTTGCTGAAACTAAAGCGATAGGGAAACCTGTTGCCTTAGATGCAAGTGCTGATGAACGAGATGTTCTAGGATTAATCTCAATAACAACAATTCTTCCTGATACAGGGTCATGTGCAAACTGTACATTTGTTCCACCGATAACCTGAATCTTATCAACGATTGCATATGCCTGTCTCTGTAATTCTTTCTGAACATCTTCAGAAATTGTGAGCATTGGTGCTGTACAGAAAGAATCTCCTGTATGAACTCCAAGAGGGTCTACATTCTCAATGAAACATACGGTAATCATGTTTCCGTCTTTATCACGAACAACCTCTAATTCAAGTTCTTCCCAACCTGAAATACACTCTTCTACAAGAACCTGTCCTACTAAACTTGCCTTTAAACCTCTTGCACATGTTACCTTTAACTCGTCCTTGTTATATACAAGTCCGCCGCCGGCACCACCCATCGTATATGCTGGTCTTAAAACAACCGGATAAGAAAGTCTGTCTGCAATCTCTAATGCCTCCTCAACTGTGTAAGCAACCTCTGATCTTGCAACTTCCACACCAATCTGCTCCATTGTCTCTTTAAATTCGATACGGTCTTCTCCACGCTCAATCGCATCCACCTGAACACCGATAACTTCTACATTATATTTATCTAAAATGCCTGCCTTGTTAAGCTCTGAACAAAGGTTGAGTCCTGACTGTCCTCCTAAGTTTGGGAGCACTGCATCCGGTCTTTCCTTTGCAATAATCTGCTCTAATCTCTTGACATTTAATGGCTCAATGTAAGTTACATCTGCCATCTCTGGATCTGTCATAATTGTTGCAGGATTTGAGTTTACTAAAACAATCTCATATCCAAGACTTCTAAGTGCTTTACAAGCCTGTGTTCCTGAATAATCAAATTCGCAGGCCTGACCAATGATAATTGGACCTGAGCCGATAATTAAAATCTTGTGAATATCTGTTCTCTGAGACATCCTTTTCCTCCTATTATACGCGTGTATTTTTAGTTACTAAATTCATAATACTATTCAGAACTCTATCTGATGACTAGATGACGAAAATCTCTTTATACCTTATTCCACGGAACGCTCTCGCTCTGTTTCGCCGCAGCGGTATATAAGGGCACAAAGGCTCGCACTGCAATATGTCATTCTGAATAGTTCCTTAATCTTACCTATTATATCACTAAATATGAAAAAGCGAAACTATTTTTTTATGCTCTGTAGTCTATGACTCTCTTTGTTTTTTTCTCACTTCTTGGAAGTGTGCCCTCCGGAACTACCGTAACTCGTGGTGTGACACCGATTCTTGACTTCATCATTGTAGTCAGTTTCTTAGCAACTTCTTCAAAATGAACACGACCCTCTGCCTCGACAGTTACTAAGATAACATCTCTGTTCTTGTCATCTTCATGGGCAAGTGTAATTCTGTACTCACTTGTCGCTCCGTCAATATGACTTAATAACTCTTCTACCTGACTTGGGAACATATTGACACCGTGAATCTTAAACATATCATCACTACGTCCCTTGATAATATCAAGTCTAGGTGCTTTACAGCCACATGGACATTCTCCCGGAATAATTCTTGATATATCATGTGTTCTGAATCTGAGAAGTGGAGCACCCTCTTTTACAAGTGTTGTGATGACTATCTCTCCCTCTTCTCCATCCGGTACATTTTCACCTGTTACCGGGTTAATGATTTCAATGTATACATAGTCATCCCAGTAGTGAATTCCATTTTCTTCCGAACAACTGATACCGATTCCCGGACCATAGATTTCTGTCAGTCCGTAAATATCATACAATTCAATTCCAATGTTTTCACGAATGGTATTTCTCATCTTATCGCTCCATCTCTCAGAGCCGATGACACCTTTTTTCAGAGAAATCTGATTTCTCAGTCCTCTCTTATTAATTTCTTCTGATAAAAGTAAGGCATAAGAAGAGGTCGCTGTGAGGACGGTTGATTTTAAATCAATCATCATCTGAAGTTGCTTGTCTGTGTTGCCCGGTCCCATTGGAACTGCCATTGCTCCGAGTAATTCACAGCCTGCCTGAAAACCGATTCCGGCTGTCCACAAACCATATCCCGGTGTGATGTGAATTCTGTCTTTGTTTGTAATTCCTGCAACTTCATAGCATCTCTTAAACATCACTGCCCAATCTTCCACATCCTTTTTTGTATAAGGAATAATGACCGGTTTACCTGTTGTTCCAGATGAGGAGTGAATTCTTACAACTTCTTCATCAGGTACTGCCTGAATTCCAAGAGGATAGGCATTTCTCAAATCTGCTTTACTGGAAAATGGAAGTTTCTTAAAATCATTTTCATCTTTGATTTCTGTAATTCCATGTTCTTTGTAAAGATTTCCATAGTAACTGTCTGTCTGCACGAGGCGCTTTACCTGTGCATCTACCTGTTTTAACTGTGTCTCGTTAAGTTTCATAAGTGACTCCTATCTCTTTTCCCAGATTGAAGGCTTTCATATCCACTTCAAGAAATCTCTCTGGTACTCTGCTCTTTATTTCATTTACAACCGTTTCCTCTTTGATTCCCAGAATATCTGCTCCAATGGAAACGCCTAAAATGGCAATATTAAAATATTTCGAAGAACCAAGTGTAGAGAGCATCGTGCCTGCATCTACCTCAATGACATTTTTTACTTTCTTCTTTAAATATGCAAGCACCTCGGTTCCGTCATATCCTGTCTCATGCAAACTCTCTGTTACCGGCTTTACCGGTACGGAATTTACTACAACTGTTCCATTTTTATTTAAGTATTTTAAATTTCTCACTGCCTCAGATGGCTCAAATGCAAGGATGACATCTGCCTTTCCCTCTGGAATTAATGGAGAATAGCAGTTATCTCCAATTCGCACATGACTTGTCACAGAACCACCTCGCTGTGCCATACCAATTGTCTCAGCAGAATGAACGGTACTGCCCTCTTCCATAGCTGCCGCTGCAATAATTTTTGAGGCAAGAACGGTTCCCTGTCCTCCAACACCACATAATAATACATTTTTATTCATTAATTTGTACCTCCAAGTTCCACATTTTTCATTGCTCCTGTTGGACAAATCTGAGAACAGAGATTACAGCCTGTACATAAACTCTCATCAATTGTTACCTGACCATTTACTTTGATAATAGCTGGACAACCGATTTCATTGATACATTTCTTACAATTGATACATTTCTCACTAATTGTCATTTTCTTTGTCGGCTTGTAGAGCGCAATACAAGGTGACTCAAATAAAATTGCCTTTACGCCCGACATATCGGCACATTCTTTAATTGCATTTACAGATGCGTCAAAATCAAGCGGGTTGACATGAAGAATCTTTTTCACACCCATTCCCTGTAAAATATCGCCAATGTTCATCTTCTCAACAAACTCACCCATCATATTTTTTCCGGTTCCAGGGTGAGGCTGATGTCCGGTCATAGCTGTTGTCGAGTTATCCAGTACACAGAGAATTAAGTTTGCATCATTGTAAATCGCATTTGCAACGCCTGTCATACCTGATGCAAAAAATGTGGAATCACCAATAAATGCAAAATTAACCGTTTCTTTGTCTGTCCAGTAAAGTCCCTGTGCCTGTGTCACACCTGCTCCCATACAGAGACAGGTATCTACCATGTCAAGAGGCATGGCATTTCCAAGTGTATAACAGCCAATGTCTCCACAGAAATTTGCCTTTCTGCCTTTCATTGCCTTCTTTACTGCATAGAATGAACCTCTGTGAGGACAGCCGGCACAGAGTACCGGTGGTCTCATTGGAAGAGCTGGCATATCCGAGAGGTCTAATTTATCATTCTCGTTCTGCTCTCCTAAAAACTTATCCACAACTGCTGCAATAATATCTGTATTATATTCACCTGCCAGTGCAAAGTTATCTGTATTTTTTCCATAAACATTGATATTTAAGTGATGTTTTCCAACAATTCTTGTAATTTGATTTTCAATATATGGACTCAATTCTTCAACAACCAGAACTTCTTCCACTCCGTCCAATGCCTCTAAGAGTAACTTCTCAGGAAATGGATGTGCGGTGCCAATTCTCACAAATACTACATCTTCTCTGTCCTGAAGATATTCTTTTGTATAAGAATAGCTAATTCCCGATGCTACGATTGCTTTCTTTCCTTTTCCAGTATAAAAATTCTTCTTATACTCAGAAAATACATCCGATAATTCTCTGTTTCGAAGTTCCATTTTCTGATGATTTGCATAAGAGAGTCTTGGGAAAATTACCCACTTCTTTGAGTCTTTGATAAATCCTTCATATTCTTTTGGTTCAAAACTTTCCGGAACCTGAATGGATTCATACGCATGACAGACTCTTGTCGTTGGGCGGAACAACACTGGTGTGTGATATTTTTCCGAGTATTCAAATGCCTCCTGAATCATCTCATACGCATCCTTTGGGCTCACCGGGTCAAAAACTGGGATTCTTGCAAATTCTGCAAAAAATCTTGTATCCTGCTCTGTCTGTGATGAAATTGGTCCTGGGTCATCTGCGGACACAACTACCATTCCACCTTTGACTCCGACATAAGATACGGACATCAATGGGTCTGCTGCCACATTGAGTCCCATCTGTTTCATAGTCACAAGTGTTCGGACACCTGCATAAGATGCACCTGCCGCCACCTCAAGGGCAGCTTTTTCATTGACTGACCACTCAAGATGAACCTTTCCCTCTCTGTTAAACTTCTGTATCGTCTCGATAATCTCGGAAGATGGTGTTCCCGGATAACCTGCAACAACTCCTACACCTGCTGCAAGCGCTCCTAGTGCAATCGCACCATTTCCCATTACATACTCTTTCTTCAATTACTTTGCCTCATTTCTCTTTTTATAACGACTATCAATCGCTATTTTTGTTTTAATTATGCACCACTTACTCATACTGCATTCGATACCCCTGCGTCTTTATGCCTTAGATGTGTGGGATTGCTTATCTACATTCAAACACAATTGGCTCTCCATCTGTACAGAGGTGCCCCATATTGACTTCAACACAATCTCCTGTCAGAAGATTTTTATATCTTCCGTCCGGAATATTCTTACTTCCCACTTCAATCAGTCCTTTTTCACCTTTAAAGCTGAAAATCCCAACCATTTTTGCAGGCTCTTCTTTTGCAAATATATCACAATTTTCGATATGAACTGCGAGAAGAGTGTCTGATTTTATCGGAAATACCTGATAACTGCTGTTTGTAAATATTTGATTTTTCTTTATCTCATATAGTTTAGCAAAAAACTTCGAAAAATCCAAATCTTTATTTTTACTGTTTTCAAATGGTATTGTATCTTTGTCAAACAGACTTGGCGTGTGCTCACAGCCTGTCTCCTGTCCATTATACAAAAGAACACACCCCTTTTGGAAATATTCAAATGCTGTCCAGTTTCTCAGCGCCTGCTCATCTCGAATCATAAATGCCGCGCGAAGTCTGTCGTGATTTTCAAGAAATCTTGCCTTTACATAATTATCCGGATACATAGCCTCCTGTCTGTTGATTGCATCCGCATACTCTGCAAGTGAATTTTTCCCTTCCAGATAACCATAAAATTCATCTGTAATATCATAATCATAGCAAATATCAAACGCCTGAAACATCTCAGAATCAGAAGATGATGCAAGACCTCTCGACCTGTTAAATACCAGAAATCCCGGTTCAATTGACTCTGCAAGCCAGATAGCGTTCGGTCTGATTTCGGCAATTTCTTTTCTTGCTCGAATCCAAAAATCAAATGGTATCATAGGAGCCACATCACATCGAAAACCGTCTACATATTTTGCCCACATTTTCAATGTCTCTATCTGGTAATCCCAAAGTCCCATATCGCTGTAATCGAGGTCTATCACATCCCACCAGTCTCCCACTCTGTTTCCAAATGAGCCGTCCTGTTTGTGGAAAAACCACTCCGGATGCTCTTTGCTCAAAACAGAATCTGGTGATGTATGATTGTAGACGACATCAATGATACACTTCATTCCTTTCTCATGAATGGCATCTACAAGTCGGATGAAATCCTCCATTGTTCCAAACTCCGGATTTACTGCTCGATAGTCTGAAATAGCATATGGTGAACCCAGACTTCCTTTTCGATTTTTCTTACCAGACGGCTGAATTGGCATAAGCCAGATAATGTCTACCCCCAGACTTTTGATTCTGTCCAAATCCCTCTCAACTGCCTGAAATGTTCCCTCTTCGCTGTAATTTCTCACAAAGACGGAATAAATTACATCATTTCTCAATGCTTTGTTCGTGTCCTTTGCCATAAAAATACCTCCATTATACCTTATATATTTCTGCAATATATATTTTTCCTCTAAGTTACTGCTCACTCTGTGAACACCCTCAACCAATACATCTACTATTATACATGAAAATGGCACAAATGCGATATAAATAATTATTATTTTCAAAAAAAACCGTCAGTGAATGTTACACTGGCGGTTTTTCGGTATCATAGAATATCAGCAATGCTCCTATTCTAATTATTCTTCTGTATTTGCCTCTTCTGAACCTTCCTCAGAACTTGGCTCTTCTGAATCTTCTGCTGTTTCAGATGCTGCTGCGTATTTTGCAGAAATTGCATCGATTGTTCCATCTTCTTTAAATTTCTTAACTGACGCATTTACCATATCTAATGTATCTTTGTCGCCTTTTCTTACAGCGATACCATATTCTTCTGATTCAAATGCCTCATTATCTTCAACAATCTTTAATCCCTCATTCTCTTTGAGGTACTGGTTTGCTGTAGCTGAATCGATTACAACTACATCACATTTGCCATTCTTTAACTCTGTAACAGCCTCTGTTCCTTTTTTGAATGCCTCAAATGGGAATTTTAAGTCATCTTCTACAACTGTCTGTCCTGTAAATCCCTGAATAACTGCAATCTTCTTTCCTGACATATCTGCTGCTTTTGTAATATCAGTATTGTCTTCTCTCACAATCATAACCTGTTTTGCTGTGTAATATGGCTCAGAGAAATCTACTTCTTCACTTCTCTCTGGTGTAATTGTCATACCAGCGATAACTGCATCCACTTTTTTCTGATTTAATGCGATAATAAGGGAATCAAATTCCATATTTTCAATCTTAACTGTCTTGTTATTCTCTTCTCCGACTTTTTTTATGATTTCAATATCAATTCCACTGTACTTGTCAATAACTGCATCCTTAGATGATACATACTCAAATGGCTCAAACTCAGCGTTTGTTCCAACAACTAATGTTGCCGCATCTTTTTTCTTTTTCTTACATCCTGTCATCATTGTTGCAGCCATAGCCACTGTTAATGTGATAACAACTGCTCTTTTCAAAAATTTCTTCATAACTATCTCCTTTTTTCTTTTATAGTAATGATTCAGAACCAAGTTCGAAAATGCTGCGCATTTCCTCACTGTGACTTCTTCTCTGCATAGGAAACTATGTCTCCTATGCGCTGGCTCTTGCGAACCGGCTAAGAACCGAACTGCAAAACAGTTCTGCCAAATGATTTCAATTAAAATTTTGTTTTTATAAGCAAGCTCAACACCCAAAATTTTAATTAAAATCTCTCGATTCTGAATAGTTACATCATATTATAAAACAGACCCTAAGAACTGTTTCATTCTCTCATTTGAAGTGTTCTCAAAAATTGTCTCTGGGGAACCACTTTCTGCAACCACTCCCTCATCAATAAAAATGATTCGTGTGGCAACTTCTTTTGCAAATCCCATCTCATGTGTGACAACAACCATGGTCATTCCGTTCTCTGCCAGTTTTTTCATAACATCGAGAACCTCTCCAACCATCTCCGGATCAAGTGCTGATGTTGGCTCATCAAACAGCATAATCTCTGGGTCCATTGCAAGTGCTCTGGCAATTGCAACTCTCTGTTTCTGTCCACCTGAAAGCTGTGCCGGATAATCATTTGCTCTGTTTTTCAATCCAACTCTGTCTAATAATTCCAGTGCTTTTTTCTGTGCCTCTTCTTTTGTCAGTTTCTTTAACTTCACCGGTGCAAGTGTGATATTCTCCATTACTGTGAGATGTGGAAACAAATTAAACTGCTGAAAAACCATTCCCATCTTCTGTCTCACACGGTTTACATCGACACCTTTTTCATTAATCTTTTCTCCATCGATGATAATATCTCCCTGATCTGGTTCCTCCAACAGATTGAGACATCTGAGAAATGTACTCTTACCTGATCCGGAAGGTCCGATGACTACTACCACTTCGCCGGCATCTATATGCTCATCAATGCCCTTTAATACTTCTTTTCCATTGAAATGTTTATGTAAATTTTTTACCTTTATCATTGCTGTACCAGCCTGAACGCCACCGTCCATTGCTGCAGCATCTGAATTTTTCTCTATTTTTGCCATATTTCATACCTCATGATTTTCTATCTCAGATTATCTCTGCTCTGATTTTCTGATATGGTTCTCATATAATTTGAGCAACATTGTAAGTACCTTTATAATTACAAAATAAATTACAGCCGTACCTATCAATGGCATAAACGTCTTATATGTAGCTGTCTTTATGAAATCACCGGCTTTCTGAATATCCATAAGTCCGATATATCCAACAATCGCTGTCTCCTTGATTAATGTAATGAACTCATTACACAATGCCGGAAAAATATTTTTAATAGCCTGTGGAAATACGATTAACATCATCGTCTGACTCTTAGAAAGACCAAGTGAACGACCTGCCTCTGTCTGTCCTTTGTCAATTGAGAGAATACCTGCACGGATAATTTCTGACACATAGGCACCCGAATTAATACCAAATGCAATTGCCGCTATAATCCATTTTTCCACTTCATAATCCGCTAATGCAACTCCAAAAATAACGAAATACACAATCATAAGCTGCGTAACCGAAGGTGTTCCTCGGATTACATCCGTATAAACCTTACCTAAAAGATTTAAAATCTTGAGCTTAGATAAGTTAAATTCAGCAATAATAAATCCAATTACAAGACCAATGACTGCTGCGAGAAGTGATACTTTTATTGTGACACCAAGTCCTTCGAGCAACATTCGGTATCTCTCTTCTCTGATAAAACATTTGATAAAATCAGCTTTTACGCCATCAAACCAATTCATGTTCTGCTGCTACTCAAAATATGGACAAATGTATCCATATCGAGATATCTAAGTGAGCAATCAAAGATTGCCTACATATCTTACTGCTTCTACGAGTATGCTTTTGTGCTGATTGCCCAGACACTACTAACAAGTTCCTGTACTCTCCACAGTC
>ONXS01000058.1 GCA_900321855.1 uncultured Eubacteriales bacterium | reverse complement strand
GAGACATATTTTTTCCTTCTTTCGTTTTGATATTATGAGTATATCAAATTCATTAAGAAATGTCTCTGAAAGTGTCTTAAATTATGATACCATTATAATAATTGGATATCTTGATTTTTTTATTAGACAGCGCAAAGGTAGGAAAATATATAAGAATGCAATAGAAAAATGGGAGAAGGATAAGGAGTTTGTAGAAAGTTATAGAAAAGGTTCTTTTAGGATGGTTGGAATTGGAAGTATTACGAGAAAATAACCTATATAATATAAAATTTAGGATAAATGATTGGACTATTGTATAGATTTTTTCAATAATCCATCTTTACAATCATTTTTTTTATCGTTATACTATTATAGAATATCTATAAGTTCGTTTGCATATAGGAGTATGCTTGATATAAACAGAGTTCAGGGTAAATCCTAAGTTAGAAAAATTCCAAAGGTCAGGGGGACTGACACGTACTTGGGAGGTTAGCACTGAATTTTTGCCTTAAATTTACACAATAGTTAGGAAGGAAAAAACAAATGAAAGATTTGATTGAAATCCGTTGGCACGGAAGAGGCGGTCAGGGTGCTAAGACTGCTGCACTTTTACTTGCCGATGTTGCATTTAGTATTGGAAAAGAAGTTCAGGGATTTCCTGAGTACGGTCCAGAGAGAATGGGTGCTCCAATCACAGCGTATAACAGAATCAGCGATAAAGAAATCAGAGTTCATTCAAACATTTACACACCTCAGTTTGTAGCAGTTGTTGATGAGACATTGCTCCATGATGTAGATGTGACAAATGGATTAAAAGAAGATGGTGGAATCCTTGTCAATACAGACAAGAGCAAAGAGAAAATCATACCATTATTAAAGGGATACAAAGGAAATGTTTACACGATTGATGCCAGAAAAATTTCTGAAGATGCATTAGGAAAATATTTCCCTAACATGCCTATGCTTGCCGCTATGGTTAAGATTACAGGTGTTATGGAAGAGGAAGTATTTATTAACGAGATGCAGAAATCATTAGAGCACAAATTTGCAAAGAAACCAGAAGTTCTTGAGGGAAATATGAAGGCTTTGAAAGTGGCTTTTAATGAGGTAAAGTAGTACGTCAGGTTATATTTACAGATAACAATATTCCGTGTTTTACACAAGAGATAGATTTGTAAATTAGGACAGAAATCTATATTTAAGAGATAGATTTGCAAGTTGAGACAGAAATCTATATTTAATACACAGATTTACAGCTTCAAATATAGATTTATGAAAAACAAGTTTTGTTATAAAATATGCGCAATAAATATTTTTGATATTTGAAGAGAGTGATACACGGAATGGTAAAAAAATGAAAACATTTACGATATAGAGAGGAAAGATCACATTATGTTGGAAGATAGATTTAAAACAGAAAACATAGACGAAACTATTAAATGGCAGGATCTGACTCCTGGACTTCAGATTTTTGAGGCTGGTACATCAAGACAGTTTAACACTGGTGAGTGGAGAGTAAATACTCCTGTTCTTGATTTTGACAAATGTAAACAGTGTTTACTCTGTGTGCCTTACTGTCCAGACAGTTCGATTCCAGTAAAAGATGGCAAGAGACTTGACTTTGATTATGACCACTGCAAAGGTTGTGGAATTTGTGTCAATGTCTGTCCATTTAACGCAATTACAATGAAGGAGGGAAAATAAGATGGCAATTAAAGAGAGAATGTCAGGAAATGAGGCAGTTGCTTACGCAATCAAACAGATTAATCCAGATGTTATGCCTGCTTTCCCTATCACACCTTCGACAGAACTTCCACAGTTTGTTTCAAACTATGTGGCAAATGGTCAGATTGATACAGAATTTATTCCAGTTGAGAGTGAGCACAGTTCCATGTCAGCAGCAATCGGTGCCTCAGCAGCAGGTGCAAGAACTTTGACAGCTACATCTTCTTGTGGACTTGCTTACATGTGGGAAATGCTTTATGTTGCAGCATCGGACAGACTTCCAATTGCACTTGCATGTGTAAACAGAGGTTTGACAGGACCACTTAATATCAACTGTGAGCACTCAGACAGTATGGGTGCAAGAGATTCCGGATGGATTCAGATTTATGCTGAAAACAATCAGGAGGCATATGATAACTTTGTTATGGCTTACAGAATTGCGGAGCACAAAGATGTTATGCTGCCAATCATGGCTTGTATGGACGGATTTATCACAAGTCATGCGGTTATGAATATTTCATTATTAGAAGATGAAAAGGTAAAGAATTTTGTCGGTGAGTACACACCAGAACACTACCTTTTAAATAAAAATGAGCCTATGGCGATTGGACCTTACGGTGTTTCTAACTACTGTATGGAGGCAAAACGAGCACAGGCACAGGCGATGGAAAATGCAAAGCAGGTAATCCTTGATGTTGCTAAGGAATTTGAAGAGATTTCTGGCAGAAAATATGGATTCTTTGAAGAGTATAAGCTTGAAGATGCAGATTTTGCGGTTGTTGCAATTGGTTCTGCATGTGGTACAGCAAAAGATGCAATTGATAAATTAAGAGAGCAGGGCGTGAAAGCCGGACTTCTTAAAATCAGAGTATTCAGACCTTTCCCTGCAAAAGAGATGGCAGAGGCTCTTAAAAATTGTAAAGCAATCGCAATCATGGACAGAGCAGAGAGCTACAGTACAAATGGTGGTCCGATTGCAGCAGAACTTGGTGCAGCTTTATTTAAATATAAGAGCAAGGCAGAGGTTCTCAACTTAATGTATGGTCTTTCAGGAAGAGATATTACAGTCGAAGATTTCGAGGATATTTTTGCAGACCTTGCAGATGTTGCAGAAAACGGCGCAGATGATGAGATGAATTACAGATACGTTGGTATCAGAGAATAATCGGAAAGGTAGTAAGAACATGGAAAATAAATTTAATTTTAAAGAACTTCAGAACAGACCTGACAGACTTGCTCCTGGACATAGAATGTGTGCTGGTTGTGGCGGTACAATCGCAGTTCGTAACGTGTTAAAAACTGTTCATGAGGGAGATAAGGTAGTTGTTGGTAACGCTACCGGATGTCTTGAGGTTTCAACATTTACATATCCATATAATTCATATGAGAGCAGCTATATTCACACAGCATTTGCAGGCGCTGGTGCCTCTCTTGCAGGTGTTGAGACTGCTTACAATGCGTTAAAGAAACGTGGAAAAATTGACGATACATATAAATTCATCACATTTGGTGGTGACGGTGGTACTTATGATATTGGACTTCAGTCTTTATCTGGTGCTATGGAGCGTGGACATGATATGGTTTATGTCTGCTATGACAACGGTGCTTACATGAACACAGGTATTCAGCGTTCCTCTGCCACACCAATGTATGCTGACACAACAACAACTCCAGCAGGTTCTGTCTCAAATGGTAAGGCACAGGCGAGAAAAGACCTTGTTGCAGTTATGGCAGCTCACAACATTCCATACACAGCTCAGACAACATTTATCGGCAACATGAAAGATTTATATGAAAAATCTGAGAAGGCAATTTACACACCGGGTCCGGCATTTTTAAACATCATGGCTCCATGTCCAAGAGGTTGGAGATTTGATGCGGCTGATATGGCTAAGATTTGTAAATTAGCAGTGGATACATGCTACTGGCCACTCTATGAATTTGACCACGGCAAATGGATTATCAACTATGAGCCAAAGAACAAACTTCCAATCGAAGATTTCTTAAAACCACAGGGAAGATTTAAACACCTCTTCAAGAAAGGAAACGAAGATTTACTCGTGGCATTTCAGGAAGAAGTAGACAGAAGATGGGAAGAATTACAGGCTAAGGCAAATATGTAATACATTCGGAACCAAGCGGCGAAAAGGAACCTCTAGACATCGAGCTTGCTCGGAAGATATAGAGTTTCATTTTCGACATGTGGTTTGAACACATATAAGCAATCCACCGTCTCTAAGGCGTAAAGACGTAGGCGGAAGTAGTAAATATATACTACAAAGAGCAGAGGTGACAATACCTCTGTTTTTTGTGGTCTGAAAATAAAATTTCACACATGAAAAATTGTTGAGTTTTTATGTGTGAAATGCAGAAGAGCAAGAGTTGGGGGGGATTAATCAAGGAGAAATATACGAGAGAAAAACATATATAAAAACATATATATAAACATATATAAAACATATATAAAAACATATGTATATAAACATATATACTAGAAAGGAATGACATCATGACCAATAAAAAAGCATATACAATTCGACTGGCACTCTATTTTATGGGACTTTTTATCATGACTCTTGGAGTGTCAATGTCAGTGAAGTCAAATCTCGGAGTATCGCCGGTGAGCTCAATTCCTTATACGATTACCTGTATCACAGGACTTGAGATGGGAAAAGCTACCATATTATTTCATGCATTTCTTGTAATTATTCAGATTATAATTTTAAGAAAGGCATTTAAAATGAAAAATCTACTTCAGGTGGCTGTTGGGATTGTATTTGGATATTTTACAACATTTTCCAATTATTTATTCAGCTTTTTACCAGATGTAAATCATATGGGAATTCGACTGGCAATGATGCTTGTCAGTACATTTATCATCGCAGTGGGAATTTTTTTCTATCTTCCAGCCGACATTATACCACTGGCGGGAGAGGGAGTGATGAAAACAATTTCCGATGTGCTGCATATCCCGTTCAATAAAGTAAAGGTTGCATTTGATGTGACTATGGTCATTGTTTCGCTCATCGCATGCCTGATTGCACTGCATGAGTTGGGTTCGGTTGGAGTTGGAACAATCGTTGCGGCTATCCTTGTGGGCACGATTCTAGGCGTAATTAACAAGAAATTCGGAAAATACAGAGATAAGTTTATGCAAGTTTGACTTGATATGAAAATTTGAATATGATAAAATACGAACTGACAAAAGGTCAGTTTACGTGTAGTACGACGTGGTATGAGGCTAAGGCCTTATAACCCGTCTTTTTTTTCGAAATCCCTAATCCACAAACCGGCCAAATATATATTATAAGAAAGGAAGTGAGAATATGGGTGATATTGCAAAAGAGTTAATGGAACAACTGGAAGTGAAGTATGTATTTCACTTTACAGTCGCAGGACATAAGTTTGGTATTACAGAATCTGTAGTAGTAACATGGATTATTATGGCAGTATTATTGCTTGTTTCATTTATTCTTACAAGAAATTTGAAGGTTCATAATATTAGCAAACGACAGGCATTTGTAGAGACAGTTGTGACAAAACTTACAGGTATGGTTGAAGGAATGATTGGACCAGAGGGAAAGAGATATGTTGCATATCTGACAACTGTTTTACTGTACATCGGAGTAGCCAATATTGTTGGATTATTTGGATTTAAGTCACCTACAAAAGACTTAAATGTCACACTTGCCCTCGCACTTATGAGTATCATATTGGTAGAGGCAGCAGGAATCTATCAGAAAGGTGTGAAAAAATGGCTGCACAAATTTGCAGAGCCAATCGCAATTGTGACGCCAATTAACATTCTTGAAGTATTTACTAGACCATTGTCACTTTGTATGCGTTTATTTGGTAACGTATTAGGTGCATTTGTAATTATGGAATTAATCAAAATGGTAGTGCCATTCGTTTTACCGGCAGTATTTAGCTGCTACTTTGACTTGTTTGACGGACTCTTACAGGCCTACGTATTTGTATTTTTAACATCACTATATATCAGTGAGGCAATTGAATAACAATCAATAAAAAAGAACACAGAAACGAAAATAAAATCAGAAAATAAATCGTCACCGAGTCAATCAAGTCAGTATTCATATAAGCGCTGTGCAATTACCTTGTAAATGTAGCAGAGGGAACAGCTATTATATGGATGCTGACAACAAAACAAAATTTTAGATTTATTTCCTGAACGTCAAAAATAAAAATTTTGTGTCAGAAAGAAAAGGAGAATAACAATGAGTACATTAATCGCATTAGGAGCAGGTATTGCAGTTTTAGGAGCACTTGGAGCAGGTATCGGTATCGGTATTGCAACAGGTAAGGCAGCAGAGGCTATCGCAAGACAGCCAGAGGCAGAGAGTAAAATCAACAAGACATTAATTCTTGGTTGTGCACTTGCAGAGGCAACAGCTATTTATGGTTTCGTTATCGCACTTATGATAATCGTAATGTTGAAATAATTGTAACTATTCAGGAGAATATCGGATTAGCAAGGCTGGATGTCGCGCTTGCGCGCAAAGCTGGAGTTGCTAATTTGGTACGGCATAGGCTGTTTGAAAATATATGAACAAAACAGAGAGTGCAAAACACAGGTTTTGTGAATGTATTTTTGAACGCTTTACTCTCGAAATAGTGCGAAATATCAAAAACCATATGAAAGGCAGGAAGTAAGAATGCTTAATATTGATCCAATGAATATCATTATTACAGTAGTCAATCTTTTAATTCTTTTGGTTGGCCTTAAATTGTTTTTATTTAAGCCGGTTCAGGAAATTATTGCTGAACGACAGGAAGAGGCAGACAAAGGTTTCAATGAGGCAAATAAGGCAAAGCAGGAGGCAGAAGAGTTAAGAGACGAGTATAAAAAAACAGTCGATAACGCAAATGCTGAAAAGAAGAAAGTTATCGAGGCAGCCAGAAAGACTGCTGACAAAGAGTATCAGAAAATTATTAAGGATGCCAAGAAAGAGGCGAGAGCAATCAAAGAGGATGCTGCAAAGGATGCAAATGTTCAGAAAGACAGAATTCTTCAGAAAGCAAAAGACCAGATTGCAGACCTTGTTGTGGATGCAACAAATAAGATTGTAGCTTCTCAGAGTGGCGATGAATTAAATAGTGACATTTATAATAAATTTTTAGATAAAGCAGGTGATGAATAGTGACTCAGGCAGTAATTGATTATGCAAATGAATTGTATAAGACAGGTATGTCAAAGGACTTTTTGACCGATGCAAAGGACACACTTGACTTAATACCACAGATTCGTGCGGACTTTGAAAATCCTACAATCGAGCTTGAGAAAAAGCACACGGTTATCGATAAGGTATTTCCAAAGGAAGTCAGAAATTTTTTAAAACTTCTCTGCGATAACAATGATTTCAACCTGTTTGAAATGATTTATCAGGAGTTTTTAGAACTTGGAAAAACGACAACAAGTGTAGAGACACAGGCAGAACTGATTTATGTGACAGCTCCAAATGAGGAGCAGTTAGCGGGAATCAAAAAGTTTCTTGCAAAAGAATACAACAATGAAGAAATTGAATTAACTCTTACAAAAGACAAATCTATCAAGAGCGGATTTATTTTAAGAGTGGGAAACAAAGAGTATGACTGGAGTGAAAAGGGAAGAATTGAGCAGTTACAGCGCACGGTGACAAATGCGATGGAGCAGGCAAAAGAGTCTGGAAACAAACTCACAAGCACTGAGAACATCATTTCTATACTCCGTTCCAACATTCACGACTTTGACCTTCAGGCTGAAAATAAAGAAATCGGTGTTGTAAACTGGGTTGGTGATGGTATTGCCAATGTTGATGGAATAGACCATGCGTTTTATGGCGAGATTGTCATGTTTGACTGCGGTGTCAAAGGTATGGTTCAGGACGTCAGAAGAGATGAGATAGGTGTTATCTTATTTGGTCGTGACACAGAAGTTATGGAAGGTTCAAAAGTTGTAAGAACTGGAAAAATGGCAGGTATTTCTGTCGGAGAGGATTACAAGGGAAGAGTCATTGATGCACTTGGAAATCCAATTGATGGAAAAGGTGACATCAAATCAGAGGGATTCAGACCAATCGAAAATCCGGCACCTTCTATTGTAGAGCGTAAATCTGTATCTGTTCCAATGGAGACAGGAATTCTTTCGATTGATTCTATGTTCCCAATCGGTAGAGGACAGAGAGAGTTAATCATCGGTGACCGTCAGACAGGTAAGACATCTATCGCCAGTGATGCAATTATTAATCAGAAGGGCAAAGATGTTGTATGTATCTATGTTGCAATCGGACAGAAGGCATCAACTGTTGCGAAACTTGTAAACAGTTTTGAAAAAGCAGGAGCTATGGATTACACAATCGTTGTATCTGCAACAGCAGCAGATCCTGCACCACTTCAGTACATTGCTCCATATTCAGGAACAGCACTTGCTGAATATTTTATGTATCAGGGCAAGGATGTGTTGATTGTTTATGATGACCTCTCAAAACACGCCGTAGCATACAGAGCAATCTCACTGTTATTGGAGCGTTCACCAGGTCGTGAGGCTTATCCGGGAGATGTATTCTACTTACATTCAAGATTGTTAGAGCGTTCTAGCCGTCTCTCAAAGGAAGCGGGTGGTGGTTCTATCACGGCACTTCCAATCATTGAGACACAGGCAGGTGACGTTTCAGCATATATTCCTACCAATGTAATTTCCATCACAGATGGACAGATTTACTTGGAGTCAGAATTATTCAATGCAGGTCAAAGACCGGCGATTAACGTTGGTTTATCGGTATCCCGTGTTGGTGGTGCGGCTCAGACAAAGGCAATGAAAAAAGCTGCCGGTTCCATTCGTATTGACCTTGCACAGTACAGGGAAATGGAAGTATTTACACAGTTCTCATCTGACCTTGATGACAGCACAAAGAGACAGTTGGCACATGGTAAATCTCTGATGGAATTGTTAAAACAGCCACTTGGAAAACCACTTTCTATGGCAGAACAGGTTGTTACATTAATAGCTGCAAATGAGCATGTATTCAGTGATTTAGATGCCTCGAAAGTAAAAGAGTTTCAGGGTGGATTGTTAAATGAATTTAATGAGAATCATAAGGATATTATGACAAAACTCACTTCAAAGAAGGAATTAACTCCTGAGCTTAGAGAGTCAATTCTTGAAGCTGCGCAGGATTTTAAAAAGCAGCAGTTTGATGAAGAAGAGACAGAAGAAACAGAGGCAGAAGAGTAATAAGATTTTCAATATAGAGGTATGGGAACCATGTCAAGCTGGTAAAGACAGATTTTTAATTTGCGCGAGCGCGAACAACGAGCCAAGCAGACATACTTGTATGTCCATTTGGTGACTGTCGCGACAACTTGAGAAACTCACAAAGCGTGTTTCTCAAGTTGGAAGATGCCAGCAGGGATAGGTCCTAAATTTGAAATAGAATCGAGAGTGATAGAACATGGCGAATGCCAAAGAAATTCAAAATAGAATAAAAAGTATTCAAGATACCATGAAAATCACCAGAGCTATGTATATGATGTCTTCTATGAAACTTCGTAAAGCAAAACAGAAACTTGAGGATACAGAGCCATTTTTCTTTGGACTTCAGGAACAGATTTCAAGTATTCTCTATCATTTTCCTGACATGACACATCTTTATTTCGATAACAGACAGAAAGATTTACAGGAAACGGTCAAGAAGAGAGGATATATTGTCATCACTGGTGACAAGGGAATGGCAGGAGCTTATAACCACAATGTTTTAAAAGAGGCTCAGAAACTTGCAAAACAGAGTGAGGACTACAAACTCTATGTGGTGGGAGAGCTTGGCAGACAGTTTTTTATATCTGCCCATGATCCGATAGATTTGAATTTTAGATATTCTGCAAACAATCCATCTATTCACAGAGCGAGGGTAATCACAGAATATATCATTGATTTATATAAGAGAGAAGAGCTGGACGAAGTTTATATCGTTTATACGAAAATGATTAACTCTATGAAAGAAGAAGTTGAGGTAAAGCAGTTACTTCCGCTCAAAACACATACTTTCATTGAACAGGAGTTACTTGAGAAGGCAAAGAAAAATAAATCAGGTTATGATACTGAGGCTGAAGAAAAGAGTGATGACTGGTTTTTAATTTACCCATCGCCAAAGAAGGTTCTTCAGAGACTTGTTTATAACTATGTAACTGGATTTATTTATGGTGCTTTAGTGGAAAGTTCCGCCAGCGAAGAAAATGCCAGAATGATGGCGATGCAGGCTGCTACGAACAATGCTGATGCAATGCTAAAGGCATTGTCTATTCAGTACAACCGTATCAGACAGGCAGCAATTACTCAGGAGATTACTGAGGTAATTGGTGGAGCGAAGGCCTTGAAAAAGAAGAAGAAAAAAAAGCAGGCGAGGTGAATTTCACACAATGGAAAATAAAGGAAAAATTGTACAGGTTTCAGGACCTGTTGTAGACGTAGAATTTGAAAATGGTCAGATGCCTAAGATTAAAGATGCCCTCTATGTCATGAATAATGGCAAAAAGTGCATCATGGAAGTATCGCAGCACATTGGTCATAAAGTAGTAAGATGTATTATGCTTGCAGCCAGCGAGGGACTTCATAAGGATATGGAGGTCATCGCAACAGGTGCCGGAATTATGGTGCCAGTCGGAGAGCAGACACTTGGACGTTTATTCAACGTACTTGGAGAGACACTTGACGGCGGCGAGAGTTTAGAGGATGGTGAACACTGGTGTATTCACAGGGAACCACCAGAATTTGTAGACCAGAGCCCTGTTGCACAGATGCTTGTGACAGGTATCAAAGTAATTGATTTACTTGCTCCTTATTCAAAGGGAGGTAAAATCGGTCTGTTCGGTGGTGCCGGTGTAGGTAAAACTGTATTGATTCAGGAGTTAATCAACAATATCGCTACACAGAGTGGTGGATATTCTATTTTTACAGGTGTTGGAGAGCGTTCCAGAGAGGGTAATGATTTGTGGACAGAGATGACCGAGTCAGGCGTTATCAATAAGACAGCCCTCGTATTTGGACAGATGAACGAATCACCTGGTGCCAGAATGAGAGTTGCAGAGACAGGTCTTACGATGGCAGAATATTTTAGAGATGTTAAGAAACAGGATGTGCTTTTATTTATCGACAACATTTTCCGTTTCGTACAGGCAGGTTCCGAGGTATCCGCCTTACTTGGACGTATGCCATCAGCCGTTGGTTATCAGCCAACACTTGCCAACGATTTGGGAGAACTTCAGGAGAGAATCGCATCGACAAAAGAGGGTTCCGTAACATCGGTTCAGGCGGTATATGTGCCAGCGGATGACTTGACAGACCCAGCTCCTGCGACAACATTCTCACATCTTGATGCAACAACCGTACTTTCAAGAAAAATCGTAGAGCAGGGTATCTATCCGGCTGTAGACCCACTTGAGTCGACATCAAGAATTTTAGAGGCAGATGTTGTAGGTGAAGAACACTACACAACGGCAAGACGAGTACAGGAGACATTACAGAAATACAAAGAACTTCAGGACATCATTGCAATTCTTGGTATGGAAGAACTTTCCGATGAAGATAAACTCACTGTATACAGAGCAAGAAAGGTGCAGAGATTCCTCTCTCAGCCATTCCATGTAGCAGAGAACTTCACAGGTGTCAAAGGTGTATTCGTGCCAATCGAAGAGACAATCCGCGGATTCAAGGCAATCCTTGACGGTGAGATGGATGAATATCCAGAGGCAGCATTTTTCAATGTAGGAACAATTGAAGATGTAAAAGCAAAGGCAAAGACACTGTAAGATGGAGAAAAGCAGAGAAAGGAAGATTCATACATGAATACATTTTCTTTAAAAATCATTGCCTGTAACCGTGTCTTTTATGATGGCGAATGTGAAATTATTATTTTCCCCGGTTATGATGGAGAGATGGCAATTATGGCGAATCATGAGGCTATGACTTCAACTATTGAAGTCGGAGAGATTCACTTTCGAACTCCAGATGGGGAAAATCATACAGCTATTGTCTCAGATGGTCTGATTAAGATGGAGCACAACAAGGTTGATGTTCTTGTGTATTCTGCAGAAAGACCGGAAGAGATTGATAAATTCAGAGCTGAGGCAGCGCTTGAGAGAGCCAGAGAGCAGTTGCAGCAAAAACAGAGTATCATGGAATATCATATTTCCAGTGCATCAATGGCTCGTGCGATGGCACGACTTCGTGGTGTGAGCAAGTTTGATATTCATTAGTGAAAAAAATATTACCAATATAAAAAGACATTACATGATATAAAAAATAAATATCGAAAAGTCCTGCGGTTCAGGTTGATACGGAACTGCAGGACTTTTTTATTCTTGACAATAGATTGTTCGCGAAGTGTGCAATCTATCGTTTGCGTGAACAACGAGCCAAGCGGACATACTTGTATTGCCTATTTGGTTACTGTCACGACAGCTTGAAAAACTCGCAAAGCATGTTTCTCATAGTCCTTGAAATACATTGTTCGCAAAGCATACAATGTATTGTTTGGAATAATAAATTGCTTACATTTGTTGCGATTAAATGTTTTTCTGAGGTATTGATTATACGAATTCTAAACATACAAATAACATATTGACTTTTTGATAACAACATATTATAATGTTGTTATAATATTAATCAGAGGTGGGTATAAATAACGAAATGAGGAGGTATTATTAGTGGCAGAAAAAGATATTGCAGAAAAACTTTTATTTGATTATGAAGATGTCTTTTCGGATATTATTAATGTTTTGATTTTTGGGAAAGATATGATAAAATTTTATGCCTGTGCGGATACTGGGGTATGATGCTGCATCCTATCGCTCGCAATTATTGAAAAATGGGGATGATTTACAGCCGAAATCTATTTTTCCTGTGATTTCCATCGTTTTGAATTTTAGTAATAAAAGATGGAATGTCTCTCAAAATTTACGTGATTGTATTGATGCGAATATTCCGGAGGAATTACAGTCATATATAAATGACTATAAAATATACGTTTTTAATATTTCATTCTTACCAGATAAGGTTATTGAGTGTTTCAAAAGTGATTTTCGCTATGTTGCAGAATTTATGACAAAAACTAGGGCAAATCCGGCATTTAAACCATCTGCGGAAATGATAAGACATAAAGATGCGGTCATCAAGCTATTGACAATTCTTACTGGTAACAGAAATATTGAGGAAACATTCATTCGAAATAAGAGTAAGGAAGGAGGGATTGCTGCAATGAGTGGTGTATTTGATGATGTATTTGACCGATTACGAGCAGAGGGAGAGGCGTCTGGTATGATTTCTGTTTATCTTGAAACAGGTTTTAGCAAAGAGGCGATTATTGATAAACTTGTTCAGAAATTGGCAATTACGCCTGAGCAAGCTAGGAATTATTACAGTGAATATGAAAAGAATAATTAATTTGTAGAACACCTCTGATTAGATACAAAAGAAAAATATCAAGAGAAAAATATCAAGACAGTATATGATTTTTGATTATAATGGAACAGGAAATTTACGATACATACTTATTGCAATTTGTATGCGTAAATGAATGGCTATAGAAAATGTACCGAGGAATTATGTAAAAACTATTTTGTATCATTAGAAAAGTCCTGCGGTTCAGACTGATACGGAACTGCAGGACTTTATAAGTTTATGACAATGAATTGTGTATGGATGCAATCAGTTGTTGTAAACATCTCTTCTGTGTCCGATAGATAAAGCTAAAATTATAAGTTTATCATCTTCTATCTCGCATATCAAACGATAGTCACCAATTCGATACCGCCATTGACCACTTCTATTAGAGGTTAAGCCTTTTCCGTGAACTCTTGGATTATCACAATTAACTAAATTTTTTTCAATCCATGCTTTTATCATACGTTTTGTGTAATTGTCTAATTTTTTAAATTCTTTATCAAACTGTTTTGTCGTTCTAATATGATACATTAAAGACCACACTCTTTCCATAGGTCTTCGATAGGTCGACTTTCCTTTCCGCTGGCAACATAGTTTTGATAAGCATCTTCAGCAATTGTAATATCGTATTCATCCTCAATTTTTTCAAAAAGAGCTTTTTTAAATGCCTCTCCTAGTGATAAAGAATGTAATTTTGCGTAACTGTTAGCTAATTCTTTTTCATTTTCTGTTAAGCGAATAGAAAATGCCATAATATCATCTCCTCTCTTTAGTACATTGTACTACAACCGCACATTTTATGTCAAGGTTCTATATGATGATTTATCAATTATTTTGACTTTTACACTTCAATGTGATATAGTTTATTTGCACAAGAACAAATAAAAAATACAAGAATTTTTTGTTATAAATTACAAATAGGCAAAACCTTGAACACTTTACCTGTTCTATTTCTATATAGAAGATATACTGTTTGGAAGAGAATTTCAAACAGTGGGAAAGTATTAGGAGACAGTGCTAGATATGAAAAGGTGATTGCCAAATAATTGAGAAAGAAGGTATGAATCAGATGCCAGTTACAAAATATCTGGAGAGAAATGCAAAACTGTATGCACATGAAGTTGCGCTTGTAGAGCTCAATCCGACTGAGGCAGACAAGAGAAGAACCACATGGAAAGAGTATGAGCTGATTGAGCCATCAAGATTTGAGCCATACAGAAGAGCGATTACATGGAGTGTATTTGATGAAAAGGCAAACAGATTTGCAAACATGTTAATCGGAAGAGGAATTAAAAAGGGAGACAAGGTAGCGATTATCATGTACAACTGCTTGGAGTGGCTGCCTATTTATTTTGGAATTTTAAAGACGGGAGCAATCGCAGTTCCATTCAATTTCAGATATGATGCAGATGAGATTTTATACTGTGCAGAACTTGCAGAAGTCGATATGATTGTGTTTGGACCAGAATTTATTGGTCGTATTGAGGCAAATGCAGACAGACTCAGCAAGGGAAGACTTTTAATCTATGTTGGAGACGGATGTCCAAACTTTGCAGAGAGTTACAGAGAACTTGTAGCAGACTGTTCCAGTGTAAAACCAGATATTGAGATTTCGGAAGAGGATTACGGAGCAATTTATTTTTCATCTGGTACAACAGGATTTCCAAAGGCAATTTTACATAAACATCAGAGTTTAACTCAGGCGGCTGAGATGGAGCAGAAACATCACAGCACAGGCAGAGAAGATACATTCCTGTGCATCCCACCACTTTATCACACAGGAGCGAAGTTTCATTGGATGGGAAGTCTGGTTGCAGGAAGTAAGGCAGTTCTCTTAAAAGGAGCCAAGCCAGAGGTTATTTTAGAGGCAGTTTCAAAGGAACACTGCACAATTGTATGGTTATTAGTTCCGTGGGCACAGGATATTTTAGATGCCCTTGACCGTGGAGATTTAAAATTAGAAGATTACGAGTTAGACCAGTGGAGACTGATGCACATCGGTGCCCAGCCAGTACCACCTTCATTAATCAAGCGATGGAAACAATATTTCCCACATCATCAGTACGACACCAATTACGGACTTTCAGAGTCAACCGGACCGGGCTGTGTACACCTCGGCGTAGAGAACATTCACAAAGTCGGAGCAATCGGCGTTCCGGGATACCGTTGGGAGTGCAAGATTGTAGATGAGAATGGAAGTGAAGTAGAACGTGGAGATGTCGGAGAACTCTGTGTAAAAGGACCGGGAGTTATGACCTGCTATTACCGCAACGAAGAGGCTACAAATGAGGTCTTAAAGGACGGCTGGCTCTATACAGGAGATATGGCAATGCAGGACGAGGACGGATTTTACTTCCTTGTAGACCGTAAGAAAGACGTCATTGTCAGTGGTGGAGAAAATATCTATCCGGTACAGATAGAGGACTTCATTCGTAAGAACAATAAAGTCAAAGATGTCGCTGTTATTGGACTTCCAGACTATCGTCTCGGAGAAATAACAGCAGCAATCATAGAGGTCAAAGATGGCTTTGAGTGCACAGAAGAAGAGATTGATGACTTCTGTCAGGATATGCCAAGATACAAACGACCAAAGAAGATTATATTTACAGAGATTCCAAGAAATGCAACTGGAAAAATCGAGAAACCAAAACTTCGCAAGATGTATGGTGCCGATAACCTGGTTGCAAAAGAAAATCAGGCTTAATATTATAGTAGGGTGTCTTATGTAGGCGGATTCCTTACTACTAAAGTATGAAATGTAATTACAACATATATAGGAGCTTGGTAAGTTATGTTTGCGGAACGACCATTGAAGAATAACTTGCCAAGCGGATTAAGATGGAGGACAAACATGAAAGAATTAATGCTCGGCAACAAAGCTGTTGCCCGCGGTATGTATGAGGCAGGCTGCAAAATTATTTCTAGTTATCCGGGTACACCAAGTACAGAGATTACAGAAGAGGCAGCAAAATATGAAGAGATATATTGTGAGTGGGCTCCAAACGAGAAGGTAGCCGCGGAAGTCGCCATCGGCGCTTCCTTTGCAGGCGTCCGTTCCCTGGCCTGCATGAA
>ONXS01000057.1 GCA_900321855.1 uncultured Eubacteriales bacterium | reverse complement strand
AATAATTTATTAAATCTTTCTATTCTTCCATCTTTATATATCGAATGAATTTCTTCTCCTGTGCAATATACTTTTGCAATATCTTCTGTAATCTTTCCATCTATTTTTCCGGTTTCCACCATATCCTTCATAATCAGAATTGCTTTTCCGGCAGGCATATGTTTCTTATATGGTCTTGATTCTGTGAGTGCCTGAAAAATATCAATACACGCCATCAGTCTGTCCTCAAATGTGAGCTGTTCTGCTGTGAGTCCTCTTGGTTAACCCATTCCGTCTAGCTTTTCGTGATGATTTCCGCCCCACTCGGCAATATCTTCAAATCCATGAATTTTTGTCAGAATATAATATGTAATCTCTGCATGGTGTTTCATCTGCTCAAATTCTTCCACATCAAGTTTTTCCGGTTTTTCTAATATCTGATTGGAAATGACAAGTTTTCCTATATCATGCATGGCTCCCGCAAAATAAAATCGCATCACTTTATCGTGTGGAAAACCATAATACTGTGCCATATCGTATGCCTTTTGTGCAATTCCCAACGAGTGATTTTTTGTAAACGAAGATTTATAATCGACAAGTTTCATGAAAAATTCTGCAAATGCCTTGTCATGGTAAAGTTTTCATCTCTCATAAATAAGGAGTCATCTTTTGTTATATTTTGTTCAAACAAGGACACTGCTTTTTCTGAAAACATCTTATTTTTGCAGTCCTCTAACATGTTCTTCATCTTTTCAAATTCTAAATCAATATCCCCATCAAAATTGCAGGCAAGCTCTACAATATCTGCAATATGGAGCAGATGTGCAATTTCATTTATTTCATCCCCTTTTAATCTGAGTGGTCCACTTCCATCTGCATTTTCATGATGATGTAAAATGATGTCTTTGATGTCTATGTCAAACGGCAGCAGCTCCATATTTTTTTCACCCAATTCCACATGTAATCTGAGTTTGCTTGACTGTGTATACTGCAGCTCCAACTCTCCTCGGATATATTCTGCCAAACCGTTGTCATGCAAAATCGCACAGCCAATATAGGTAACCTGTTCCGGAACGGACAAATGCAATGGCTGAATCATTTTCATAAGCATATATGCAACACGCTTTCCGTGTCCGGACTGAACCTTTCCCCCACTAATTTCCTGCTCCACTGCATCTAGTGCAAATGACATTGCAAATAAAAAATCGGTTACATTTAATTTCATTTTACTTTACACCTCAACTTCCCCTGCCAACACTTTTTTATAATCGTCTAAATTTTTCGCAAGCAGCTCTGGTGTATTTAATTCATATGGGCATTTTCTCGAACACTGGTTGCAGTGCAGACAATTCTCAATCTTCGCCATTTCTGCCTGCATCTCTTCTGTGAGCCACGCTTTTGACGGTGCTCTTCGCAGCATCAGCGACATTCTCGCGCAGTTATTAATCTTAATGCCAACCGGACAAGGCATACAATAGCCACACCCCCTGCAAAAATCTCCAGCCAGTTCTTTCCTTTCCTGCTCCACATATGCTCGGATTTCTTCTGTATATTCCGGCGTCTCATCCATAAAGGCAAGCCACTCCTCTAACTCACTCATCTTCTGAATTCCCCAGATTGGAAGGACATTGTCATACTGACTGATAAACGCCATCGCCGCTTTTGAATTGTGAATGAGTCCCCCTGCCAGTCCTTTCATCGCAATAAATCCCACATTTGCCTCCTTACACGCCTGCACAAGAGCCATTTCTTTTTCCGAACACAGATAACTGAATGGAAACTGCATCGTCTCATAGAGTCTTGATTTGACACACTCAAATGCAACCTCAATGTTGTGCGCCGTCACACCGATATGGCGAATCTTCCCCTGCTTTTTTGCCTCAAGCATACACTCATAGAGTCCTGTTCCGTCTCCCGTTCTGTAACACTGAGGCACACAGTGAAGCTGATACAAATCAATATAATCCGTCCTCAGATTTTTCAGCGAAGTTTCAAGCTGCTCCCAGAACTGTTCCGGTGTCTTAGCCATTGTCTTAGTCGCGATATAAACCTTGTCCCTCATTCCTTCAAACGTCTCTCCGACCTTCTCCTCGCTGTCACTGTACGCCCTCGCCGTATCAAAAAATCGCATACCTCCCTCATATGCTCTCCTCAAAATAGCCACTGCCGTATCCTTATCATCTCTCTGAATTGGAAGTGCACCAAAAGCGTTCTGCTTTACTGTAATTCCAGTTGTTCCTAATGTAATATCTCTCATCGTACCTCTCCTTTTCTGATTTGCTGACTCTTACTTCACCCAGTTAGGAAGTGTGAACTAAAGTTAGTTCCCTCTATGGGGTCTGACCCCAATTTTCAAAGCATGACTCTGATTTCAGCCCGCAGCTCTCATAGATATGAAATGCCGGCTTATTTGACTCTGTCACATGCAAAATCATTTTATCAAATCCCATCTCTTCTCTTAAAAACTCCAGTATTTGCAAAAAGAATAGTTTCCCATATCCCTTTCCGCGATGTTCTTCAAGTATCTCGTAGCCATAAAATGTAACGGTTCCACCTGTTTCCTGAGTATCGTCATAATAAATATTTGCTCCGCCAATGTAAGTTTCTCCGACCCAGAGTTCTAGTTCATCTGAGTCCTCAATATAATACACCTCTGGTAAATCTACATTTGGAATATCATTTGAAATATCTGTTTTGGTCGCTTTTTGTCCTTGTCCATCTTGTCCTTGTCCATCTTGTGTTTGTTTCATTGAAGTTGAAGGATTTTCTCTGATATTCGTCAAGTCTATCGCCATCAGATGTTCTCTATCTAACAATTCAAAATGAAATTTTTCCAAAATTGGCTGTACATATGGTATCGAATTTTCATTAATATGTACCTCGATTTGAGGAGCAATTTTTTGAGGAGAATTTTCTTGAGGAGCAATTTCATCCAATAACAGTTGAAATAAATTCGAAAACACATGCTGTCTGCGATATTTTTTTGCCACATAGGGATAGATGACAAAGGTATCTTCCACTGCGAATATTGAAATGATTCCCACTGCCTCTTCGCAATTCATACATACAAAATAGCGACTTCCCTCATAATCAGTCTCTTCTTCATCAAAATCCAATTCATAGAAATAATCGTTTATCTGGTCTTTATGGTAAGCTGTCTGAAATGTCTGTTTGATATTTTCTGGTATTGTTTGAAAATATGTATATTTATAATTTTCCATTCGCTATCCTCGTCTTTTTCGATTTTCTGATGTCTTTTCATCAACTGAATATTCACAATCCGTTTTGCTGCTCACTCACAATGAAATACATTTTTCTGTCATTCTAAATTCTAAATATTTTCGCTCTATCACTAGCGGGCATCAGATTTCCTCACAGACAATTCCGAGCGGCTCTGCAACCACTCTTATCTTTTCAATTTTCGAAGTCATAAGTTTCATTCTTTTCAGATTCGGAAACTGTTTTAACTCTTCCACGGTCAACTCATTGATGTCAAATCGGTCATCTTCTCCGTTCCACAATGGTGCAATATTCATATAAATTGGATTTCCTCCGTCCATATCAATACACTCAATGTTATCCGCATATTTCTTTGGAACAGGATATTCTTTAAAATAATTGACAGCAGCCCGAATATTTTTCTCTGTCTCAGTATTCGCTCTGCTCTTTTTAAATTTCAAAAAATCATAGATGTCAAAATAAGGTCGAATGACTTCCTGCTCATACATCAGTTCATTTATAATCGCCAATTTAAAGTTAAAGTTTGAAAATTTCAGACATTCCTCATCTGTCTGTGGAATGTTGTAATCTTCTGTTACCTTTGGTCGTTCTGGGCAATAACTGATATCTAATGTTCGGTTCAACCTATCCTCTATATAATTCGGAATGGAGTCATTCCCACGAATACACGCCGTAAAATTTGTATGCTTAAACTCATCATTTTCCTTATACAAGTATCTTGAAAATCCTACAAAATGTGTAAGCGACTCCCATTTTTTTTCATAAAAGGTTACAAGACCAGTAAATGTCTGCTCTGGAATTGGCAAATATTCTATCATTTCCGACTTGTCGACACTACAAGAGACATAGCAAATCAGGTGTTCCATATCCACAAAAAACTTATTCTTCTTCATATATTTCGGTTCCGCCTCATCAAACATAAGTCCTAACTCATCATAAACATAATATGTCTTGTCCATTGAACTCTCACGATGCCTCTGCACAATTCTCGCCTCTCCCAACACCGCTTTGATGTCATTGTACGAGGCTGGAAATGGAATTGCCACTCCATTTATGATAAGTTCTGTATTTCTCACATCTATTGTCATGTTCTTTTTCTAGCCTTTCACTTTCTACTTTTCTATTTCTGACTTTCACTTTATTTTATATGATATAATTTTCTAAATCTTAAATTTTTACTCAAAATTTTCCTCGACTCCGCAGTCTCATTGGCGTGTGAACATCAATCGGAACCAAATCCGTGTCTTTTAAAATTTCTTGGCACCGATTTGCAACAATCTCCTGAACATTGCTCAAAGCCGCCTCGCCAGCAGAAATAACATGTAATTGCTCACTTGCCTGAATGACATGGATGTCTGGTGCTACCGTGATATTTTCTCTGTCAATCAATGTGACATCTGTATACTGTTCCATCACATACAGCCCGTAATTACAAATTTTATTGCTACCCAAATATGGAAACTTTTTCTTATTCTTGGCTATTGTTTACTTATCTGCGTTCCATTCATTATTGTTTCTGTTGTTTCGTTGATGATTCTAAAATCATATTAATTCACTTCATTTATTACATAGGCTATGTGTGCATCAAATCTGCCCTGATATTCACTTTGAATCATTTTCATCACTGAAATCACTTTTTTCTGAACCTCAGGCTCGACTTCATGAAATGCCTGTTTTAACATATCTCTTGCAGTATCTTGATTTAGACATCGAATTAAAATAATTTTTGCCCACTCTGTTGCTGTAAGCATATTAGATATTCCTTGTAATGTAAGTCTATACGCATATTTAGAATTATATATTTCTATCAAATGAATGAGTCCCCACATCACCTCGTTTTCTTCTGTTTGGTCATCAAATATTTTACATATTTCTATAATATCATCTTCTACAATTTCCTGACCTAACAGATACTCTGCCTCTTCGTACAAATGAAATTCTTCGTCTGTACTCATGAGTCGGTTCTTGTATAGTTGGTCGAATAAGTCTTTTCTCATTTTCTTTTTTCCTTTATCATTTATCATTACTTTTCCTTTATCATTAAAATACACACGCATCTTCTGTATTTGTAAGTTCCGCCCATCTCGCTGATTTAAATTTTGCGTAATCAATCACACCTAATCCATAAGAACCTATCGAACAAGAAGCATTTACCTCAACAACCAATGTTCGACCATCATCCGTTACACCAAAGTCAATTGCATATGCTTTAGGAGAATCCGTATAGTTTGCAACACACTCTTCAATTACCTTTGAATCCGGATAAAATCTCCAGTCTCCATGATAATGTCTGACATCAAGTATCTCTCCATATCTCACAAATGCCCTATATTCTGATACAAAATTTACAATATCACTGACATATACTGCCTGATCTTCACCCTGTATTCCACAGCCGATTAAATCTTTTGCAGTTTTAATAACTCTGCCTGTAAAAGATTTATTATTCATTGGTTTTACAAATACATTCCATAACTCAGGATTTGAATTAATTGTATTGATTGTGGATGTCCAAATCTTTCTTCCGTAGTAATTGTGAATACTTGCCGGATAATCTATATTCGGCATATCTATGCCGAAATCCTTTAATCTGCACCTTACCGGTCCCATAAATCCTACTACCACATCTTCTTTGTTTGACTGACGTAACTCTTCATATGTTTCAAAAAAGATTATCTCAAAACCCATTTCAAAAAATCCACAATATGCCTGAAAAAAATCATAATCCACCGGAATTCCATCTTTACACTGTATAAAAACTCTCATCTGCATATACTCCTATTTCATTTTTTCTTCTAAGAACAAAACATTTATCCACATCCACTCTCTCATATCCTTCGATTGCCATATCCAACTTCATCTTCTCTGGCAAAATCCACTCATTCATATACTTACTTTCCCGCACACACTTTGCAATATCTCCCTGATATTGCAAATCCGTCTCCACACCAATTCCGCACAATTCTATATCAAATATTTGATGATTTTCAACAAGCCAATCTACGATTTTCTGATATATTTTTTGATTTTCTGGTGTAACATAGTCCTCATCTAATCCTCTCTGTATCTCACTGTCAATAAAAAGACAAATTTCCACCTTATTCCACTTATTTAGGAACACATAAAAACCTGCATGATAATCACGATTTACTGTCCCATATGTAATTACTATTTTACCATTTTTTAGAGACTTTTCTACCTCATTTAATTGCTCTGGAAGAATATTTTTCTGATTTTCATACAGCCAGTTATCAATACATAGAATTTCAGATATTTCTACTTCAAGATTTGTTTCTTTTATGTATGCGAGCAGTTCAAAGTATCTGGTAAATTTGTTTAATATAAAATTTATCTCAAAATTTGCACTCATTGGTTTTACCTTATATAATATATGTCCTTTCATTCATAGTAGATAGGAATTCACTCCACAAGGTATATATTTGCATTTTAGAGTGAATGTTTTTCATCAACTAACGACTTATATTCACTCCACACACAATAATTTTTGAATCTTGGAGTGAGTTCCTCTCTCCGCCTCACGACTTGTATTCACTCCACTTACAATAATTGTTGAATCTTGGAGTGAATTCCTCTCTCTGCCTCACGACTTGTATTCACTCCACTTACAATAATCGTTGAATCTTGGAGTGAATTCCTCTCTCTGCCTCACGACTTGTATTCACTCCACATACAATAATTGTTGAATCTTGGAGTGAGTTCCTCTCTCCGCCTCACAACTTGTATTCACTCCACACACAATAATTTTTGAATCTTGGAGTGAATTCCTCTCTCCGCCTCACGACTTGTATTCACTCCACTTACAATAATTGTTAAATCTTGGAGTGAATTCCTCTCTCTGCCTCACGACTTGTATTCACTCCACTTATAATAATTGTTGAGTCTTGGAGTGAATTTTCTGCTTGACATCCCTATTTGTATTCACTCTATCATAATTAGCTGCTTAAATTTAGAGTGAACTACTTTCTACTAAGTCTATTTATTAAAAATAATTCCCGTATTTCTCCCTTATCCTTTCATTCATACTCAGTTCTGCATAATGAATTACATCATCTACCGTAATCAGCTTACAATGACTATCAATCAAATCATTTCCTTGCATTGCTTTTGGAAGATTATGCAATGTCTGCAATAAGATACCATTTAAAATCTACCAATACTTTAACAACAATTCGATATGTTTTGACTATAGATTTGTCTCTCATTCTAAATCTAATCAAAATCAAATTCATCATCCATATCCAGACAAACTCCAAAACACTCCAAAATGAAATACGGCTCCTTGGGTTCTACATTTGGTTTTGGAAAAGATATTGCCTTGCAAAATTCAATGTCATCTATCAATTCGCTAAAATCATCTTCGCAACTGCCAAAGACCAAATACATACAAAAATGGTAGTTCAATCTTCTGTTTACCTTGTCATCAAACGGCATCCCCAATTCATAGGGTTTCTCTATATCTATTCCAAATTTATCCAGATACTTTGAAACTTGTGGATAAGCATCTCTCACCAGTTTTGCATAGTTTCTGCAATAATCACACTGACATATATCTTCTTTTGTTAATGTCTGATAATATTCCCTTGTTTGTTCTAAATTCACTTTCATAATCATTCACCCTCTTGGGGTCAGACCCCGCAGTTAAGACTAACTTCAGTTAGGCGTGACTATGGGGTCTGACCCCAATTTACACCAGCAATCGTCTCCAAATCTCCACAATCTCACAATACGCATGGCTGTGCTCCGAATACATTTCATTCAAATCCAACTGTGTATTTACCGCTTCTCTGTAGGAAGAAATTAAACCATATGAATTCAATTTATCATACTTGATACAGGCGAATTGTGTATCACAATCTGTAATAACACTGATACACGACATCATATCCACCAAATCGTAACCGCAAAATTCAAATTCTCCTTTTTGACTCATTTCCCAGTCCAGCTCTATAGCAGGTCGAACAACGATTGCCAAAATCTGTCTATTCTTATGACCGTGTTCTCTTATAAATATCTGGACTTCATTTTCTTCTATCTCACTCATTTCCATCAAAACACTATCAAACATGATAATCTCATCTGCCTGTATCTTATTTTGAACCAAATGATTAAATTCTCTTATTTTGTCAACATTTGTACATCTGTCTGACAAAAAATATCGAATCTGTCCGTAGGTTTCATGATTGTGAATCATCATATCAATTGACAAAAAATTCACCTCCCTTTTTCAATTACTCCGCTAGTCTTTTCGAAAATTCCAGTGCAATGTATGCACTCTTATCCTTTTCTTCCAACTTGTCATCATTACTCAGACTTCGAACATCCCATTCCTCAGAATCTAAATTGTCTGCCGCATAGAAAAACTGAAACAAATTTTTCTCACGGAACTTTGCAACTGCTGCGTTTGCAGAACACTCCATGTCCACGCAGATACAACCCTGATTTTTTCTTGCTGTAATCTTGTCTTGGGTTTCACGGTAAATTGAATCTGTTGTCCAAACTTTTCCTTCCGTATAGTGAATCTGATATTCCTCTAGCATTTCTTTAAACATCTCTATGTAGTTCTCATTGACCTCTATTTCATCTGAACTCTTCATATAATGGTAACTTGTCCCCTCATCTCGAACTGCGCTGTTTGGTATGATAATGGAGCAGTCCTCAATTGCACCATCAAGTACACCACAAGTACCAAAGATAATCATCGTATCCACACCCATCTGATACACATCTTCCATCAGTGCCGCACTCATAGGAGCACCCACATCAAGCATAAATAAACCAAGTTCCACGCCTTTGTAATTTGCCTTATAAATTGGTTTGATTCCATTTGCTGTTGATGTTGTTGCAATTTGTTCTGCATGTAGTCTTTGAATCATTCTGTCAAAAGTGGTATAGGCATAACATGCAACTGCCACTTTTGGCATATCTTTTACCGGTTCAATCATATTCCACGGATTGATAAATGCAGTTTTATTTGAATCAAATTGCTCTAAAATCATATGTTATTTTCCTCTCTTTTTCTTATGAGGGTCAGACCCCGCAGTCAAGACTAACTTCAGTTAGACGTGACTATGGGGTCTGACCCCAATTTGCACCAATTTGCATTACTTCTCATTTACCAATTTCCCCGTCATATGCTCAATATCAATTGCTATCATCTGAACAACATTGACCGGAGGAGCTTTCATCTCTGCCTCTACTTCTTCCTCACTTGGATAATATTTCATTGTCAATTTTCGCAATTTATCTTCCCAAAATTCCCTGTCATCTAAAAATCTCGCTCTGCCAAAAACTACTACGCTTGTCGAATTCCACTCCCAGTGTCCCTCTGTCTTATACCCCTGATTCCATGTTGTAAGGCATACTTTATCGCAATTTTTTATCGCATCGATTTTATGACCGCTTTTCGCTCCATGTATGTAAATACAGTTGTCATCTTCATCATAATAAAAATCAACCGGAACAGTATATGGGTATCCGTAATCTCCGATTACAGAAAATGCCGCTCTCTTTTCTTCTCTCAAAATTCTCTTACACTCTTCTTCTGACACCTGTTGTTTAAATCTTCTCATCTCTCGAAACACGATTTGTACCTCCATTTATTTTAGTAAGGCGGACATTCGCAACTGTTTGTTTTACTCTTGTTGCCATTTTAATGCCTGCTGCTTTGTTCCAATGCTACCAATGCTAGTTTTCTACATCTGTCTTCTCAGAGTTCTCTGCATTTTCAATCACCATAATATATGATTCTTATATTATATCTTAGTTACTCTTATTTTTAAACACATTTTTATCCCACAAATTCCAGTATTTCTAATAAAATGGATAGAGCGAAACATATTTCATGCCCTCCAATCCCACAAAAGATAGTATCATTGGAAATACAAAGACCAATAACGATAGACTCACACTTACGAGAAATGATTTCTGCCTTGAGGAAATAAACAAAACTCCCCATAAAATCAAAAACATGACTATCATTTGTCCGATGATTTTTAAGAGAATAAACAATCCGATTGGTATTGAGAAAAATGTGTGGTATTGTGGAATGTTTGTGATACTTCCTGCAATGTCATTCATTGGATATACTCTGCGGATACAGAAATATCGTATGAGCCAGATAACAATCGTCAAAACTGTAAGTGCAATCATGCAACACAAAATTTTATACTTTGTAATTTGAGCTTTTCCTTTATAGGTTGCAGCAAGCAACTTCCATGATTCTCCCGTCTGCTCCATTGGAAATACATTGGAAAATGCGAGCACAGCGAACAGCACCAACAACAGATAATCGATTTGGTAACTCATATCCTTTTTTCCAAACAGATAATTATAACCGGTGTCATACACAAAAACTCCACCTGATGTCTGGATATGATGATACTGCTGTAACACGCGCGCAAAAATAGGCTGCAGCATCAATATATTCTCCCATTTCATTTTCATAATTTCTCCCGTCACTTCACTGATTTCTCCACTCTCAACTAGCTTATCAATCTTGTCTGCCTGATTTTGTGCCTCCGCAAAACGCTGTTTCTCCTGTGCAATGATGTCCTCTTTCTCCGCATCAAGCTCTCCCTCTAGCTGCAGCATGATATTTTTGTAATATTCTTCGCCAAATGTCACACGGTAATCTCTGCTGTCATAGATTGCAAAAAAAATCACGACAACGATACAAAGCATCATTCCCACTTTGTTCACGACAAATATCTTATATCCCTCATGAAACAGCAGGTGGTTGTGTGGTCGGAACTGAAAGAGGTGAGTTCCTCTCTGTTTTTTCATGCTCAGATGTTCCGGATTGTGAAACAGACAGTGGACAGACACCCATGCAATGCAAAATAACAGGACGTAGCTTACAATTGCAGTAATTCTCCATGAAATCGGTTGTCCAAATATATTCAAATTCAAATAACCTCCATACAATTGCTCGGTCTTCAAGACGGCAAATAGTGAGAGATATTTCACCATCTGTAGTGATGACTGAGACGGTATGAACAGATATAATAGATAATTTATCACAAGAATTGCGACTCCCACGGTCTGCATCACAAAACTCCTTTTTGCGGCTAACGCAATCCCAATCAGAACAATGGCAAAAATCCAGACAACGACTGCTTTCGTCAGGATTGAAAGAAACAGATAGGTTCCAAGTGAAATCGATAAGTCACTTTCCATATAAGTGCTCACGGATTGAATTTGTGCGGACAAATCTACCCACCCCACCGTCAGACCGGCAAAAACTAGATTCATCAGATACAAAGTGACACTAAATGTCAGACAGTGAATCAATACCGCCACAAGTTTTGCCTCAACACTTTGAAATCCCCCTCTCTTTGACACTCTCGTAATCCAAAAGAGTGAATGTTCTTTTTCTTCTGTAATCAGAATTCCCGCAACGAAAAAAACACTGAGCAGTAACAAGAAATCTGTCGGCATATGCTCCATCGAAATTTTCATAAATTTTGAAGGGGTATATCGAATATTTTTTGTACTCAATTTCCTGTGGTCTTTTGCAGATTTGATGATATTTTCTCCTGCAAATGGACTGATTGAACCAGAAAATATAGAAATACCTCCCATTCTGTCTGGTGCCTCTCTCATACTTTTTAGGTAAACATCATAGTGATATACCGTCTCATTTTCCTCACAAAATTTGTCAATCAGAGACATCTCATCAAATAAATCATGAGTATATTTCAAATATGACTTTTCACTATAATTTTGAAGTTCCTCCGCCGAAAATGGGTTTGTTTTGCTGTCCTCTCGGTTCATTAAAATCCCCTTCGCCAAGTCAAGCTGCTCCCTTCGCTCCATGAGATATTGATACTTTTCCTGCTCTCCCATTTTTGACAAATCGTTGCACAGAGATCGATATGCCTGATTGGACACCCCGTCCTGACCGTTTTTGTTGCCCATATACAACAATCCCACATTGCAAATGATGAGTGCGAGCAGAAATAATCTTATGTTTCGCCTGCTGTATATTTTAAACAGCTCAAATCTTATCAGTTTCCACATAAATGTTCTCCTTTTCCTCTGTCTCACCTCCAGACTCCTCAAACACATGTAAATATACTTCTTCTAAATTTTTGGCATTGTATTTCTCACAGAGTTTTTCGACACTGTCTGCGTCTACAATTGTTCCACTTTTAATTAAAATAATCTCTTTTGCCACACTCTGAACATCTGACACCACATGAGTAGAAAACAAAATTATCTTCTCCTCAGAGAGTTGCTTTATTTTTTCACGGATATTGACTCTCTCCTTTGGGTCTAATCCTGCGGTTGGCTCATCTAAAATCACAATTTGCGGATTTCCCATCAATGCCTGTGCAATTAAAATTCTCTGTTTCATTCCACCGGAATAAGTTCCAATGGTCTTGTCCGCCTCGTCCTCCAAATTGACAAATTGGAGAACTCTCTGAATCTCCGCTTTCTGCTCTTTTCCTGAAATTCCTTTCAAAGTTGCCATATAGGATAAAAATCTTGTTCCGGTAAAAGAGTCATACAGTGCCTGCTGCTGTGGTGCAAATCCAATGACACTGCGGTAAGTTTCTTTCCACTCCCTAATATCTCTTCCATTCCACAAAATCATTCCACCTGAAAGTTTTAAATTTGTACAAATTAAATTCATCATCGTGGATTTTCCAGCCCCATTTGGACCCAATAACCCATAAATTCCCGGCGTAAATGTGAGCGAAATATCACATAGCGCTGTCTTCTGATGATACGTCTTTGTAACATGTTTTAATGTCAATTCTGTCATTTATTCTCTCTCCTACTCTCTCATTGTATTGCTCTTCATTTTGCTCTAAGACAAGTAAAGCAGACATGCGCAATTTACTTCGCTACTTGCTCATGAACGCAGGCTGTTTCGCAGCTTATCCGAAAGGGCTTTTCACCTTTGTTAGAGTCAGGCAAAAATAACCAAATACAGATAGGTTAAAATAACCAAAATAGTGACGGGAGAAATTAGCCATAAAAGTTCAACTAAAAAAAGCCAT
>ONXS01000055.1 GCA_900321855.1 uncultured Eubacteriales bacterium | reverse complement strand
GGTGGTGTCTGACCCCTTTCTGTTCGTCTTCAGTTACTTTTGCCGTGCCTATATCCATTCCCCTGTATATCTGCATAGAATCAGCAGATATGATCTCTCCGCCGATTCTCTGCGCAAGCCTGATTCCCATATGGCTTTTCCCGACCCCTGTGGGACCGGCGATTATGATGAGGGGTTCCTGAATCATCACACGATCCTCTTAAACTTCTTATCAAGATCACGGTGTGTCATCGCAATCATAGTCGGTCTGCCATGCGGACAATGAAACGGGTTGTCCAGTGCAAAAAGCCTGACCAGCAGTTCATTCATCTGATCTTTGTTCATGACCGTGTTTCCTTTAATGGCAGCCTTACAGGAGGCGGAAGCTATATACTCAAGAATGACATCAGGAGCAGCCTTTGCGGGAAGATCCTCGGATAAATCATCGATCAGCTCCCGAAGAAGTGTTTCCTGCGCGATAGAAAACATATTGCCGGGCACACCTGTCACTGCCCAGGAACGATCGCCAAAGGGTTCTATCTCATATCCGATACGCTCCAGTTCAGGCAGCCTTTCTTTGAGGACCTGCTCTTCACGCTCCGATACGTTCATAATGATCGGGGGACTGACCATCTGTGTGGTGTATTCCTTGCTGCGCAGTGATTCCATTGTCTGTTCAAAAAGGACTTTCTCATGTGCCGCATGTTGATCCACGATATACAAAGTCTCATCAGATTCTACCAGCCAGTAGGTATCAAAGAGCTGACCAATCATCTTATGCTTGATTTTTTCCTTCTTTGAGAGAAACTGATCATTAAACATCTCCACCTGACCGGCTGATTCAAATTCAACCTGTTTGGATTCAGAGTTTTGTTTCATAGTCTCCTGCGTTCTCTGAACCTCAAAAGGCTCTGCCGGACGTTCTTTTGCCGGAACAACGTCTTGCTGGTGCAAAACCTGCGACTGCTTGGCATCAGGCGAAACCGCCTTTTTTATATCCGAGTCAGAAACTTTGCGAAAATCCATGTCGCTATTTTCTAGAGAAAGAACATCTGTTCTGTTCTCCTGATTTTGACGATTATATCCAGTCGCAGATTCTTCTTTGATAACATCCGTTCTAACATCCTGTCTGTCTGGAACTTTTCCAAAATCTTTCACTTCTCGAATATGGTCTTTTGCCTGCAATGTCTGGTGAATGGTGTCATAGAAGAAATTATACACATCTGTCTGGTTTTCAAATCGAATCTCCATCTTTGACGGATGCACATTGACATCAATCAGTTCGGGGTCTATCTCAAAGTGAATCACACAAAACGGATAATTATGCTGCATGATATAAGATTTATAAGCCTCTTCAATGGCAGAATAAATAATCTTACTCTTAATATACCTGCCATTGATGAAATAAATCATATTGTTGCGGTTACCTCTTGTTATGACTGGTTTTCCGATATATCCCCTAATTTTCATGGAGTTAAATTCCGTATCCAGTTCTAAGACGTTCATGGCAACCTCTTTTCCATAAATCGTATAAATAATATCCTTTAACTTTCCGTTTCCCGATGTGTGAAATTTTGTATTTGCACCAACGATAAAGCGAATGGATATATCCGGATGAGACAAGGCAATCTTCTCAATAATATTGCTGATATACGAGCCTTCTGTGGCAGCAGATTTCAAAAACTTTCTCCTTGCAGGAGTGTTGTAAAACAAATTGCGGATAATAAAGGTTGTTCCGGAAGGTGCTCCTACCTCCTCAAGTGATTTTTCTTCTCCGCCCTCGATGACATAGCGCACTCCGGTGAGGTCACCCGATGTCTTTGAGATACATTCTAACTGTGAAACTGCTGCAATACTTGATAAGGCCTCTCCGCGGAAACCAAGTGAATGAATGTTTAGCAAATCTGTGGCAGAGCGGATTTTGCTTGTCGCATGTCTCAAAAAGGCATTTTTGACATCGCTCTTTGCAATTCCCTCTCCATTATCGGTAATACGGATGAATGAAATTCCTCCGTCCTTGATTTCTATCGTAATCGCATTAGCTTTGGCATCAATGGCATTTTCCAGCAGCTCTTTGACAATAGAGGCAGGTCTGTCTACTACCTCACCTGCCGCAATCTTATCTATGGTATTTTTATCAAGTACATTGATTTTTGACATATCCAAACCTCCTTGTCTGTCGAACCAGACATCTTACACTGTAGTTCGAATGTTAGCCGAACTAAAAGTTCGATATAAAATTTTTGTAAATTTCTATATTTCTATAAAATGATAGATTGCACGCTTGGCGAACAATCTATTGTCAAAAATAAGTGACATAAGGCTCACATATTATGCGAGCCATCTGTTCTTAATCTTATTTTGTAATTTGTATAATGTATTCAACGCATCGATTGGCGTCATATTTGCCACATCGAGCTCTTTAATCTCCTGACATATATCATCGTCCTTTACCGTGTCAAACAGAGACATCTGAGTCATCTCCACGGTATCTGTCTGGAATTTTTCATGTTTCTTTGCAGGTTTTAAATCCTCAGCAATTTCTTTTGCCTTAGCACTGATGTCTGCATCGACAAGACTTGCCACGATTTCTTTTGAACGCTCAATAACAGAATCAGGAATTCCTGCAAGTTTGGCAACCTGAATACCATAACTTCTGTCTGCACCGCCCTTGACAATCTTTCGAAGGAAGATAATGTCATCTCCCTGTTCCTTGACTGCGATACAGTAATTGTTCACTCCGGAAAGTGTTCCCTCAAGTTCTGTGAGTTCATGGTAATGTGTCGCAAATAAGGTCTTTGCACCAAGTAATTTCGGATTGCTGATATGTTCGACCACTGCCCATGCAATACTGAGTCCGTCAAAGGTACTTGTTCCTCGCCCAATTTCATCGAGAATCAGTAAACTGTCCTTTGTGGCATTTCTCAAGATATTGGCAACCTCTGTCATCTCCACCATAAAGGTACTCTGACCGCTGGCAAGGTCGTCCGAAGCTCCTACTCTTGTAAAGATTCGGTCACAGATACCGATATTTGCCTGAGATGCAGGCACAAAAGAGCCTATCTGAGCCATTAACACAATCAATGCCGTCTGCCTCATATAAGTCGATTTACCAGCCATATTTGGACCGGTAATAATAGACACTCTGTTTTTATTTTTGTCAAGATAGGTGTCATTCTCTACAAACATAGAGCCATTCATCATCTTTTCTACAACCGGATGACGCCCATTTTTTATATCCACAATTCCCTTTTCATTAATTGCAGGTCTGACATAGTTGTTGTGCTCTGCGACATAGGCAAGAGAACAATACACGTCAATCAGAGCCACAATTTTTGCAGTCTGTTTGATGCGGACAACCTCATCTGCAATTTTATTTCGAATATCACGAAAGAGTTCATACTCAATGTTTGCCAGCTTGTCCTCGGCACCCAGAATAATATCCTCTAATTTTTTTAGTTCATCTGTGATAAATCGCTCCGCATTTACTAAAGTCTGTTTTCGAATAAAATAATCCGGAACCATATCTTTGAAGGAATTTGTCACCTCAAAATAATAGCCAAACACTTTGTTATATTTGATTTTGAGATTTTTGATACCCGTCTTTTCTTTTTCTTCCGACTCTAGTTTTGCAAGCCATGTTTTTCCCTCGGTCTTTGCTTTTCGGTAATTGTCAATATCTTCATTGAATCCGTCTTTGATAATTCCACCGTCTTTCTGCGCAATTGGCGGATCATCATTGATAGACTGTTCAATCAGCTCGCACAAATCAGAGAGGGTATCAAATTTTTCATACAACTCGCTCAATTCCTCTGATTTGCTGTCTTTTAACAAATCTCTGATATATGGCAACATTTGAAGGGAACTCTTAAATGCGATTAAATCTCTTGGATTTGCACTCTGATAAGTAATTCGTCCAATCAGACGTTCCAAATCGTAAATCGGAGACAGATATTCTCTTAATTCCTCTCTTGTAATCAAATCGTCATTAATCTCAGCGATTGCATCCTGTCTCCTTAAAATCTCCGTCCTGTCAATGAGTGGCTGAACAATGAAGTTTCTCAGTGTTCGGGCACCCATTGCCGTCTTAGTCTTATCAAGAACACCCAACAGAGAACCTTTCTTTTGTTTTTCGCGAAGAGTCTCTGTGAGTTCTAGATTTCTTCTTGTTGAGGTGTCAATAATCATATATTTGTTTGTGGAATATTGTGTGATAGCAATGATATTTGACAAATCATTTTTCTGTGTCTCTAGTAAATATCGAAGTAGTGCACCTGCTGCAATCGTTCCGACTTTGTAATCGGCGATACCAAGACCGGCAATATCTAATACTTTGAAGTGGTCTTTAATTGTGCCCACACACATATCCTCGTCAAAATACCAGCTATCGAGTGTAAAGACACAGATGCCGAGACGGTTCTTCAAATCATCGACATCAATTCCCGTCATATAGAACGATGAATTGACCACGATTTCCGATGGCATAAATTTATTAATTTCATCTAAAAGACTTCTCGAATTATCTACCTCTGTGAGCATAAAATCTCCTGTTGTGACATCTGTCACCGCAATTCCATAGGCGTCATCTACATAAGAAATGCACATGAGATAATTGTTTTTTCCCTCTTCCATTGCATTTGTGGCAGTGTTGGTACCTGGTGTCACGACACGGACAACCTCTCGTTTTACAAGACCTTTTGCCTGTTTTGGGTCTTCGACCTGTTCTCCGATGGCAACCTTATATCCTTTTTCGACCAACTGTGTCAGATAGGTATCTACTGCGTGGTAAGGGATTCCGCACATAGGAGCTCTCTCTTCAAGTCCACAGTCTTTCCCTGTGAGGGTAAGTTCTAACTCTTTCGATGCAATTTTAGCGTCCTCAAAAAACATTTCGTAGAAATCGCCGAGTCGGTAAAATAAAATACAGTCCTTATATTCTTCCTTTGTCTCAAGGTATTTTTGCATCATAGGTGAAAGTGCCATCTGTTTACTCCTCCATTGTGCCTAAGTAATAAAATCCTTTTGCCTCATTTAAGGTAACATTTACAATGTTTCCGATTAACTCTTTTCCGCCCTTAAAATGAACAAGACTTCCATTACTCATTCTTCCAGTCACAAGTTCCTTGTTATGCTCGTTGACTTCTTCTACCAGAACATCATAAGTCTTTCCGACATGTTTTAAAGTCTGTGCATTGGAAATTTCATGAATTCTTGCAAGCAGTCGGTCAAATCGGTCCTTAATCACATCTTCCGGAACCTGATTTTCCATCTTTGCAGCGGGAGTTCCGGTTCTCTTTGAATAGATGAATGTATACGCACTGTCATATTCAATCTGATTGACCACATCTAACGTCTCTAAGAAATCTTCCTCTGTCTCACCCGGAAAGCCCACAATAATATCGGTTGAGAGTGCAATATCAGGAATTTCCTGTCTGATTTTCTTTGCAAGACTGACATATCTGTCCTTGTCGTACTGACGATTCATAATCTTTAAGATTCTGCTGCTGCCAGACTGAAGTGGCAAATGAAGTTGCTTACAGATTTTTTTCGAGTGTTTCATTACCTCAATTAACTCATCCGATAAGTCCTTTGGATGAGAAGTCATAAAACGGATTCTCTTTAATCCCTCGATTTGCTCTACTCTGCGCAAGAGCTCGGCAAAGGTGATTTCTTCATCCAGATTTTTTCCATAAGAGTTGACGTTCTGGCCGAGGAGCATAATCTCAACAACACCGTCAGCAACTAATTTTTCAATCTCTTTGATAATATCTTCTGGTTTTCTACTTCTCTCACGTCCTCTGACATAAGGAACGATGCAGTAGCTGCAGAAATTGTTGCATCCAAACATGATATTGACACCCGATTTGAACGGATATTTGCGCTCAATCGGAAGTTCTTCTACAATCGCATCGGTATCTTTTAAAATCTCAATAACAGGTTTGTTATAAGTAAGGCGGTCATAGATTAATTCTGCAAGCTTGTAGATATTATGTGTTCCAAATACAAGGTCTACAAAGCGGTAGCTGCTCTTGATTTTCTCAACAACAGTCTCCTCCTGCATCATACATCCACACAGGGCAATCATCATGTTTTTATTTTTTTCTTTCTGTTTCTTTAAATAGCCAAGATGACCATATACTTTTAAGTTCGCATTTTCTCTTACGGTACAGGTATTATAGAGCACAAAATCAGGTGTTGCTGTCTCTGTCTCAATATAACCAATCTGCTCTAAGATGCCGATGAGTTTTTCAGAATCTCTGGCGTTCATCTGACAGCCAAATGTTCTTGTCTGGGAATACAGCGGTCTGCCAAGTTCCTTCGATTTTAACTTTACTAACTCTCTGCACTTTGCAATATAGTAATACTGTCTCTCTGGTTCTGATACCGGTGGTTCTCCGGTCGTATCAATTAAATCAAAATTAATCTCGTTCATTGGTTCCTCCATTTGATACTTTTATAATTTGTTTGTCTGTAACGATGTAATCTGGGACAATATCGGTTGGTTCCACTATGGTCTGGTCTATCTCATTGATAAGCTGAAAATCAAATGCGATGGCAATTTTGACAACCTCCGTGTGTATAGACAAATATTTGTCATAAAAACCTCCGCCATATCCGATTCGATGTCCCTGTAAGTCAAATACAAGTCCGGGCATAAGAACAACGGACTCTCTGTTTGGTGTACATAAAAAGTCCTCTGCCGGTTCTAGGATTTTGTATTTTGCATCATCTGTATAGGATAAATCATCCAAGTTTTCAAAATAAAAAAACTCCATCTGATTCCCAAGCACCTTAGGAGCAGCAGTTTTTTTATTTTTGTCTTTATAGTATGTGATAAACTTTGAGGTGTCCGGTTCACTTCCCATTGTAATAAAAGAGAGAAGTTCTTCTCCCTGTTGAAATTCAGTCAGTCTTTGTATATTTTCAAAAATCTGACGACTCATTGCAGAAAGTTCTTCTTTGGAGCAGGCACTTCTTCTTTTCATCATCATTTTTCTAAGGTCTTTTTTTGTCATCATCTTATTTTTTATTTTTCTTAGGAATGATTTTGTGCATCCTGCCATCTGGTTCCACGATTCGAATATTATTCAACTGTCCTCTCAAGTTGTTGTGTACAAGTTTGATATATTCTTCTCTCAGTTTCTTCTGTTCAGACTTCTCCGCTGAAGTTAATTCTCGTTCTTTGGATAATCTGGCCAGCTCATTAATTCGGTCTAATTTTGTCTGTTCCATAATTTCTCCTTTTTAATCTGTCAAATTATTTTTCTATAATAAAAACGGTGTCATCGTGATTGGTAATGATTCTTGCCACTTCACTGTTTTCGTGCAGTAACACCTCATTTTCCGGAAAACTGTAAATATCAATAAAAGGTCTGCTTTTCTTCAAAAGCGTCTTTTTCGTCACACCGGAAAAAATGAGTGCATCCTTTAAGATTCGCTCTAATTTTAATGTCCTTGAGGAATTCTCAATTTCATAGACGACATCTATTTTCCCTGTGCTCACATTTAAAAATGAAATCTGATTTTCCTTTGTAATACAAATATAAGGTTCTCCATTAATGACATAGGATTTTGCAAGGTCTGTATTTCGAATCACATCCTGATGAATACAGCTCTTTGTCTCGCCGGTTGTCAAATTGTAAAACTTGATTTCCTCCTGTTTGTGCTCATTATCCACGCAGGTATAAACCAGATAATTACCTATCTTTTTCAGATAAGGAATGGTTGTCTTATAATAAGCCTGATCAAGTGTTGTGTGTACAATGCGTTCCTGTGAAATAATCAAATCAGAAATCATTTGGCCAATATTGACCAGACTGACTGTCTCTAAGCTTGCCTCATCTTCCTCTAATTCATTGTACCGATTGTCCTCAAGCATGGAAAAGCCTGTTTTTATTGCACACTGATTATCAGACACCTGAATCAAATGCGAAATGCCGTGTTTTACAAGACTGGTGTCTGTAATGGAATAAGATTTATTATCTTTTAAATTTAAGAATTGTAGTTCATATTTAAAAAAGCCTGCGTATGTCTGTTTCTCATTCGAAGTGAGGAATTCTTTTTGAAGAAAAATATATAAATCCTCAATTACAAACATACGGAGTCGTTTTTTGGAAGGGTACTGCATAAAATCATCTTCAAAAGAATATACATTTTCTGTCGATTTTGTCTCTACATTGTATCGAATCAGTGAAATGATTTTATTGCCGTCTGCATTAAAAAACAAACTGGCAAAATACAGATATTTTCTTCCTTTGGAACAATTAATAATCGTTCCAATATTATATTTCTCAACATTTGGCAGAATTTCTTCCGATGTGCCATCTTCAGAATGATAAATATAATACTGTATTCTAGAAATTCCCTCATACTCACTTGGAGATTCTGTGTGTTGCAGAATCTGTCCCCCAAAAATGCTGCCATCCAGCTCACTTGCATTTTTAAGTATTTTTATATCCATAAAAAATCAAACCTCGAAGTTTCTGTTATTCTGTCAGGTAATCCGTCATTTGAAACTCTTCATTGTAATTTGCTGTAAAAAGTGTTCCATAATTTTGTCCGGCTAAAATTTTTTCAATGACAGAAATATGTCCGCCGTTTGCGATTACCATATCTGCTCCAGATTCTGTTGCAATCTTTGCTGCAATCAGTTTGGAACTCATTCCGCCAGTACCGACATTGCTGCTTGAAGTGTCCTTCCCCATTTGAAACATCTCATCATCAATTTTTGTGACGACTGGCACAAATTTTGCATCTTTATTCAGATTTGGATCGTCTGTATACAATCCGTCAATATCCGATAATAAAATGAGTAAATCTGCCCCTGTAAGTGCTGTTACCAATGCAGACAGCCTGTCGTTATCACCAAAGACAATTTCATAAGTTGAAATCGTGTCATTTTCATTGACAACGGGGATAATTCCCATCTTGAGCAATTCTTCAAATGTATTTTTTGCGTTGTATCTGCTCAAATCATCGAGCATGGTATATTTTGTAAGTAAAATTTGTGAAGTTTTCTGACTGTACTCTGAGAACAGCTTTTGATACATCGTCATGAGCTGTGCCTGTCCCAGAGACGCACATGCCTGCTTTTCCGGAAGTGTCAGAGTCTTGCCGACAAGTCCTGCTGCATTTCTTCCAACTGCAATCGCACCGGAAGAAACAAGGATTACATCTTTGCCCTGATTTCTAATATCCGTTAACAGCCTTACCAGTTTTTCCAATTTATATAAATCAATATTGTTCGTCTCTGCATGAGTCAGAGATGAAGAACCGATTTTGATTACAACACGCTTTTTATCTTTTAATTTTTCTCTCAGTATATTTTCATCTGTGTTCATAATTTTTCTGTCCTTTTGTCTTTGTCAATCAAATAAAATCTGCATCATGAGTAAAGCGGACATTCGCAATCCGTTTCGCTGCTTGCTCTATTCCAAAACGATGCAAATTCGTAAGTTATAGTCTATCACACTATACTTTAATCTGTCAACGGAGCATATTTTGCGACAATCATCTCTGCAATTTTCATTCCATCCATTGCCGCACTTGTAATTCCTCCGGCATATCCTGCACCCTCGCCACATGGGTAAATTCCGGAAATATTGCTCTCAAACGTATCGTTTCTCACAATGCGAACAGGCGAAGATGTTCTCGCCTCGATTCCGGAAATAATGGCATCGCTGCGGTTATAGCCTTTTATTTTTGATGAAAATGCCTCAACTCCGTCAATAACGGCCTCAGAAATATAGTCAGGAAAAATCTCTCTTACATTTGCCATTGTATGCTGTCCCTTAATCATTGGATTGACTTCTCCGAGAGTTGTCGTCTTTGTATTCTGTTTAAAATCACCATATAACTGATACGGAACCTTTGATTCTCCCAAAAGATAGGCTCTGTGCTCTAAATTTCTCTGAAATTCCACACCGGCGAGCACAGAATCTGAGCCAAAATCCTCCGGTGAGACGGTTACAATAATGGCACTGTTTGAATTTACACCATTTCTGCCACTATAGCTCATTCCGTTGACACAGATTCTCTCTTGTTCAGAAGAAGAGTTGACCACATATCCTCCCGGACACATACAAAAGGTGTAGACTCCTCTGCCATTTCTAGCCCTGTGAGTCAGCTTATAATTTGCAGCAGGAAGTTCCTTAAAGTGTTCGCCATACTGGGATTTGTCAATCATTTCTCTTGGATGTTCGATGCGCACACCCATTGCAAATGGTTTTGGCTCCATGATAAATCCTTTGTTGCAGAGCATTTCAAAAGTATCTCTGGCACTGTGACCGATAGCGAGAACAAGAAGTTCTGTCTCAAGCACACTCGTCTCTCCCGATTTTGTATCTGTGATATGTATTCTTTTTTGACTTTCATTCACGATTTCTATGTTATCCATTCTTGAGTGAAAATAAAATTCACCACCATTTTTTATGGTTTCCTCTCTCATGTTTTTTACAACCTGAGATAATACATCCGTTCCGATATGCGGCTTATTGTCATATATGATTTTTTCATCTGCCCCATAAGTGACAAATGTCTGCAAAATATAATCATTTCTTCCAAACTTGTCTTTTACAAGAGTATTTAACTTTCCGTCCGAGAATGTTCCGGCTCCTCCCTCTCCAAATAAGACATTTGACTCCGGATTGAGATGATTTGTCTCAAAGAACGAATCAATACTCTTTTGCCTGTCATCCACTTTTTCGCCGCGTTCAATTATGATTGGGCGATAGCCATATTTGGCAAGCAGATAAGCACAAAACATTCCGGCAGGACCGTATCCTACAATGACAGGTCTTGCAGATAAATTCCTGTCTCCCATTGGCTGAAACTGATAAGTCTTTTCGGCTACAACTGAAACATTTTTTAGCTTTCCGTTTGCAAGTTTTTTTTCTAACTTTTTATCTTTGAATGATACAAGGACGGTATAGACGTATTTTACCTCGCCTTTTCTTGCATCAATTGACCTCTTCGCAATTTTATATGTAAAATCAGCATGTGTTAGTTTTAGCTGTCTGGAAATTTCTTTCTCAAGTTCTTCTTTTGTGTGTTTTAAACGTAATTTAATTTGTGATATTCGAATCATTTCCAATGCTCCTTCCCGCCTTATATCCTGTCGCCCATGCAAAGTAGAGGTTGTATCCGCCACATAGCCCGTCTACATCTACACATTCGCCTGTGATATACAGGTTTTTCGTCTTTTTGTGTTCCATCTCATCGCTTAATTCATGAATGTCAACCCCACCGCTGAGAACCTGAGAGTGAAGTGCATCATTGGTCTTTGCAATCGGAAAAGAAACCTGTTTCATATAGTAGATGATGTCTTGAAGAACATCTAGTGAAACATTTTTATGATGCGGTTCTGTCATTGCACCTGTATCACTGCGATACATCTGTAACAGGGCAAGAGCCAGTTTCTGATTTAAAAGCTGTGAAAACAAATCAAGCAGTGTCTTTTTTTCATAGCCATACTCCTGTCTGAAAAACATGACAAGAGAATCGGCTGTATGTTCCGGAAGAAAGTCAATGATAATCTCACTCTTGACTCCATGTTCTCTCTGTACATTTACCACATGTGCAAGCTGGAACATGACAATGCCTGAAAGTCCATAATCTGTAATCTGGAGTTCTCCGGATACCGATTGACCGTTGATATGCGCCTGAATGTTACTTCGCACACCAGAGGCTTTTTTTAGAAAATCACTCATAGTTTTGTCTTTTTTGTTCAGATACAGACTGCAAAGCGCCGGTTTATAATCGCTGCACGATATATCGAGACTGGCAAAACTTTGTATCAGACCATTTGGATAATCTGTCTTTAGCGAGGCATTTGTTCCGCATGCGATTAGTAAGATTTCACATTCATATTGTTTTTCATCTGTATATACACAAAATCCCGTGTCAGACTTTTGAAATGACCTTGCGGGGGTATTACACAAAATGTTTACACCAGCCAGTCGGCATGCAGATTCAAGATTATTTCGAATCGTTGCTGCCTGAAGTGTCTGTGGATAGAGATACCCGTTTTTATCCGTCAGAATTACTCCTATTTTTTGAAATCGTTCCTCTAGAAGTTCTATTGGAACATTCTGAATCAGCCGATGGATAAATCCATAATCATCACAGTAAAATTTTTCTGGTGACAAATCTCTGTTTGCAACATTGCATCTTCCGTTTCCTGTCACCAGAATCTTTTTTCCGACAATATCTTCTGCCTCTAAGATAGTCACATCAATATCCCTGTGCTGTTCTTTTATGGTAAAAGCGGCAAACAGTCCCGATGCGCCTCCGCCAATGATAATTACTCTTTTGTTCATAGTTCCTCCGTGTATTAACTGGTCACACTTTCCAGATAATTGTACAATTCATGAATTGTTTCGATGTAAAATCCCTGTTTTAATTTTTCTCTGCTCTCCTCATTTAAGTCTTCTGTAGAAATTCCGGTATCCGTAAACAATTGCTTTTTATCTGAATTATAAATTTTAATCACATTATCCTCACTGACCACATAATAGTGGTAGATAGACTCTAAATTTACAATTGTTTTTCTCACAACTACTTTATCTCCGGAAAAAGATTTTAACTGCATATTAATGACATTTTTTTCAGTCGCCGTCTGACGTTTCTTCTCAATGTATTCCGTCATTTTTTCTCTGTCATATCCAAGAATCTCAATGGGCACATTTTCCGTATTTACCGATAAATCTTCTGTATCTGAATTATAGGTTTCTATGATGTATTCTGTATTTTTTGTAATAATCTGCTCGTCCACATTGGATACATTGTAAATTGCGGGATTTTCCTTTTCTACCTCTTCTTTCGTGAGCAGGTTGCTGGAAAATTCACTTTTTTCCGTAAAATAATATCCGGTATAGTAAAGTGCCATAAGTACAGTGATGATAACAAAAAATGAAACAATATATGCAGCTTTTTTCATAGTGGTAATCATATTTCTCCACCTTTCTTAATGTTCTACATATATTGTTAACATTCTTTTATCATTTATTCCATTTTTTCTAAATTAAATGCAAATGGCAGCAGTTTGTTTAATCGATATTCCTTAACATCACCATCTTCATTTGACAAAACAATCATTCCGTCTTCCATAAATTCAGACAAGAACTGTCTGCATATTCCACACGGATAGGTGTAATCATTTCCAGATGACACAATGGCGATTTTTGTAAACGAGGTACATCCCTCTGAAATCGCTTTTAAAACTGCACATCGCTCTGCGCAAATAGATGCGCCAAATGAGGCATTTTCAACATTGCATCCGGTAAATACATCTCCGTCATCCGTCAGAACAGCCGCACCGACACAAAACCCCGAATACGGTGCATATGCGTTCCCCATTGCTTTCTTTGCATAAGAAATTAAAACATCATTCTCCATAGGCATTTTTCTCCTTATTTTTATTCGTATGGTTTATCTTGTTATTCCAAGATGATTTAAAATTTCTCTCTGTTTCTCTTCCATGACAACTCTCTCGTCATCTGTCATGTGGTCGTAACCGAACAGATGCAGCATACTGTGTGCCACCAAAAATCCAAGTTCTCTCTCCATCGAATGTCCATATTCCTCTGACTGAGCCTTCACTTTTTCTCCGGAAATCATAATATCCCCCAAAAGAATT
>ONXS01000046.1 GCA_900321855.1 uncultured Eubacteriales bacterium | reverse complement strand
TGAATTTTTAGGCGTAAACCGCAGTGCCCTGTCCAGAGAACTTGGACGGATGCAGGACGAGGGACTCATTCTTGTAGAAGCGAAAAAAATGAAACTTTTATTATAATATATGATTTACAAACATTGAATTCGTGAACTGACAGATAAAAAATGCCCAGACGATTATCCTTGCGATTTTTCGTCTGGGTGTTTGTTTTTATTATATCCGTTTTTTAATTTGTTATACCTGAATCATCCCCACCTTTAAAAATCAGGTACACTCAAACATTCCGTTAAACTCTGGTTTCTTACTGTAACACAAAGCCACCATTTGGTGAGATAACCTGTCCTGTTACATATGGAGCTTTGATAATATATTCAAGTGCTCCTGCAATATCGGAAGGGTCACCAATTTTACCAAGTGGAATCGTTGCTGCAAGTGCATTTAATTCGTCCTGATTGACACCGCGGAGCATATCTGTCATAATCATGCCTGGTGCAATGGCATTGACTCTTACTTTACGACCTGCAAACTCAAGAGCAAGTGCTCTCGTAAGACCGATAACACCAGATTTTGCTGCGCAGTAATCAGCCTGATTGATAACACCGGTCAGTCCTCCGACAGAAGAAATATTGACGATACATGAATCGTGGTCAACCATATGTGGCATTACAAGATGATTGATGTGGAACAGACTGAGAAGGTTTGTCTCGATAACCCTTGTATACTGCTCTGGCTGAAGGTCGATAAAATTGCAGTTATTTGTAATACCTGCATTATTGACTACAACATCAATCTTATCTCCAAATTTATCAATAGCTGCCTGTACTAATCTCTCGCAGTCCTCATATTTACTCACATCAGCCTTAACTGCAATCGCATCTACTCCATACTCTGATTTTTAATTTTTCCACTGCCTCATCTGTCAGTGCCTTTGAAGATTCACTGTGGTAATTAATTATCACATTGTAACCTAACTCCCCAAGTTTCATTGTCATGGCTGCTCCAAGACCTCTTGAACCACCTGTAATAATTGCTGTTTTACTCATATGCAAATCTCCTTTCATTTGACAGCACTTCATCTGCATATTATCATCCCCTTTATGTTAGATAAATATACAAATCACCTAATCTACTGTCTTAACTTTATGACTACATCATAACATATATTCTACCACTTTTTTTGTTGCCAGAGTAACACTTCACAAAAATTTAATAATACTCTATTTTTCCTGCTTATCCAGCTTTTTCAACAAAATGCTAATGGTTTTCTCACTCGCCAAAATCATCAGTCTGTCATCACTCTTAATCACTGCATGAGGGTTTGGAACTACATCTACTTTTCCATCTACTTCATAGACTGCAACAATATAGGCATCATATTTTTCACGAATCTTACAGTCAATAATTGATTTTCCCACCCACTCATTCAATGGTGAAATTTCGTAAATGGAATATCCGTCACGGAGTGGTCTGTAATCGTAAATGTGTGAACTGCTGTAACGAACCGCAAGACGCGTTGCCGAATCCTTATTCGGATTTATCGTCTCATCTGCACCGTTGTTTAACAACAATTTTTCCAAAAGCTCATCATCTGTCTCTGTGACAATATATTTTGCACCAAGTTCTTTTAACTGGCTTACAATCACAAGATTACTCTTAAAATCACTTCCGACACATACAAAACAAATGTCATAATCCGAAATTCCGAGCTGCTGCAAGACTGTGACAGATGTACAGTCCGCAACAATTCTGTCACTGACAATGTCTGCCAAATCCTCCATCCTCTCTTCTCTTTTGTCTACAATCAAAACATCATTGTTCATATTTACTAACTTCTTGCAAAGGTGATGTCCAAAATCACCAAGTCCAATAATAAGTACCGATTTCATATAAATTCTCCCTGTCCTCTCTGTTTTTTCTTTCTATCTATTATTTAACTGAAATATCCTTTATCCAACTGAAATATGTTCTGCCGGATATCTGACTTTTCCAGTTCTTCTTCGCTCTGTCAGTGACATTGCAATAGTCAAACTTCCCATTCGACCACAGTACATAAGAACCATGATGACAATCTGTGAAACAGTTGTCAAATCTCTTGTCACACCGGTTGACATTCCAACGGTTCCAATTGCTGAATATACTTCAAACATGACATCACGAAATACCAATGTCTGATTTCCAAGAATAATCAGCGCTCCAATGGATGCCAGAAATAGATTGATAAACATAACAACACTGGCTTTTCGCACATCTTCATCATCAATCCTTTTCTTGAAGATTACGCAGTCTCTCTCTCGGAACAGATATGCTTTTAAATATAAGACAATCACAATAAATGTAGTTGTCTTGATACCACCTGCGGTTGAGCCAGGACTTCCTCCAATCAGCATCAATACCATAGTAAGGAATATACTTCCACCAGACAAGGCATCTGTATCCACCGAATTAAATCCAGCCGTACGCGGTGTCACTGCACTGAAAAATGCTGCCAGCCACTTATCTTTTTCACTCATTCCTGCAAACAGGTGATGATTTTCCATAATATAAAATAAAATGGTTGCTCCGACAAGCAGACCAAATGTAGTGAGCAACACTAACTTTGTCTGAAACTGGTATCTGCTAAAATGTAATTTATTTTCATAAATATCTTCCCAGACAAGAAAACCAATACCACCGATAATAATCAGTGCACTGACAACCAGAATGACAAGTGGATCTCCCACATAATTTGTCAGCGAGGTATAAGGTGTCTGATAACCCATCAAATCAAATCCACCATTACAAAATGCAGATACTGCGTGAAAGACTCCGTAATACAAGCCTTTTATTGCTCCATGCTCCGGAATAAAACGGATGGCAAGCAACAAGGCACCCATTCCCTCAAAAAATATCGTGCCCATCACGATTCTCCTGACAAGACGAACACTTCCTCTGAGCTGCAATGTATTGAAACTGTCATGAATCAGTGTTCTTCTGCTGACACCAATTTTTTTCTTGAGAACAATCATCGCAAATGTGACAATTGTAATAAAACCAAGACCACCAATCTGTATCTCTGTGAGCAATACCAACTGTCCAAAAATTGTCCAGTGACTCCATGTATCATATGCAACCAGACCTGTTACACAGGTTGCAGATACAGATGACAGCATGGCTCCGGTAAAGGTCGTTGTCTCACCTTCTCTTGTCGCAATCGGCAGCATCAGTAACAATGCTCCTATTACAATAATGACCAAAAACACCAGCATGATTTTTCTGGAATTTGTCATTCTCTTTTTAAAATCATTCATTTTCTTTTCTCCCTATTTCTAATTTATTCATTATACTATATCCGTTACGGAATCTCTATATCAACTTTTACAAATAATGATATTTTTCTCCAGAATATCTGTAAGGTTTTTCAATATTTTCTTTTTATATAGCTTTTTACTGTAAATAGGTATATAATGAAATTTGATACCCTGTTTTCAGGATATTATTTTACAAATATTTTATATAATGAAAGGCAGTGACTTTTATAGTCATGGAAGGCAGTTGTTATGAAATCTCCGATAAATCATCATAATAATGCAAACAAAAGTTCTTATAAACGCTTAAATATTATTATTGTTGGTTGTGGTAAAGTTGGTTGTAGTCTCTTACATGAGCTAAATAAAGAAGGACATTATATTACAATTATTGATAAAAATGCCGCAAAAGTGCAGTCCCTTGTGAATATGTATGACATCATGGGGGTTACCGGAAACGGCGCAAGCTATAGTGTACAGATGGAAGCAGGTATTTCAGATGCCGACCTTTTCATTGCGGTCACAAACTCCGATGAACTGAATCTTCTATGCTGTACCGTTGCAAGTCGTACAGCAAAATGTTCTGCAATTGCGAGAGTTCGTACTCCGGATTACAGTGAAGAGGCGAATTATTTGAAAGACAGATTAAATCTGGCTATGATTATCAATCCAGAATTAGAAGCAGCACGCGAGGTTGCAAGAATCTTATATCTCCCAACTTCTCTTGAGGTCAATACTTTTGCCCACGGTGAAGCGGAAATTGTAAAATTTAAAGTTCCCAGCGACAGTATGCTAAATGGAATGAAAATTTCTGATTTGAACAAACACGTTCCCACACAGTTTGTTATCAGTGCTGTAGAACGTGACGGCGAAGTGATTCTTCCTACCGGTGAATTTATATTTGCCGAGGACGACCTTGTTTCCTTCGTTGCCACCAGACAGGGTGCTCGAAACTTCTTGAAAAAGACAGGTTTCAAAACAAATCAGGTAAAAGACACTCTGATTATCGGCGGCGGAACATTCGGCTACTATCTTGCAAAAAACCTGATTAACTATGGAATTTCCGTTAAAATTATTGAGTCTGATATGGAACGCTGTGAGGAACTTAGTATTCTTCTTCCAAAAGCCGTTATCATCAACGGTGATGGTACAGATGAAGAACTTTTGAAAGAAGAAGGAATCGAATATGTAGAATCTTTCGTTCCTCTGACTGGTATTGATGAAGAAAATATTATGCTGACACTCTACGCAAACAATGTGTCAGACACAAAGGTCGTTACCAAAATTAACCGTATTAATTTTAAAGATGTTATCAGCAATTTGGACCTCGGAAGTGTTGTTTATCCAAAACATATTACCGCTGAGGCTATCGTTGCCTATGTGCGCGGTAAATCAAACTCTACCGGAAACACCATTGAAACCCTATATCATCTCTTTGACTCTACAGTAGAGGCGATTGAATTCAAAGTAGATGGTGCATCTGATGTAACGAATATTCCTATTATGAACCTTGATATAAAAAACGATCTCCTGATTTGTTTTATTAACCGAAATGGTACAATCATCATTCCAAATGGAAAAGATGTCATCAAGGCAGGTGACTCCGTCATGATTGTCACAAAACACAGCGGTTTCAATTGTCTCAATGACATTTTGAATACGTAAAAGGTTTTTAAAATAGAAAGGATTTTTATCATGAATACTTCAATTGTTCGATATATTTTGGGGCAGGTATTAAAAGTAGAATCCATTCTGCTTTTTCTCCCCTGCATTGTATCTCTGTGTTATGGCGAAAATGATATTTTTGCATATCTGATTGTGATTGGAATTACAGGTTTTATCGGTGTAATTGGCACAATCAAAAAACCAGAAAGCAACGTATTTTATCTAAAAGAGGGATGTATCGCAACTGCACTGAGCTGGATTGTGATGAGTATTTTCGGCGCTCTCCCATTTGTAATCACAAAAGATATTCCTTCTTTTACAGATGCACTGTTTGAAACCATTTCCGGATTCACAACGACTGGTTCTAGTATCCTCACAGATATAGAGGCACTATCTTATACCAATTTGTTCTGGAGAAGTTTTACTCATTGGGTTGGAGGCATGGGCGTTCTTGTATTCATCCTCGCCATTATTCCTCTGAGTGGTGGTTCGAGCATCAATCTGATGAGGGCGGAGAGTCCGGGACCTTCTGTTGGCAAAATTGTTCCAAAACTAAAAGAGACAGCCCGTATTCTCTATATGATATATTTCGGCATGACAATTGCAGAAATGCTCCTCTTGTTAATCGGGGGTATGCCTGTATTTGATTCGATTACACTTTCCCTCGGAACTGCAGGTACTGGTGGATTTGGAATCCGCGGAGACAGTATTGCCAGCTACTCTGCATATTGTCAGTGGATTATTACCATCTTTATGATTTTATTCGGAGTGAATTTTAATGCGTATTATTTCATTCTTCTAAAAGATTTCAGAGGTCTTTTTAACATGGAAGAAGTAAAATATTATTTCTTAATCATATTTTCTTCCATTGCAATGATCCTGATAGATGTCAGCCACTTCTATAAAAATATTTTTACGGCACTCAGACATACTGCATTTACAGTTGGCTCAATTATCACAACAACCGGTTATGCGACAGCCGACTTCAATCAGTGGGGCGACAGTTCCAAGTTCATTATCGTGGCGATTATGTTTGTCGGTGCCTGTGCCGGAAGTACCGGCGGCGGAATCAAGGTGTCAAGAATTGTTCTTCTGTGTAAGGGTATTCGAAAAGAATTAAATTCCTATATCCATCCTAAAAGTGTCAAAAAAATTAAATTCGATGGAAAACCGGTGGAACATGAAGTATTTCGCGCTACAAATGTTTACTTTATGACATTCATGATTTTATTTACCATTTCTGTATTCCTTATTTCATTTGAGGGATATGGAGGAACTACTTCATTTACCGCAGTAGCTGCCACCATGAACAATATCGGTCCCGGACTCGCACATGTCGGTCCGACAGAAAATTTTTCGTTCTTCAGCGATTTTTCAAAATATGTGTTCATGTTTGATATGCTCGCCGGAAGATTGGAATTATTTCCACTTTTAATTATGTTCCATCCCGCTATCTGGAAAGACCTGATGGCATCTAAAGTAAAATCAAAAAAAGTATCTCGTTAAATATCTTACTAAATGACGCTAGGGGGACATATGCTTGTTCCGCGGACTGTGATATGTCCGCTCCACAAGCATATGTCCCCCTAGCTGTGTGTGGAAGAATATACGTTTATATTTTATTTCCTACTTATGATACAATTTCTTATTCTGATACTTAGGCTCGCAAGTCAGGTTCATGCCCAGTTTCTTAAATGCACTCACATCTACCTGTGAGAGAATAACAGATGAGTGAACCTCTGCACCTCGCAACTGTGGCAGCATATCAATTGCCTTCTTCGCATTTTCATCCGTCACTGCTGCCATCGACAATACAATTAAAATCTCATCTATATGAAGTAATGGGCTGTGATCTCCAAGATAGTTCACTTTTAACTTCATAATAGGTTCAATAAATTCTGGTGAAATCAAGTCAATACTGTCATCAATATCTGCAAAATGTTTCAACGCATTGAGAATCATCGCAGATGACGCTCCAAGCAATGGTGATGTTCTTCCTGTTATGATAGAGCCGTCTTTTAATTCCATAGCTGCTGCCGGTCCACCAGTCTCCTCTGCTCTGATATTTGCAGCCGCAACCACTGGTCTGTCTGCAATGATAACTCCAGCTTTCTTCATAATCTCTTCAATATTCTCAACCTGATCGTGTCCCGCTGTTCCCTTTCGAACCGAACAGAGGGTTGTGTAATAGCGGCGAACAATCTCCTGTTTTGCAGCGGCTCTGACCGCTGCATCATCTGTAATGCAGTATCCTGCCATATTGACACCCATATCAGTTGGCGAGTTATATGGACATTTTCCGGAAATCTTCTCAAACATGGCACGAAGAACAGGAAATGCCTCAATATCACGGTTATAATTTACTACCTCCTCACCAGTTGCCTCTAAATAGAATGGGTCAATTAAGTTCTCATCTTTTAAATCTGCTGTTGCAGCTTCATATGCAAGATTTACCGGATGATTGAGCGGAATATTCCAGATAGGAAATGTCTCAAACTTCGCATATCCTGCTTTTACGCCCCTCTTCTGCTCATGGTAAAGCTGCGAAAGGCAAGTTGCCATCTTTCCACTTCCCGGTCCGGGAGCTGTCACTACAATCAGTGGTCTTGTTGTCTCAATATAATCATTCTTTCCAAAACCTTCCTCACTCACGATTTTCTGAAGATCTGTTGGATAGCCATCAATAATTCTGTGTCGGTATACTTTCAGGCCCAATGCTTTTAACTTCTGCTCATATGCAATCGCTGCCGGCTGCTCTTCAAACTGTGTAAGAACAACGCTGCCTACATATAATCCTGTATTTGTAAAGGCATCAATCAGTCTTAAAAGGTCCATATCATAAGTGATACCAATGTCTCCTCTGACTTTATTCTGTTCAATATCTCCTGCCTTGATTGCGATTACGATCTCAATCTGGTCCTTTAACTGCTTTAACATATTAATCTTGGAATCCGGCTTAAATCCAGGTAAAACTCTTGACGCATGATAATCATCAAACAGCTTTCCACCAAGTTCTAAGTATAACTTACCACCAAACTTGCCGATTCTTTCTTTGATATGTTTTGACTGCATCTGTAAATATTTGTCGTTATCGAATCCTATTTTATACATCTGACCTTTTTCTCCTTGTATTCTATTATTTTTCTATCTTAAATCAATTTTTTTCATTTGTAAATAATAACTATTCAGAAATTTTACATTCCTCGGTTGAAAATCCTCCTTTGTTTCTTTATAATGGGACTATAATGAAACAAAGGAGGACTTTCATTCCAATGAAAAAATTTCCAGCGATTCTATCCTCGGTTTTAATCAGCACCTGTCTGATTTTTCCAGTGAGTATGAATCAAAATATTGTTACTGTACAGGCAGCTTCTACCTATAGCTATACAGTTGGAGGCTCATCTTATGAGTACACGCTGACGAACGGAAAAGTATCAATTACCAAATACAAGGGACGCGACACAGTTATTGTGATTCCCGCTACAATCAATGGTGCAAAGGTAACTGTGATTGGCTCTGGCGCATTTGAAAATGCCAGCAAAATAACTTCAGTTACAATTGCGCCCGGAATTACTTCTATTCAGGATGGTGCATTTTTAGGCTGTACCTCATTAAAATCAGTTTCACTTCCATCCACTTTAATTTCCATAGGCTCTGGTGCTTTTTCCGGTTGTACATCATTGACATCACTTGCTATTCCAAATTCTGTAAAAAATATCGGCGACTGGGCATTTTCAGAAAGTGGACTGACTTCTGTCACAATTCCTGAAGGTGTGACCATTATTGATGACGGACTTTTTTACAAATGTACCTCTTTGAAAACCGCAAAGATATCTTCTGCAACAACTCATATTGGTGACGGAGCCTTTTACAATTGTTCTAACCTCACAAGCATGAACGTTCCTGCATCTGTAACATATATCGGGAATAACGCTTTTAAAGGCTGTACAAAATTTGCATTTTCAAAAATGAATGTCAGTATCACGGCTCCTGCAACAACAGTAGCAGAGAATACATGTGTCGATATGAAGGTATCCATTTCCGGTGGAAATGGCGGATATAAGTATACTTTTATTATTACAAACAATGATACAGGAAAATCGGCCACTCTTGCAAAAGATCAACTCTCCAATCATTATTCATGGTATAGCAGCGGTGCAGGTTCAAAAACCTTAACGGTAATTGTAACCGACAAAAATGGTTCTACAGCATCTGCTGCCATCGATATGTGCGTTGTGAAACAAAGTATACCTCTTGCATCTCTTTCCGCTCCATACACAGGAAGTCCTGTAGCAACAAATGTAAGACTGACTGCACGTGCATCTGGCGGTTCTGGCAATTATAAATATCGTTTCCGAATCACAAATAACACAACCGGAAAAAGTGGAATTCTGAGAGATTACAATTCATCTGCCACATTCGATTGGAATACAGGCTCTACACTCGGAAACAAAACCATTTATGTAGATGTAAAAGACTCAAAAGGAAATGTGGGAACTTCATCCATGAACTTTACAGTTACAGAGTCACTCAGAGGTTCTATTTCTATGGTTTCTACAGAGCTTGTGACAGGAAGTACGAACAAGGTTTCTATCAATGCCTATGGAGGGCTTTCCGGATATTCTTATCGTTTCAGAGTTTATAACGAATCAAGTGAGCAGTCACTTACACTAAGAGACTATTCCACATCTGCCACTTATAACTGGAATGTCGGCTCAAAAACAGGTTACAAAATATTATATGTAGACATCAAAGACAGCAATGGTTTTGTAAAAACCATTAGCCAGAGAGTTCATGTAAAATAATTTATTTTAAACAATCTATTTTCACACAAAAAAAGAAGTGCCCGAAAACACTTCTTTTTTTTCTTTTGTTATTATAACAATTCAGAACCAAGTTCGGAAATGTTTCGCATTTCCTTACTGTGGTTTCTCTTCTATATGTTCTATCTCTTTAGCCTTTTACTGCACCTGCTGCAACACCCTTGATGATATGTTTCTGGCATACAAGGTAGAATACGATAACAGGAATAATACTGAGTGTTACAAGAGCCATTGTTGCTCCTAAATCCACTTTACCATAACTTCCCTTTAATCCCTGAATAAACATAGGAATTGTCTTGTACTGGTTTCTGTCCAATGTCTGATATGGTAATAAGTAATCGTTCCAAATCCACATAATTTCAAGGATACCAACTGAAATCATAGTAGGTTTTAACATTGGAAGTACCACTTGGAAAAATGTTCTGATTGGTCCACATCCATCCATAGCTGCTGCCTCTTCAATCTCAAGAGGAATCGAACGAATAAATCCTGCAAACATAAAGCAGGCAAGTCCGGCTCCAAATCCAAGATATACAAATGGAAGAGTATATGGTGTATTCATTCCAAGTTCACGTGCAATATTTCCAAGTGGATACATAACCATCTGGAATGGCACAATCATAGAAAATGCGAATAAATAGTAAACAATCTTACAAATAATACTGTCTACTCTTGAAATATACCATGCTGCCATCGATGTAAAGATTAAGATTAAGAGTGTTCCCAACAATGTGATTACTAAACTGTACCAAATGGTCTTGATAAATGGAAATGTCTTATCCGAATTCATACCAGTTACAAAGTTTTGAAGTCCTACCCACATCTTACCTGTTGGAATTTTAAATGTTTCCTGACCTACATACAAATTACTCTTAAATGAGTTCATGAATACAAGTAATACCGGTAGCACATATACAACAGATATAATAGACATAACAACGGTCCATGCCATTTTTAATTTTCTGTCTGTGATTCCTTTTTTATTCACTTCCTGAACATGTCCTGCAGAAGTACCTGTTTTTTCTGCAGTATCTTTCATCTGTTCTTTATTATTCTCATTACTCATTACTGCTGTACCTCCTTTGATCTTGTTGCTTTAAGCTGAATGATTGAAATTGTTGCTACTAATATAAAGAAGATTACAGCCTTTGCCTGTGCTGTTCCTCTCATGTATTTACCATTTGAGTTAAATGTATTTACGATATTTAACGCAAGCATCTCTGTTGCTCCAACCTTAGTAGATGCAGCCGCATCAAGTAATGGAAGTCCATTTGTGAGTGCAAGGTTCTGGTCGAATAACTTAAATCCATTTGTCAGTGATAAGAATGTACAGATTGTGATAGAAGGCATAACATTTGGGATTGTTACTCTGAACAATGTCTGCATTCTTGTTGCTCCGTCAATCTTCGCAGCCTCGTTGATGTCCTCAGATACTGCCTGTAATCCTGCAATATAGATAATCATCATATATCCAATCTGCTGCCAGCATACGACAATAATCAGACCCCAGAATCCCCACTTGGCATTGGTAATAATATCTGTACCATGCTTAATTAAAATACCATTGATAATCATACTCCAGATTTTACCAAGTACGATACCACCAATCAGGTTTGGCATAAAAAATACAGTACGGAATACGTTTGTTCCCTTAATTCCCATTGTCAAAATATATGCCAGTGCAAATGCAACCACATTAATAATAATCAATGATACGATTGCAAACATCGCTGTGTACCAGAAAGCATGCTTAAATCCATCATCCTGAAAAGCTCTCTTATAGTTTTCAAATCCAACCCACTCTGTTTTGCTTATGATTCGAAATTTGCAAAAAGATAAATATGCTCCATAACAGAATGGATAGATAAATCCCATTGCAAACGCTGCCAATAGCGGCAATAAAAAGATTGGCCAGCATTTTCTTACAGAACGCTGAAGAAGTGCTGAGTTTACCGAACTGTAGCCACGTTGTCTCTTCTTACTCTTTGCCATCTCAATTCTCCTTTTCCTATATTAAAGCGGACATTCGCAATCCGCCACGCTACTTGCTCATGAACGCAGGCCGTTTCGCAGCTTGTCCGAAGGGGCTTTCACCCATCCTGACATAAGCATCCCCCAAATCCCCCCGCCTACGTCTCTACGCCTTAAAGGCGGCGGATTGCTTATCTGCGTTCAAAAACAGGAGCAAGCAAAGTGCGCTTGCCTGCTCCTTTATAAATTATGTTCTTATTATGATTTACAATTACTGGTTGATTGTCTTGTACTCAGCAGCCCATCCATCAACGAATGCTGCCTTTACGCCATCCCAGTCACCTTTACCATTGTCATAATCGTTCATTGCACTTACAACTCTCTTTCTCCACTCATCTTTGTTAGGAGTATAGTTGAATGCCCATGTAATTGTCTCTTTACCTGCATTTGCAAGTTCGTTTGCATCCTGTAAGAATACATTCTCACTCTCAGCAGCTGCTTTGTAAGGAATTGCTCCAAACTGCTCTGCCATCATCTTTGTTCCAGCCTCTGATGTTACTAACCAGTTCATGAAATCAAGTGTAGCTTTAATATTATCTTCACTTACTTCTGAGTTTACTGCCCAGCAGTTCTCTGTACCAGAGCAAAGTCCGATATTCTCTTCTCCTTCAACACCTGTGTAGATAGGAATCATAGCTAACTTAGCTGGGTCCATTTCTCCTTTTTCTTTTGTAAGTGCTGAGTACTCCCATGTACCATTCTGATAGAATACTGCCTCACCTTTGATGAACTCAGCCTCTGCATCATATCCACCTGATGCAAGTGTATCTTTTGCATATTTTGTATCTGTTGTATATAAATCCCAAATCTTCTTGTAGTTATCGAGATATGTACCTTTGATTGTTGCAGGAGTCTTTGTCCAACCGCCATCATCTTTTGACTCATAGTATAATGGCATATTAGCTAAGTGTCCTGAGAATCTCCATGATGAAGAATCATCCATTCCTGATGATGTAAACGCATCAAAACCTAATTCTCCAGCTCTTGCATGAATATCATCTGCTACTGTCTTTAATGATTCAAAGTTTGTAATCTCATCTAATTTATGTCCGGCTTTCTCAAGTAATTCTGTGTTTACGATGATACCAAAACTCTCATAGCAGTAACCGATAGAACAAACTTTTCCATCAGCATCTTTTAATGTAAATGCATCTGTATTTAACTGGTTGTATACATCTGTATCTTTGAGGTCATAACAGAAATCTCCCCAGTTCTCAACGCCCTGATTGTTACCAACTACGAACATTGTAGGAGCATCTTCTCCCTTGTCCATCTCTGTTGTAAGTGTTTTCTCATATTCTCCTGAAGCTGCTGTCTGAACTTTTACATCAACACCAGTCTCATCTTTGTACTGTTTTGCAATGCTCTGTAATGCATCATTTGCCTCTGGTTTGAAGTTTAACCAATATACAGAACCTTTTCCTGAGCTTGAAGAGCTCTTCTTGTCTGAACTTCCACATCCTGCTGCCATTCCAGCTACCATTGTAAGTGAAAGTCCTAATACTACTGCTTTTCCTAAATTCTTTCTCATAATCTAGTATTCCTCCTAAATAAAATATAGTTTTGTTGCACAACTTTGTTTCTTCGACCTTAATAGACAAGTTGCACAAATTTTTCCTTCTTCCATTACTAATCTTAACAAATTCGTATAACAAAGTCAAGTAATTGTAAACAAAATATTAATAGATTTTTACAAAAAAATCATGTAAGATACAAATCTTATATCCATATCCTACATGATTTTCTTTTTATTTCACCTTATATTGTTCGATTTATTTAACAGTTACAACGCTAGAAGCAGTCCCCTGATTTCCATTGCTGTCTGTTACATCAACAAATAAAGTCCTTGTACCTGTTGAGCCAGCTTTCCAGCTATATAAACTTGATGTCTGGTTTGCTGAAAGTGTTGCCTCTTTTCCTGTCGCATTGTTTTTAATACGGAAAGTATATTTATAATTTCCTGTTCCGCCTGTCACAAGTGCTACAAGTGAATTTGTTGAATTTAACTTAATTGTTCCCGGCACTGCAAGAGTTACTGATAAACCTGATTTTACCACTGTTAAGTTTACACTTGATGAAGCTGTCTTTCCTGCCGCATCTGTTACTTTTACTTTCAGTGTTTTTGTTCCTGTTGCTGAACCTGCTGTCCAATTATACTTATTTGATGTACTGTTTGCTGCAAGCACGACTGTCTTTCCATTTGCTGTAATGCTGTATGTGTACTTATAACTTCCAGAACCACCTGAAGCTGAAGCTGTCAGTGTTGCTGTTCCGGCTGGCGCTACACTTGTCTTATTTGATGTCAGTTTTACGGCAAGTGTCGATGTACTTGAGGATTTTACTGTAACCGCTGTACTTGCTGTTGCCTTATTTCCACTTCTATCTGTCACATCTACATACAATGTCTTTGTTCCTGTTGATCCCGCATACCAACTGTATAAGCTTGATGCCTGACTGTTTGCAAGTGTTGCTGTCTTTCCTGTTGCATTGTCTTTGATACGGAATGTGTATTTGTAAGTTCCACTTCCACCAGTTGCCAATGCGACAAGTGAATTTGTTGTTTTTGCTTTAATTGTTGTTGGAACGGCAAGTGTCACCGATAAGTTTGATTTGCTTGTAACAGTTAAAGAAACACTTGACGAAGCTGTCTTTCCTGCTGCATCTGTTACTTTTACTGTAAGTGTTTTTGTTCCTGTTGCTGAACCTGCTGTCCAGTTGTATTTGTTGGATGTACTGTTTGATGCAAGAACTAATGTTTTTCCATTTGCTGTAATACTGTATGTGTACTTATAACTTCCGGAACCACCTGAAGCTGAAGCTGTCAGTGTTGCTGTTCCTTTTGCTGCTAAAGAAGTCTTACTTGATGTAAGCTTTACTGCAAGTGCAGGAGCAACGCTCTGTACAGTTACTGTCACGCTTGACGAAGCTGTCTTTCCTGCTGCATCTGTCACTTTTACTGTAAGTGTCTTTGTTCCTGCTGATGTTCCTGCTGTCCAGTTGTATTTGTTAGATGTACTGTTTGATGCAAGAGCGAGTGTCTTTCCGTTAGCTGTTATGCTGTATGTATATTTGTAGCTTCCTGAACCACCTGCTGCCGCTGCTGTGAGGGCTACTGTTCCTTTTGCTGCTACTGTCTGCTTATTTGCTGTCAGTTTTACAGAAAGTGGATTTACTACTATTTTATTATTAACTGTCACATTACATGTTGCTCTGTAGTTTCCATCTGCTGTTGTAACTGTAATCACTGCTGTTCCGGCAGCCTTTGCAGTTACGATTCCGCCATTTACGGATGCCACAGAAGAATTGCTTGATGACCATGTCACATTCTGGTTTGTAGCATTCGATGGAGCAATTGCTGCTGTTAAACTTGTTGTGTTTCCTACAGTAAGAGATGCACTTGTCTTTGACAGAGAAACTCCCGAAACTGGAATATTTGTCACTGCACTGTATACAGACCAGTCACTTGAGCTCAATGTAAACATGTTTTTATCATCTGTCGGAATTGTTAAATCTGCTGTCTGTGCTCCTCCATTATTGAAGATAATAGATTTATATCCCACTTCCGGATCAATGTCGATTGCATAAATTTTTTCTTTTTCATCTACGAGCTGCATTGCTGTTCCTGGCCACTGTGACATACTTGTACCTGCATCTTTCCATATGTATGCATTGACTGTTGACCATCCGGATGTATTCTTACAATAAATAGTAAGTCCGCTTGTATTCTTTTCAACTGTCACATTACATGATGCTGTATATCCACCGACATTTGTCTTTACTGTGATTGTTGCTGTACCTGCATTAACACCGGCTACATTTCCATCTGCATCTACAGATGCTACATTTGGATTGCTTGAAGTCCATGTCACTTCTTTATTAGAAGCATTTGAAGGTGCTACAGTTGCAGTCAGTTTCTCAGATTTTCTTGCGAGAATTGTCAGACTGCTCTTATTTAATGTCACACCTGTTGGCTTGATAATATTTGGATTTGTCTTTACTGTTACTTTTACAGTTGCTGTAAGACCGTTTGATGTCTTCGCTGTTACAGTTGCTGTACCTACACTGACACCTGTGATTTTACCGCCTGCAACGGTTGCAACACTGTTGTTTGATGATGACCACGAAACAATCTGTGATGCCTCCTTTGGTGCTACTGTTGCTGATACTGTCTCAGATGTACCTTCCATAACTGTAACTGCTGATTTGCTTACAGATACACTTGTTGGCTCTGTCTGATGTACTTCTACTGGTCCGATATTTTCTGCTGCTCCACCATCTGTTAAGTATGCTCCGTTTGTAACAACTCTTCCCGGTGCAGGAGTCTTAGCTGTATTTAATACATATACCTTCATATTTCCTTTACCGGAAACTGAAGCGGAAAGTGTTCCGTTTGAAACTGTCTTTGTATCACCTGTTACGGCATCTACATAAGTTCCGTTTGGAATACCTGTAAATGTTGCATTTCCTGAAATTGCTACTAAAGCAAAACTGTCTGTTGAAGAATCTGTATATCTTCTCTTAAATGCGATGTTTCCTGAACAGCCCTCTGTTGAATACTGTCCTTTTCTAAGTGCAGGTACTGCCTGACGAATTCTGTTTAATCTCATTAAGTGCTGAGATAATGGCTGATTTAATGTGTCTGCTACTTTTCCATTTACATTTCCAAATACTGTAAAGTCTTCTGAGTATACAGAACCTTCAATATTGTCACCAAAGTAAGCACGTCCTGTATTGCTGAGTGGCTGGTTTGGTCCTACATCGATTACCTTTCCTGCCTGAAACTCTATCTCACTGCCATAATAAATACATGGAATTCCACGGAATGTAAACATAAGTGACATATTCTCTGCCCATGCATCTGTACCGCCATTATATCTTAATGTCTGGCAGTTATCTGGACCATAATCGTGTGAATCTACATATACAACATTCCATGTAGAATCGTTGAAGTAAGCATCTTCGCCTTTCGCTGTATTAAATGCCTCATTTGCATTATTAAAGCTCCAGTGCATCTGGAAATCAATAACATCCATTCCTGATTTCTTTGAGTAATCTGGTGTGTGGTAATCATTTCCATTTAAGAAAGCGTTTGTACTTGTTGGCTGGCTTCCCATATTCATATTTGCTGTATAATGCTTCTCAACAAGTGCCTCATTTGTTGCTAAATCATTGCTCCACTGACCTGTCCAGCTTGCATCGTCTGCCCATGTATAGAAAC
>ONXS01000085.1 GCA_900321855.1 uncultured Eubacteriales bacterium | reverse complement strand
ATACGTCAAATATTTCTTTAATACTCGTATCTTGCAGCGTGTTAAATGGATGTTTCTACTGTTTCTCAATGTCCATTTCGTAAAATCCTGCTACAAGTCTTTGATAATACAATTGCTGTTCTGTCAAAGTGTCTCTCACAATACCAAAAACACTGATATACTCATTCATTTTATTCGCCATTGCCTCTGTTGTTGTATACAGTCTATCTTTTTCTCGCATTTTGTTCACCTACACTTTTGCATTTTCAACAGCTCTCATAGACATTTCCTTTACCATTGCATGAAATTTTTCCGTATAATTTTCTATTCTCTTTTCATTTCCCTTTATAACCATTGCCGGTTTTCTTTTCCCCACGATAATCACAGTGGGTATCTCTGTTTCATTCATTTTATTTACAAATTCTACATAAGGTCTTAGTGAATATCCTTTTAAATCAGGAAAGTTAGCAACAATCCATGCAACCTGCTCGGTTGTGAATAAATTAGTAGGGAAATTGAAAATCTCCAAATTTTTCATCTTAGATAATACGGATATATCAAAATCTTTTATTTTTTTTCCATAGAAATCAATCCTTCTAATATTTGTATTGCAAAGTGGACTTAAACTTTCTATTTCAGATGTAGCACACACGGCATTCCCAAAATCAAACCATTCTAATGCCGGTGCTTTCTCAATTCCATCGATACTATGAAGTCTTGTAAAATCATTTATGCTTAAAACCTTTAATGCGTAATTTTTACTCATATCCCATAATGCAGTAATCCTCTGATTATGAAACCATTCTACACATTCCAATTCTGGTAGAGTTCCTAATAATTCCCAATTATTGACTTTTTTATTTTTAAAAAATTCTATATAGTGAAGTTGTTTTCCATATTTAGTAATAAAATATTCGAATGTTTCTTGATTTAAACCACTTATTGTAACTGATTTTATATGCGGAAATTCTGCTAATCGGTCAATCTCTTCTATCTGGATATTTCCACCTGTTACATCCATATTGGAAGGTTTTAGCCATAACTGTGTTTTCTCAGTCTCTGTTCTCATTCTCTGTTCCCACTCCCGAATAACAGGGGGGTCAGACCCCGTAGTTGTTACTAACTTTAGTTAGTCGCATCTGCGGGGTCTGACCCCCCCCTGTATAAATCTATCTTGTACTCACAGTCGCAATATCAATCAACTCTAACTTGTCTTTTACATTGCTCTCTAAACTTGTGAGTAATGCGTTGACGGTATCGAGGGATGTAAAGCAGTTAACTCCTGTCTCGATGGAAATTCTACGGATTAAGAATCCATCTCTGCTCTTATCTCTTCCCTGTGTTGGTGTATCTACCACAATGTCAATCTTGTGCTCAAGAAGTAAGTCAATAACGGTTGGTGATTCCTGATGCAGTTTGTTGACACGGATTGCATCGACACCGTTCTCCTGAAGAACCTTTGCGGTACTTCTTGTCGCATATACTTCATAGCCAAGTGCCTCAAATCTTCTGCCGATTGAGATGGCATCTTTCTTATCTGCGTCATTGACTGTGATGATGACTTTCTTGTGTCTTGGAAGGTTGACACCTGCTCCGAGGAACGCCTTGTAAAGTGCCTCCTCAAATGTCTTTGCGATACCAAGACATTCACCTGTTGATTTCATCTCAGGTCCTAAGCTGATTTCAGCTCCTCTGATTTTCTCAAATGAGAATACTGGCATCTTGATTGCGATGTAGTCGGCTTTCTTCTGAAGTCCCGGTGTATAGCCAAGCTCCTCTAAGGTGTGACCGATGATACATTTTGTTGCAATCTTAACGATTGGAATACCTGTTACCTTACTGATATATGGAACGGTACGGCTTGATCTTGGGTTCACCTCAATAACATAAACATCGACATCATTACATACGATAAACTGAATGTTAATCATACCTTTTACATGGAGGGACATCGCAAGTGCCTCTGTGTATTTTTCAATCTTGTCAATTGCCTCCTGACACAATGTCTGTGCTGGATATACGGAAATACTGTCGCCTGAGTGAACGCCGGCTCTCTCGATATGCTCCATGATACCCGGAATTAAGATGTTCTTTCCATCACATACAGCATCTACTTCAATTTCCTTACCAACAAGATATTTATCTACAAGAATTGGGTGATCCTGTGCAATTCGATTGATGATTTCCATGAATTCATCAATTTCCTCGTCACAAGTTGCAATCTGCATACCCTGTCCACCGAGTACATAAGATGGTCTTACAAGTACCGGATAGCCAAGTCTGTTCGCAACCTCTTTTGCCTCTGCACTGGTAAATACAGTTCCGCCGGAAGGTCTTGGAATACCACATTTTTCAAGAATTTCATCAAATAACTCTCTGTCCTCTGCGGCATCTACGTCCTCTGCCTTTGTTCCGAGGATTGGAACTCCCATCTTCATCAAACTCTCTGTGAGCTTGATTGCTGTCTGTCCACCGAACTGAACAACTGCTCCATCTGGCTGCTCAATATCAACAATATTTCTCACATCTTCCGGAGTCAATGGCTCAAAATAAAGTTTATCTGCAATATCAAAGTCGGTACTTACCGTCTCTGGATTGTTGTTGATAATAATTGTCTCGTATCCCTCTTCACGAAATGCCCATGTACTGTGAACGGAACAGAAATCAAATTCGATACCCTGTCCGATACGGATTGGACCAGAACCGAGAACCAGAATTTTCTTCTCTGGCTTTGTCTCAATTGCCTCATTGAAACTTCCAAAACATGAATAGTAATAAGGTGTCTCAGCGTCAAACTCTGCTGCACAAGTATCAACCATCTTAAATGCAGCAACAATGCCGTTGTCCATTCTCATCTGATGAACCTCTGCCTCTGATACCTTTCCATTTAATTTCGCAATGAAACTGTCTGGGAACTCAATTCTCTTTGCCTCTTTCAATAAGTCTACGGTAAGTTCTTCTTTTTCTAATCGCTCTTCCATCTCAACAATAATTGCAAGTTTGTCGATAAACCACTTGTCAATCTTTGTGATGTTGTGAATAATATCGTAGCTCACACCTCTTCTTAATGCCTCAGCAATGACCCAGATTCTTCTGTCATCGACAATTGCCAACTGGTCAATTAAATCATCAATCTCTAAATCTGTAAAATCATAATCTCTCAATGTCTCTACATGCTGCTCCAGCGAACGGATTGCTTTCATAAGAGCTCCCTCGAAGTTGTTGCAAATAGACATAACCTCTCCAGTTGCCTTCATCTGAGTTGTAAGAGTTCTCTTCGCTGTGATAAATTTATCAAATGGAAGTCTTGGAATTTTGACAACACAGTAATCAAGTGTTGGCTCAAAACTTGCAAATGTTTTGCCAGTAATGGCATTTTTAATCTCATCCAATGTATAGCCAAGTGCAATCTTAGCGGCAACTTTGGCGATTGGATAACCAGTAGCCTTTGATGCAAGTGCAGAAGAACGACTGACACGAGGGTTAACCTCGATAACGCAATACTCAAAGCTGTCTGGATTTAATGCGTACTGAACATTACATCCACCTGTGATGTTTAACTCACTGATAATATTTAAAGCAGATGTTCGGAGCATCTGGTATTCTTTATCACCCAATGTCTGAGATGGAGCAACTACGATACTATCTCCGGTATGTACACCAACTGGGTCAATATTTTCCATATTACATACGGTGATGCAGTTACCTGCGCTGTCTCGCATTACTTCGTACTCAATCTCTTTCCAGCCTGCGATACATCTCTCCACCAATACCTGTCCAACACGGCTCAGTCTCAGACCGTTCTCTAAGATAGATACCAGTTCCTGATAATTGTGTGCAATTCCACCACCACTTCCACCAAGGGTATAAGCAGGTCTGAGTACAACCGGGTATCCAATGATGTTTGTAAATTCTACACCATCTTCGATATTCTCAACAACCTTTGAAGCAGCGATTGGCTCACCAATCTTCTCCATCGTCTCTTTGAATTCCAGACGGTCTTCCGCCTTCTTGATTGTCTCTTTTGTTGTACCGATTAATTTACAATTATGCTTTTCTAAGAAATCAGTCTCAGCCAATTCCATTGCAAGATTTAATCCTGCCTGTCCTCCCAGTGTTGGAAGAATGCTGTCTGGTTTCTCTTTCTCAATTAATTTTTCTAATACTTTGAGCGTCAATGGCTCGATATATACCTCATCGGCAATATCTTTGTCTGTCATGATTGTAGCAGGATTTGAGTTTAATAATACAACCTCAATTCCCTCTTCTTTTAAGGAACGGCAGGCCTGTGTTCCTGCGTAGTCAAACTCTGCGGCCTGTCCAATTACGATAGGACCGGAACCAATTACTAATACTTTTTTGATATCTGGATTCTTAGGCATTCTTTTTTCCTCCCATCATTTCTATAAACTCATCAAATAACTTTCCGGAATCCTGTGGTCCCGGACATGCTTCTGGGTGGAACTGAACGGTAAAAATATTCTTATTTTTATATCGCAAGCCCTCCACTGTCTTATCATTTACATTGATAAATCCGACCTCTGCAATTTCAGGATTGATTGTATTCTCATCGACCACATATCCGTGATTTTGTGAAGAAATGTATACTTTTCCGCTCTTTAAATCCTTCACCGGATGATTTCCGCCTCTGTGTCCATACTTCATTTTATGAGTATCTGCACCTGTTGCAAGTGCCATAAGCTGATGTCCAAGACATATTGCAAAAATAGGAATTTCTGTATGATATAATTTTTTCAATTCTTCAATTACGGTCACACACTCTTTTGGGTCACCCGGTCCATTTGAAAGCATAATTCCGTCTGGATTTGACTGAATAATCTCCTCTGCACTTGTAAATGCAGGATAAATCGTAACTTCACAGCCTCTCTCCGCCAATGACCTTGCAATATTATTCTTTGCACCAAAATCTAAGAGAGCTACCTTATATCCGTTTCCTTCTAATACTTTCTTCTCCTTACATGTCACTTTCGCAACCACGCCTTTTGGAGAATACTCTTTTAATTTTGGAATAATCTCATCCACATTGTAATCCTCATTTGTGGTAATCATTCCATTCATGGTTCCTTTTTCTCTCAAAATCTTTGTCAGGGCTCTCGTATCAATTCCCGCAATACCAGGAACTCCATACATTTTCAGCATATCTTGAATTGTAGCCTCACTTCTGAAGTTACTAGGAATTCTTGATAATTCCCTGACAATATATGCGTCAGGCCAGATTCGAAGTGATTCCATATCCTTTCTGCATATTCCGTAATTACCAATGAGTGGATATGTCATTGTAACTGCCTGTCCTGCGTATGAAGGGTCTGTGAGAACTTCTAAATAACCAGTCATAGATGTGTTAAAGACTATCTCACTGATTACTTCCTTCTCTGCTCCAATCGATGTACCCTCAAAAACGGTTCCATCCTCAAGTATTAGAAATGCTTTCATTTTATGATCCGTCCTTTCTCGTATATAGCTGGATTTGCGCAGCAAAGCCAGCCCTTGTTGTGTATGTAGCTGAATTTGCATAGCAAAGCCTGCCTTATTGTATATAGCTAAACTTATGCAGCGAAACCAGCCCTGTTTCTTATATCGCTGGATTTTGCACAGCAAAGCCAGCTTTGTCACATATATCTTTTTTATAAAAAGCGTCAAAACTCCCCTAAGGTCGTCCTGGCGCTCCATTGTACCAAAAGATCTATAATTAAGATGTTATTTACGAAAATGAGTTCAGCATGAATATTTCGTATTCACAATGTTCGTTTAAAACCGAATAAGTTCAGAGAAATACAGCCTCTTACAAGCAAGCTTGATGAGTCTGTCTTCCTCCGAACTTGCTCATTTCCTAATTTATCTCAAATTGATAAGATTATACACTAATATGTATGGGTTTTCAAGCACTTTTCCGAAAAAACATCCTTTTTTCATTCACCTGATTTTCTCTACAGCATTTTATAATTTTTATCCTATATTGTATCGAACAGTCTCGTTAGAGATTACGATATGCCTAATTCCTTAATAAAACACATGGTCACCAATCACTTCTCCCGTTCTTGAGCCATCATTCATTCGAAAGAAATGCCAGCCTCCCACATTCACTCCATCATTTAACACCTCTCTCGCAGCCTGATAACACTCTGCATTTGCTCCTCTTGCAAGCACAATCGCAAAACGTCCGCTTAACACCGGTGAAAACTGATATGGCTGATACAAAACTTCAGTCAATGTATTTGGAAAACTTGCACTGCTAATCCGATTCATAATAACTGCACCCACGCAAAGAATACCATAATAAGACTGATCTCCGGCCTCACATTCCAAAATTGCTGCCATCATATCAAGGTCATTCGCCTCTGGCTTATAGTCATTTAAGTCATCCTCATATGGCGCGGTAGTTTCTTCCGGATTTCCACCGTTCGCAATGCGAATGGATTCTGCAATACTTGCCTGAATCGCTCTCTGCCTTCGTGCCTCTTCGCGCTTAGCTTTTGCAATACTCTCTGCCTCAAGGACTTTTGATTCCTCAATTCTCTGCTGCTCTTCGTTGATTGCCTGCTGCTGTAAAATTACTTTTTTCTCATATTCCAAAGCCTTTGCCTCAGCATCTTTTATTGATGAAATCTCACTTTCTATCTTACTTAGCTCTCCAGATTTCATCTTACCGTCAGTTATGTTCCTTTCAATTTTTGCTTTTAAAGTCGCTATGTCTATCTTCAGTAACCCATCATCTATATCTCTTTTAGAAGCCAAGAGAGTATTCCTTTTCTTTTCAAGTGCTTCTAATTCCTTTTCTAAGGCTGAATTCGATTTAGAAAGATTCTTAATCTCGGATTTAAGATTTTTTATATTAGCCTCATATGCACTTATTTCTTGCCTCAATGTTTCTTCATTAAACTGGTTTGACAATAGTCTTGGCTTAATCTCAGAATTAAACCTTTCCCTTGCAATTGAGTCTTTAAGCTCTATTGGTAAAAGACCAATCCATCTTGACAGCAAACGACCTCTCTCTGTTTCCTTTTTATCAATTAATTCATCAAGAGTCGATTCTGTTACACACATAATCATATCGAAGTCGCTTTCCTTGCCGATAGCTTCTTTA
>ONXS01000126.1 GCA_900321855.1 uncultured Eubacteriales bacterium | reverse complement strand
CCATATCAGTATTATACCATATGCAGTCCCGTGCGTCAATATAAAACCAGAACAAATGTTCTCCTACGCTGTTATACAGGACCCCGGACACCATGTCCACACCAGGAACTGATCACACACTGATCAGGACCGGCCGTACCAATATATGCCATGGCCCGCAGACCGGCTGAATATGAAAAAGAAAGAGGGGATTGTGCCCCTTGGACAGACATATAGAAGATCCCTTGAGAACAAAGAATGAAGAAGCAGGCAGAAGGACCAGCCGGCTGACTCATGTTTGAAAACACGAGAATGCGCCGGCTACTTTTCAAAGCTTTCGATGACGACCCGTGTTTTTCCGTTTACTGTGATCGTTTGAAATTTCTGCTTGTGAATCAGCCAGTAAGAATCGGTTTTCTTCAGTCCCAGAAGCTCTGCCATCTCATGCACGGCCATGGTTTTCTTTTTCTTTTTTGGCATAATCAGCACCTTCTTTCTATAAAAATTCCAGACCCAGCGGTCTGGATAGAAGATAGCAATTATATGGAAATAAAAGTAGGATGTCATTTCAGCGATTTTGCTTAAATGACATCCTTGACAAATAATATCGTCTATGTATCGGTGTGCTTTACAAATAGAAATTAAAACTGATGTTGTGTATTTGTTAAGGAAACTTGTTTGCACCATTTGAACAAACAAGTTTAGTAATTGCCTTGTTCCTCCATTACTTTCTTCAATCTCAGATTATTATCAAATATTTCCTCGCTCAGATTATTCATTTCCAACAAACTCTGCACACACCATTCGGGATCTTGTGTATGAAAGGAGTAATAGACATCATTTAATTGCTTATATGGAAACAACTTCATTACAAACCTGGTTGATACTTCTCTGGTATACGAAAGATATCTATACATATATCCGATCCAAAACATTGCACTTTTAGAATATTTTGTCTTACCGTAATCGAAATCACCAAATTGTTTCTGAATGCTGTCTATTCCTTCATTCACGTCCAATGTCAGTGATGCTGCATCATTCAGATCCATCTTCTTCACATAATCCGAATGTAAAAATCTTCGAAAAAAAACTGCGGAAGAACAATTTAACTCCGTAGATTTTTCAAATAGTTTTCCCTGATATTCTGCCAGAAGAAGACCAGTATGGTCAAACTCTTTCATGTCAATAGCTCCTCTATATATAATCCTGTCTTAAACTCTCTTTTTGCAAGTTTAAGCTTGGTGTCTATCTCGTAGCCTCTCTCGATCAAAGCACGTCTGCAATCTTCCCGTTCCGGAACAGACAAATAATATCTTTCTATTGGGATCAGATTCTTTAATGCTTTATCTGTCTTAAAGATATACTGCAATCCCAGTCTGGATGCCGATAATGAATGAATGGCTACATCTGCATTTATTTCTCCCTCAGCGAATTGAGACATTACATAAAACATTTTATTGTCTGCTATTGGTGCAATGATGACATCTGCATCCTCGATTTTTTTTACAACCTTTTGTACCATTTCACTCCGGGCATACTTTTTTATTGTTCCCCGAAAGTAACAAATTGCTATCATCCAATCTAAAGAACAATCGAACTCTACACACTTTAACCCTTCCAGTGAATATTTAAATGAGTACACTGAGGCCCGGTCATATTCACATACAAAGGATAATGCCTGGCTATAGGTTTGCCCTAAATAGAAGCCGTTCCCAAAATCACAGTTATTTCTTGATCCGGAAACTGTTATACCAGAGAGACCGCTCTTAGAACCATGAAAAAGAACCGTCCCATACTTCTCTCTGATTAATTCCTCTTTAACTGAATTGATCCTGTAATTATGCCTGTAGATATAGGCATACAACTTCTCACAGACCTCATCAGTTGCACTTCCTCTTTTACCTATTGCATTAAAAGTTGTTCTTGAAATCTTGGTCGCTTCCGACAGTTCCAAGGCGTTTATTTTTTCCGCTTCAATGATAAATCCTATATCTTCCTTGATCTTGTATTCACAATTAACTTCAATCATTGCTGTATCTCCTTTTACAGCATTATATCAGAAGAAACTTGTTTGTTCAATCGAAACAAACAAGTTTCT
>ONXS01000054.1 GCA_900321855.1 uncultured Eubacteriales bacterium | reverse complement strand
TATCGATATGATAAAATAAAATGAATATATGAAATGAAAAAATGTCTGGCATCCGTGAGCGATAGCACCTTTGTAAATACAATAAACAGACAGTAAACATAGGAAATGAGGCAATAAATTTGAAATATCAGACAAGTGATTTAGTGAGAATTGCAAAGCGAGAGAATAATAAAAAACGAAACTATCTGGTCGTGAATCCGTTACAGGGAAAGCATGTTCCAGTATCACCGGAGGCAGCCTTACATTTATTTGACAGTTTAGCAGATGAGGTGAGAGGGAAGTATGATGCAGAGAAATTGCTGGTAATCGGATTTGCAGAGACGGCAACAGCAATTGGAGCACGTGTGGCAGTTTCACTTGAAACAAGATATATTCAGACAACAAGAGAAGTGATTCCAAATGTAGAATATCTGTTTTTTTCAGAAGAACACAGCCATGCAACAGAACAAAAACTGGTAAAAGACGACATTGATGCTGTCATATCAGATATTGAACGAATTTTATTTGTCGAAGATGAAGTGACGACTGGAAAGACAATCTTAAATATTATTTCTATTTTGGAGAAAAAGTATCCAAAGTGCCCGAAATTTGCGGTGGCATCACTGCTCAACGGAATGAATGAGGAATCTTTAGAGATATATCAAGAAAAAAACATAGACCTTTTTTATCTTGTAAAGACAAATCACAGTGCATATGGGGATATTGCAAATCAGTTTCATACAAATGGAACCTATCATATTTTCAGCGACAAAAACAAGCGTGGTAAAAATATAGAAATTCAGATAAATGGAGCTGTGAATACAAGAAGATTGACGGATTCGAGACAGTATGAGAGAGCATGCGAGTATTTGTGGGAAGAGATAGTAAGAGGGATGGGAGAATTGTCTAATCAAAAGATTTTGGTATTGGGAACGGAAGAATGTATGTATCCTGCCCTTTACATTGGAAGTCAGCTTGAGAAAAATCACAATCAGGTATTCTCTCATTCTACGACAAGAAGTCCAATTGAAGTGAGTTTGGACAGCAGCTATCCGTTACATAGCAGATATGAACTCAGAAGTGTGTATGATGATGAGAGAATTACATTCCTGTATGATATAGACGCATATGACAGAGTAATCATTGTGACAGATGCAAAAGATAGTGACACATTAGGAACAGATACACTCATCCATGCACTGTCAATGAAGAACAGCGATATCACTCTAGTTAGGTGGTGTGAAAATGGAAGATAGAAACAAATTTGATGTAAATGAGCAGAACAAAGATAGAAGTATTGGTATGCCAAGTTCATATAGAGAAGAGGATGTTGTTCTTTTATTAAAGAATATTACGGGACTTGTAGAGCCACAGCCAACGCAGGAGCGCGAGAAACTGATTCAGTCGGGCAGACATTACAGTGAGATGCTGCCAATTGAATATGTACCTACTGAAAAATATATGCAGGTGTATGAAGAATCCTTAAAACAATATGCCAAGCCCGTTGCAAATGCGGTGGGAGTTCTCTCGGATAAAATTATGCAAAGACGAGGGAAAGATGTCGTGCTTGTGTCTCTTGCGAGAGCGGGGATTCCGATTGGAATTTTAATCAGGCATTATATCCGATATAAGTACAATTTAGATGTGCCACACTATTCCATTTCCATTATCCGTGGAAGAGGGATTGATGACAATGCGATGAAATATCTGCTCAAACATTATCATGCAGACCAGTTGTTATTTGTGGACGGCTGGATTGGAAAAGGTGCAATCTTAAATGAACTGAAAAAAGATATTTCAGCATATGAAGGAGTGTCATCGGAGATTGCGGTGATTGCAGATCCGGCAAATGTGACAGACCTTTGCGGAACTCATGAAGATATTTTAATACCAAGTTCCTGTTTGAACAGCACCGTATCTGGTCTGGTAAGCCGGACATTTTTGAGAAGTGATATTATAGGTGAAAATGATTTTCACGGAGCAGTTTTTTATGAAAATTTGAGAGATGCGGACTTGTCCTATGATTTTATTGATGCCATTGAAAAAGAATTTTCGACAGCAAATCATGAGGATTCCATTTCTGTCGAGGGATATGGAATTGATGAGGTCAGAGAGATTGCAGAAGAATTTGGAATTGATGACATCAATTTGATAAAACCGGGAATTGGAGAGGCAACCAGAGTATTACTTCGAAGGGTTCCGTGGAAAATTTTGATTGATGAACGCTATCGAGAAGATGCTCAGTTGGGACATTTGATTCGACTTGCAGAAGAAAAGCAGGTGCCGGTAGAATATTATCCGATGAAACACTATAAATGTTGTGGAATGATAAAAAAACTGGCAGACACGTAAGCTGATGTGGAGTGATAAAAAACGGCAGATGTGTAAGCTGATGTGAAATAATAAAAAAACTGGCAGACGCGTAAGCTGCTATGAAATGAGTAAAAAGCACCTGCAAATTTAACTGATAGTTTTTTTGCAGAACGAAATACCACAGACAATTGGTTGGTTTTCGGAATCTTTGATTTCGTTTACTATAGTCTCATTGTATATGCGAGACATTTGGAACAAATAATTATAAGATGGAGGTAGCAAAATGGATGTGTTTGAAAAAGCAACAAAAGCGGTCAAAGAAGTTGGGGGAAATGTGATTGACTCTGCAAAGAGTATTGGAAATTCGATTTACAGTACATCAAAAGAGCAGAGAGAACTTGCAGGAATGAAAGTGCAGAAATCTGTCATTGAGAAACATCTCAACGATGGATATGCAAAAATTGGAAAGAGATATGTCGAGTACATGAGCACATCGGACGGAAGTGAAGAATTTGATATTTCTGATATTTTAGAGGAGATGAATCCGGATTTGGAGAAATTTGAAGAGATTACGTCTGCTCTGAAAGAAAAAGAAGAATTCATCAAACAGGAAGAGCAGGAAAAGCAGAGAAAAAAAGCTGAGGAAGAATTTGAAACTGCAAAGGAAAAGCTAGACAGAGCACTTGAGATGGAGATTGTTTCAAAAGAAGAATATGAGGAAAAAATGGAAATTCTTCAGAAAAAATATGATAACTATGATGAACTGAAACGCTTTGAGGCTCAGTTAGATATGGGAATTATCACAAAAGAAGAATATAATGAAAAGGTCAAAAAAGTTTTAGCGAGCGAGTCATAACAGACAAATAATCACTCTGAAAAAATAGTTCTATACACATCGAAATATGCGTATAGAACTATTTTTATTCTTGAAATAGATTATTCGCAAAGCCGTGCAATCTATCGTTTGCGCAGATAACGAGCCAAGCGGACATACTTGTATGTTCATTTGGTGATAAATGCGATAACTTGAGAAAGTCGCAAAGCGTGTCTCTCATAGTTTTTGCAAGTGAGAATTGTTATGTTACACAACCCCACGGACTTGTCTGTGAGTATTAGTGAACATCTTTGATACCAAAATTTTCTGCCAGATAGAGTATTTTGTGTGCCCAGTTTGTATGGGTTTTGTATTCGTTCATACGCTCTTTTGAAGGACTTCCTGAGACAAAAGAGTTATTCTGGTGATTCCAATTTAGAATTGCCTGTGCATCATCAAAATCTTTTCTTGATACCTGATAAGCTTGGTTTACAAGCGAAATCTGATTTGGATGAATCACTGTTTTGCCGGTAAATCCACATAAACGGTCATCTTGTAATTCTGAAATCAGCCCTTCTTTCCAGTTATCGCCTGCATAGTATTCCCATACAGGTCCAGAAATGACATAGTCCGTTCCATATACCGTCACAATATCAGAAAATATATTCGATATTGTTTTAATCTGGTGAATGGATTCGTTGGAATGTCTTCGGAAACCAAAAATATGGCATAAATCATTTCCGCCTACTCGAATATTTAAAACAAGGTCTTCGATACGAGAGAGCCTATCTTTTAGAGAATATAAGTTTTCTGCACGTTTCCGTAAATCTACAACGGCAGTATTTTCGTAAATTGGCATCATATATATTTTTTTAGAGGAAGATTCGTTGGCTTTTATCATTTCTGTGATATAGGTGTCAGCATTGTCAGGACCAAATTTTGGAATAATAAAGCCGGTAATCAGTTCCATGCCGTATCCGAGATGCTTTTTTAAACGACTAATTTGTTGGGAATTTCTTACCCTGATAAAAATTTTGGGGAGAAAAAAAGTTTTTTTCTCGCGACCTTCAAAAATCTTACGAAGTGACTGAATCATAATTTCTTCTGCCTGCATTACAAAATCATCATTAATGGTGTCTTCCAGACAGAGTGCCAGAGAAAATTTATCTCCGAATTTTTCATTTATTATTGAATCTGCAATAGATGTTCTGTTTGCAGGACAGTATAAAAGTGCACCAACGCTATAATAGAAAGCACTGTTTTTCATGAAATGTTCCCCATTCTGAGACAGATATATTTTAGATTGAAATCTAGCAAATGTCTCCATATGAATATATCACTCATTTGACAAAAAAGATAGAAATTTTTCAGAGAAAAAAATAAAAATATGATAAAATGATATGAGACAAGGAGCAAAAGTTGAAACAATAAAATAAAAGGTGGTGAAAACAATGACGGAAATGAATTGCAGGCATAATGTTATGAAAATAGATTCTCTGAATATGTTTGCAGACATAAAAGGTGGCATGAATAACGCTGCAAAAGATGTGTATTTTGTAAGGGCTGTCGGTGAAACTGTTTCAATGAATCAGACGATTCTTGAAATTGATAAAAAATTAGATATGGAAATGTCGAAAAACAGGCTCTCTTATCTAAGAATTCATTGTCTGCCAAAATTGAATGATATAGAAGATTCCAAGTATTATTCAGAGATATTTGATAAGTTATATGCGGGGGAAGAAGTTTGTTTTAAAACAATACATATCAGTTCTGTCAGATATAGAATTACAAAGGCTCTAGAACAGGTCATGAATATTTATCAGCAGTCTAAGGCGGGAATATCCTCGACTATGAAACGCAGTGCAGGCTCAAAAATCTTATTTTGGGTGGATTTGGTTATGGGAGAGTGTTTTGAAAACTGGACAGAAACAAAAGTCGTGAAAGTGATAGCAGATTATATAGAAAAAGAACATGAGTATTTATTTTATCTGTTTTTGACGTTTATCGGCTGTGATGTACTGTTGTTAGAAAATAAAAGAGAGGCTGAATTTTCGGAGATATTGATTCAATATTCGCAAAAACTGGTACTTGGAGATTTTGGAAATACAGATATTGTGCCATATGCGAAAACGACAGTGACAAGTAGCACAGACATCCATTCAAGAAGAAATATTGTGGTTATTCCACCGCGACCAGCGAAAAAGGTGCAGGCACAGACAAAGGTACAAATTCCTCAGAAACATATTATTTTGCCGCAAAGTTCTGGCTCTGTATCTTCGACAGAGAGATTAGCAAGTGCAGCTGGGCAGCAAATGCAGGCAGAGAGATTAGCAAGTGCAGCTGGGCAGCAAATGCAGGCAGAGAGATTAGCAAGTGCATCTGGGAAACAAATACAGGCAGAGCGACAAGAAAAAAGCTTTGAAGAACTGGCATTGCTCGCAGTTTCTGTGGTACAGATTGCAGTTCATGATAAATCTGGAAAAGTTGTGAGTACAGGCTCAGGGATTATGATTGGAGAAAAAGGTTTTATTCTGACAAATTATCATGTTGCCTCAGGAGGATATTTTTATTCTGTCCGAATCGAGGATGATGAAACGGTTTATCCGACAGATGAGATTATCAAATATAATACAACTACAGATTTGGCAGTAATCAGGATTCAGAAAAAATTGAAACCAATTCCAATATATGATGGAAGAAAGAAACTGGTGAGAGGGCAAAAAGTCGTTGCGATTGGAAGTCCGATGGGACTGTTTAACTCCGTTTCTGATGGCATCATATCAGGATTTCGAACGGTTGACCGTGTCGATATGATTCAGTTTACTGCTCCAACTTCACATGGAAGTTCAGGCGGAGCCGTATTAAATATGTATGGAGAATTGATTGGAATCAGCACTGCCGGAATAGACAGTGGTCAGAACTTAAATCTTGCGATTGGATATGAAAATATAAAAATGTTTACAAATGGATTTACCTCGTGAGCGGTAGAACAGGATGAAAATCAAAAGTATGAAAATAACCACGATAGAAAGTTTTTCGTGTTTTGTTACTGATATTATAAAACTTGAAAAACAGATATGATTGTGGTAGAATTTTAAGTATAATTTTTGGTGAATATTGGGGGTGGAAATAAGTTTGAGCAGAACAGATTCAGGTAAGAAAACGTTGCATATTTCTTTTAATTCTCCAGTGATACTGGTGTTTACGCTTGCGTGTTTTATTGTTTTAATTCTGGATATTGTTACAGGTGGTATGACAACAACGTTACTGTTTAGCGTGTATCGTTCTTCACTTTTCAGTCCATTTACTTACATACGATTTTTGGGACATGTGCTTGGACATGCCGGATGGCAGCACTTTATCGGGAATATTATGTTGATTCTGGTTGTTGGACCGTTACTTGAAGAGAAGTATGGGTCAGTCAATATTTTGATTGTAATGTTGGCGACAGCATTTATTACGGGACTGGTGCATTTTATTTTCTTTCCACGTGTTCAGTTGTTAGGGGCGAGTGGAATTGTATTTGCATTGATATTATTGTCCTCTATCACAAGTTTTCAGGAGGGCAAGATTCCTGCTACATTTATTTTAGTAGCAGTGATTTATATCGGCGAACAGGTGTATGATGGAATCTTTGTTCAGGATAATATAGCAAATCTCACTCATATTTTAGGAGGGGGAATTGGTTCTGTTTTAGGATTTATCATGAACAAAAATAAGATGAATAGATATTGAAGGTGAGAATACTGTATGTTAGAACACAAAAAGATTCGAAGCCTGAATGATTATTTTGTCGAATTAAACAACAGGCAGAGTAAAGAGGTATATTTCTACAGAATAAATGGATATTCTGAGGAAATTGGAGAATTTATTAAAAAATATTATGACCTTGCAAGAAAAACAGGTGTTGTACAGGAAGGAAAAATTCCAAATCCGGATGAAAAGAATCTGGCTTATTATGATGAAATTATGGGAATGAATTTCCAGATGAGTTTGAATTTTATTTCTTCCAGTCTCAAAAAATGGCTGCCGCGAATGAGTGATTATCAGAGAGAGACGGTGGCAGGGGCAATATACAGCTCGCTTGAGTCGATGCAGCAGCAGGGAAAGACAGAGAATATGCTGAAAAACGCATATATCAAATTTATGTGCTGGCTCTATTACAAGTTTGAGAGAGTAGTCAATCAATTAGGAGAGAATCAGATTCCTAAGATTTTATACGAGGGAACAATCAGTAATTATGAGTTAATGCTGATTTCAATTTTGTCAAATGCAGGCTGTGATGTAGTTCTTCTTCAGTATGAGGGAGATGAGGGATACTTAAAAGTGGATCCGCAGTCAAAGCTGTCCGATAAGTTAGAACTCAGCGGAATGGAGCCTTTTCCAGAGGGATATTGTATGAAAACAGTCCGTGAAGAGATTCAGCAGGCATTTAATAATGAGCGATTGTATGGAACTCGCCCAAGTGTAAAGAATTGCACGAATGTATGGATTAGCGGAAAAGGTCTGGAGGATTTTTCTACAGATGTGCAGTCACGAGGCAGTGATGACAGATTTTTTTATAATTGTTTTTGCCGAATCAATGGAGCACAGGACAAATTAAGCTATGCCAATGAGCTGTATCAGTTTCAGCAGAAAATCAAAGGTGTAAACAGGAGAATGGTGATTGTCAATGAGACAATATCCGTTCCGACACCGACTGAAATTGCACAGATTAAGAGGAAAAATTATGCCAGACAGGATCAGATGATTTTAGACCTTGCAGCGAATATCAGTTACACTGCAAATATCGAACTTCAGAGACTGATGCATCAGGCGTTTGTCGATATTGTTCTGGCAGAGGCAAAGAAAGATGCCGGCAATTTGAATAAGCTGACTAACAAGGCAATTTACCTGCTCTGTTGGTTAAAGCGATACAGCAAAGATTTATTTTCAAACTGGAAAATGCCGGATATTAGCTGCTTTGTGTATATGGGCGGCTGCAAGAATGAGAATGAGGCGATGTTTCTCAGCTTTTTGGCGAGACTGCCGATAGATGTACTGATACTTTGTCCGGATTTGAATACAAAATGTTGTCTGAATGACAAATTATTATACGAAGTAAATTATTCGGAAAGTGTATCACTCAAAGAATTTCCGGAAGAAAATTCGCAGGTGAGAATGGGAACCGTTGCCTATCATGCAGAGAGGGAACTTGATACTCTGATGTATCAGGATACCGGAATGTATCGCAATCAGCAGTATGGCAGTGCAGATGTCATCACTCTTCAGACGATGTATGAAGAGATTAAGATTTTATGGGATCAGGAATTGAAATACAGACCAAATTTCAGCACGACAGATGGTGTGGTACATATTCCTGTTATCTTTGCAAAAGTATCCGGAGTCAAAGATGGTGATGTCTCACAGTATTGGGCATCGGTACAGGAGTTGATTACAGAGGATACGATTGTGATAAAAAATGTACCGTATCTTTCATTTACAGATGAGAATCCAATCAAGCCTTATGCGACAATGTTTTTCAAAAACGGAAAGTTGCAGAGGCAGAAAATAAAAAGCCATGCAGAATATCCATATGGCATATTGAGAGAAGATGTACAGGATTTGATGTTGGATAAACTGCAGGATTTGATTGACCAGAAACTGATAAAAGGAATTGGAGAAAATGGAACAGAGTATTCTGTCATTGCACAGATTCTGAATCTTCCAAAAGAGATTGTGAGAATGATTCAGAAATTTGACTTTACCAAAAAGAATCCAAAGTTAATATACATTAATACAAGTGAGAAAGTTATATCCATCGAAGATTCGATGATGATTGCATTTTTAAATCTGATAGGGTTTGACATATTATTTTTTGTGCCAACCGGCTATCAGAATGTTGAGAAGTATTTTACAAAGGACATTATGGAGGAACATCAGATTGGTGAATATAAATATGATTTACAGATTCCAAATCTGAAAGGACCTTCGTCAAATCATACACGACCTAAATGGCGTGATAAAATTTTTAAGAGAGGTAACAAATATGGGACTTGATTTTAGCAAAGCAGCACCAACACAGACTGCAACACAGACACCGAATACAATGCCGGTACCTACTGCAAAACAGGAGATTGAGGTTGTGCAGGAATACGATATTGTTGAAGACAGAAAGAAGATGAATGAAGAACTGGTAAACTCAGAAGAAGTAGACCGCATTGTCAGCACAATTGAAGTCAACAATATGGAAACAATTGTATCATTTGGTGCAGAGGTAGCCGATGAGATTTCAAAGGCATCTGATATTGTATTAAACAGTATGACTATGAAACAGTTAGACCAGACAAGTGAACTGATGAAAACACTTGCAAAGATTATGGATAACTTTGATATTGATGAAATCAAAGAAGATCCGGGATTTTTAAATAAACTCTTTGGAAATATGAAGAAACAGCTTGATAAGATTCTCGCAAAATATCACACAATGGGAGAGGAGATTGACAAGATTTATGTAGAACTCAGAAAATATGAAGAAGAGATTAAACAGTCTAATAAAACATTGAATACGATGTTTGAAGCAAATGTAAACTTTTATCATGAACTTGTAAAGTATATCTTGGCCGGAGAGCAGGGATGCAAGGAGTTAGAGGCATATATTGCACAGAGACAGCAGGATATGCAGACAACAGGAGATCAGTCGATTCAGTTTGAACTCACAACATTAAATCAGGCACTTATGATGTTAGAGCAGAGAACACAGGATTTAAGAACAGCGGAGAATGTTGCAATGCAGTCAATACCAATGATTAAGACAATGGAATTTAGTAACTACAATTTAGTGAGAAAAATTAATTCTACATTTATTATTACACTTCCTGTATTTAAACAGGCACTTGCACAGGCAATTCTCTTAAAACGTCAGAAGATACAGGCAGAGTCTATGTCTGAACTTGACAAAAAGACAAATGAGATGCTGTTGAAAAATGCACAAAACACAGTGGAGATGTCAAAGGCAACAGCGAGAATGGCGGCTGGAAGTTCTATCCAGATTGAGACATTAGAGACAACTTGGAGAGAAATTACTTCTGGAATCGAGGAGACAAAACGAATTCAGGAAGATGCCAAGAAGAAGAGAGCGGAAGATCAGGTAAGACTTGAGGCAATCAAGCAGGACTTCAACAAAAATTATCATATGCCACCAGCAAAGAAAAATAATTAGAAATAATGAATGACATATAAAGTATACAGATACTATTATATAAAATATGATTATTATTTTTAGGGAGGAATAGAATTATGCCAATTAATTTATCAAAAGGACAGAAAGTTGATTTAACAAAAGGAAATCCAGGACTCAAAAAGATTATGGTAGGACTTGGATGGGATGTAAACGCATTTGATTCAGGAGCAGACTTTGACCTTGATGCAGCAGCATTTATGCTTGGTGCAAATGGCAAGTGCCCAACAGAGAAAGAATTTGTGTTCTATGGAAATTTAGCACATGCAAGTGAATCAGTGACACATATGGGAGATAACCTTACCGGTGAGGGTGAAGGTGATGACGAGCAGATTATGGTTGATTTGACAAAAGTACCTGCTAATATTGAAAAGATTGCTTTCACTGTAACAATCTATGATTCAGATGCAAGACGTCAGAACTTTGGTCAGGTATCCAATGCTTATATTCGTCTTGTAGACGAGGCGACTGGAGCAGAATTGATTCACTACGATCTTGGAGAAGATTTCTCAATTGAGACAGCAGTAGTAGTCGGAGAACTTTACAAACACAATGGTGAGTGGAAATTCAATGCAATCGGAAGTGGATTTCAGGGTGGTTTAGCAGCACTCTGTGGTCACTATGGTATTGAAGTAGCATAGAATGAACATACAAGGGGCAAAATCTAAGTGAATAAAATATGGTGACTATTCAGAAACAAATGATGTGAATTTGAGAATTTATGCCCTGTAAAAATATTATTAATGAAATAAGATTGAGAGGTAAAAGATATGCCTGTAAGTTTAAAGAAAGGCCAGAAGGTCAGCCTTACAAAAGGAAACCCTGGATTAAAACATGTAGTTGTCGGTATTGGATGGGATGTCAATGCATTTGATACAGGCGGAGATTTCGATTTGGATGCAAGTGCATTTTGTTTAAATGACACAGGAAGAGTGTCTGGTTCAGAAGATTTTGTATTTTACGGAAACTTAAAACATCCATCGGGAGCAATTCAGCATTTGGGAGACAATTTGACAGGTGCAGGTGATGGAGATGATGAGCAGATTAAAATCGATTTATCACAGGTTCCAGCCAATATCACAAAAATTGCATTTGCTGTTACAATCTATGAGGCAGATGCAAGACATCAGAATTTTGGACAGGTATCCAATTCATTTGTGAGAATTTTTAATGAAGATACAGGAGAAGAACTTCTCCGATATGATCTTGGAGAAGATTTCTCAATTGAGACAGCGGCAGTATTCGGTGAACTCTATAAGAATGGAGACGAGTGGAAATTTAATGCAATCGGCAGTGGGTATCAAGGCGGATTGGCAGCATTGTGTGCAGCTTATGGTGTAGATGTGGAATAGAGGAGAATATATATGTCAGTTAGTTTACAAAAAGGTCAGAAAGTAAATCTTTCAAAGGACAATGTCGGATTAAACAGAATTGTAGTTGGTCTTGGATGGGATGAAGTACAGCAGTCAGGTGGATTTTTGAAGTCTATGTTTGGAGCAAAACAGGATATTGACTGTGATGCTTCTGCTATTTTGTTACAGGACGGCAAATTTGTGAGCAAATACGATTTGGTTTATTTTGGAAATCTGAATCACAGATCCGGTTCTGTAAATCATCAGGGAGATAATCTGACAGGTGCAGGTGATGGAGATGATGAGCAGATTGTGATTGATTTGTTACAGGTTCCACAGGAATATGACAGAATTGTAATTGTTGTAAATATTTATCAGGCAGTTCAGCGTAAACAGCATTTTGGAATGATTCAGAACGCGTTTATCAGACTTGTCGATGCAAGAAATAACAATGAGATGTGCAGATATAATCTTACGGATAACTATTCTGGTATGACAGCCATGATTTTTGGTGAAGTCTACAGACGCAATGGTGAGTGGAAGTTCAATGCAATTGGACAGGGAACAAATGACACCGGTCTGAATGACCTTTGCAGAAGATATTCGTAAGGCGATAAAATGGTTCAGAGAGATAGTTTTACTCCTTAACAAATAAGGTGCATAAGACTCTTGAATGGATTCTGAATCATTGTGCAAAATGAGAGGTGCTATTGACATGGTGCCTCTCATTGTATATTATGATACAAGGGTCAAACACTCAAATTGATAAAAATATGCTTGCAAATTTTAGCGGAATATTGTTTTACAGTATTTGGTTGTGAGCGAGTAGCAGAGCGTATTGCGAATGGCTGATAAATAGTTTGAGAATTATGACTTGTAAAACATAATTCATACCAAAGTCAGATGGTTAGGGACAAATATTTTTGAACCTGACATCATAATATTATAATCAGGAGGACATTCTTTTAGCATGAGTAGTATGAAAAAAGAAGAGCTTATGCGTGGATTATCAGATTCACAGGTAAGCGAGAGTAAAGAGAAGTATGGCACGAATGAATTGGCGAAAAAAGAAAGCGAATCACTCTGGTCTATGTTTCTCGGTGCATTTGATGATATTTGGATTAAAGTATTAGTCGGTGCATTAATTTTAAAGATAGCATTGGCTGTTCTCGGTATGTTTGTACCTGCGCTGTCAGGTGGAAATGATGCAATCGAGATTGTCAGTATTTTACTGGCCATTGGTCTTGCTACCGGTTTCAGTACGTTATCAGAGTACAGAAACAGCTCACGAAGTGAGGCGTTACAGGAAGAATATAACAAGACCTTTGCAAAGGTTATGCGTAATGGAAAACTTGTCAATATTCTCACAAGTGAGATTGTAAAAGGAGATACAGTCTTAATTCAGGCAGGAGATAAAGTTCCTGTTGACGGATTGTTATTTGAAGGACATATCAAAGTATCTCAGGCAGCCTTAAACGGAGAATCGAGAGATGAGAACAAAACTGCTGCAGCAAATATGGATGATGCAGATTCAACCGATTACGCATCAGCAAGCAAAGTTTTCATGGGTTCTGTTGTAACTTCTGGTGAAGGTTACATGGTTGCCACAGTTATCGGTGATGAGTCTGAGTTAGGAAAAATCAACAAAGCTCTTACCGATGAAAATGAAGAGGAAGAGAGAAAAGATACTTCCAGCTTAAAACTTGAAGTTGTAGCAGCAGGTATTGGTAAACTTGGTGTTTCAGCAGCAGCAATTGCAGGTGTGTTACATGTGGTGCTCTCACTTGTTCGTGCAAATGAGGCGATTACATTAGTATCGGTATTACTTCTTGTGGCAGAGGCAGTTATGCTTATGGCATCCATCGTTATCATGGCAGTTCCAGAGGGACTTCCAATGATGAACAGTTTAGTACAGTCTATGAATACTGAGTCTATGTATAAGAAAAATATTCTTGTCAGCCACAAGGCAGC
>ONXS01000051.1 GCA_900321855.1 uncultured Eubacteriales bacterium | reverse complement strand
CTCCAACAGAGGCTCCTACAACAGAGGCTCCTACAACAGCAGCTCCAACACAGGCTCCTACAACAGCAGGTACAAAAACAGTAGCTCCTACAACAGCTAAGAATCAGGCTACAAAGACTGGTGATGTTGCTCCAGTTGCATTATTCGCAACATTAGTAGCATCAGTAGCAGTAGTTACAATCGCAGCTAAGAAAAAAGAGGCTTAATTTTAAGCTTTTGTAAAAATATGATTATTTTTGAGAGATGTCAGTTTGGCATCTCTCTTTTTTGGTATTGATTGACAATCTTTTTGTGAATTATTTGTACATATTTACTTGTATGAATTTGTTGAAAAAAAGAATTGTGAGTTATATAATAGAAAAAGAATACTGTATGAAAACAGTGAGTATGAAAGGAGAAAATTAGAATGAGAAAAGTAATTAAGAAAATTGCAACAGTAGTTGCATCTGTAACAATGATTGCAGCAATGGGTATTACAGCATTTGCTGATGAAAGTTTCTATTCATTTGTAGGCAATCCAAACCTTTTTAACGAGGCAGATCAGGGAAATAACAAAGTGGGCTGGGTTCCAACAAATGAAGATTATGTAATGAAAGCAGTTGCCGGACAGGATGGTATCTATGAGTTCACAAGTACATATGTACTTCCATCAGAGGATACAGATGAGACAAAGGCAAACTCGAAACAGTTCAAGGTTTTAAAAGATGCAGAGGACAATGCTTGGTCATATCAGGCAGCAATTGGTATGCCGGATTCTGTATGGGCAGATAACCAGACACAGTTCAATATCACAGATTCATCATTCCATGCAGGTGAGTTCAAAGTATATGTAAGACCATCAGACGGATATGTAGCAGTTGTTCAGGACGGAAAGGCTATGGAGCTTTCTGTAAGATACCATTCAAGAGATGAGGATCCAGCAGATTTCGTAGCACTTTCAAGAGCAAACATTCTTGCAGTAGACTCAATCGAGAAACCAGGCGAGAAAGCATATCCAGAGGCACAGGTGAAATTTGATGATGCTACATATGCAGAATTCCAGAAAACAGTCGTAGGACTTAGTTCCTCAGCAGCTCCAGCTCCAGCAGAGACAACAGCAGCTCCAGCAGAGACACAGGCACCAACAACAAAAGCTCCAGGCGTTCAGTCAAACACAAATGCACCTAAGACAGGTGATGTAGCTCCAGTAGCTATGCTTGCAGCATTAGTTGCAGCAGCAACAGTTGCTGTAGTAGCTAAGAAGAAAGAGGCTTAATCAGAAAAATATTACATTGTGTAAAATTGTGTAATAACATATCATATGATGAAAGGAAATATCGAAAAGATATTTCCTTTTTCTGGTTTTTAACATAAAAAACACATTGCCAAAAATCGATTGTTGATATATAATACATTGGTAAAACAAGCTATGGATATAGCAAATTTGAAAGGAGATTCAAAATGAAAAAAGTAATCAAAAAGATTGCAACAGTTGTTGCATCAATTTCTATGGTTGCAGCTATGAGCGTTGCAGCATTTGCAGATGACAGTGCATACTCATTTGTAGGTAATCCAAACCTTTTCAATGAGGCAGATCAGGGAAATAACAAAGTGGGTTGGATTCCAACAATGGAAGAATATGTTATGACACCTGTAGACGGACAGGAAGGATTATATGAATTTACAAGTACATATGTCCTTGCATCAGAGGATACAGAAGAGACAAAGAACAATGCAACACAGTTCAAGATTTTAAAAGATGCAGAAGATAATGCTTGGTCATATCAGGCAGCTATCGGTATGCCAGATGCTGTATGGGCAGATAACCAGACACAGTTCAAGATTGTTGATGAGACATTTGAACCAGGTGAATTCAAAGTATATGTAAGACCAGCAGATGGATATGTAGCAGTATTACAGAACAAGAAAGTAATGGAACTCAATGTTAGATATCATTCAAGAGATGAGGACCCAGCAGATTTCGTAGCACTTTCAAGAGACAACATTCTTGCAGTAGACTCAATCGAGAAACCAGGAGAGAAAGCATATCCAGCAGATTCAGTAAAATTTGATGATGCAGCATACTTAACATTCCTCAACGATGTACTTGCACTTGAAGGTGGAGAAGCTATTGATGCTTTACCAGGTATCGAAGGTGCAGTAACAGCTGCTGATGATACAAAATCAGATGATGCAGCAGTAACAGCTGATGATACAAAAGCAGATGATACAGCAGTAACAGCTGATGACACAAAAGCAGATGATGCAAAAGCTGAGACAACAAAGAAAGCTGAAGAGAAAGAGAGCAAATCGAACTCAACAGTTATTATCATTGTAGTAGTTGTAGTAGTTGTTGTAATTGCACTTCTTGCAGTAGTTCTTGGAAAAAAGAAAGATAACTAAGAATAAATTATTTTGTAAATAATATGATTTTAAGCCGGCATAAATGAATATGCCGGCTTTTTTGTATATGTTGCACAAACACAGAACAAAAAAATTGACAAGTGTACAGAATTACCTGAAATTGGATTTAAAAAGTGTTGCAAAAATATTAACAGTGGTATATAATCTTAATAGTCAATAGAAATGTGAATTTCTATTAATCACTAAAACAAAAGGAGATTGATAAAATGAGAAATTTAAAGAAGTTCTTTGCAGTAGGAACAGTAGCAGCTATGACAATGGCTATGAGCGTTACAGCATTTGCTGAAAAGACAGTTACAATTCACTTTGAGAACAATGGAAAATGGAATCCAGTTGGAGCATGGGTATACGAAGGTATCGCATTTGATACAAACGTAACACCAGCAGCTGATTCTATTACAACTCCAAAGGCAGATGGTTCTACAAAAGTATTATGGCCAGGTGCTAAGATGGTAGATGAAGGTAATGGTTGGGTTAAGACAACAGTTACATTCTCTGACGAAGTTGACAAAAACGGTATGGTTATGATTTTCAACAACTATGTTGGTGATTCAACACTTAACGATACAACAGAGCAGGATGACCTTGATGCAATCGCTGCTTCAGGAATCGCTACAACAGCTACAGCTACAAAAGAGCAGACAAATAACGTTTTACTTAACAAGAAGAAAATCGCAGCAGCAGGCGGAGTTCAGTCAGATCTTTATGTATCAGCTGATGAAAGCTGGTCATTTACAGCTCCAGCTAGCTACCCAGCAGCTTCAGCAGACAATGGAGGAAACACACCTGCTCCAGCTCCAGCAGACAATGGAAACACACCTGCTCCAGCTCCAGCAGACAATGGTAGCACACCAGCTAAGAGTGCTGGTGTTAAATCTAACACAAACGCTCCTAAGACAGGCGATACAGTTGCAGTTTCAGCTTTCGCTCTTGCAGCAGTAGCAGCAATCGCAGTAGTAGCAGCTAAGAGAAAAGTTAACGCTTAATTTTAAGCATATTTTCAGCTATATTACATAGTATATCAAGAGAAGTCGTGTAACGGCTTCTCTTTTTGTGCACATTGTAAATATAAGATATATATGAGTTTAACAGTGGTTTGTGATTATTAAGTGATAACAAGATGAAAGGAATTTCTTTTTATGAAAAATCTTCTTTTTATTTATAATCCATACTCTGGAAAGGGTATGGTAAAAGAAAATTTGTCAGATATTATAGATTGTTTTGTGAAAAGTGGCTATCAGGTGGGAGTATATCCAACACAGAAGAGACTCGATGCAAAAGAGCAGGTAATTCATATGGCCTATCAGTACGATATGATTGTATGCAGCGGTGGCGATGGGACATTAAATGAAGTAATCAGTGGATTGATGGAGTTGCCGGAGCGTCCGGTTCTTGGTTATATTCCGGCTGGTTCTACCAATGATTTTGGACAGAGTATTCGACTTCCAAAGTCAATGTTAGAGGCGGCAAAGGTTGCAGTGGATGGAATGACAATATCTGTGGATATTGGAAGTTTTGGAAGGAAGAAATTTGTGTATGTCGCCGGATTCGGAGCTTTTACAGATGTATCTTATATGACACCTCAGGAAATGAAAAATGTACTGGGACATTCTGCTTATATATTAGATGCTGCCACAAAACTGACATCACTCAGAACTTATCACATGAAAGTGACCTATGACGGAAATGTGATAGAAGATGATTTTTTGTATGGAATGATTACCAATTCTGTATCTGTTGGTGGATTTAAGGGAATTACAGGTAAGAACGTCTCATTAGATGACGGATTGTTTGAAGTTACTCTGATAAAACAGCCAAAGAGTGCAATTGATTTGAATCTGGTGATTGGAAAAATGATAGGAATGGATGTTAAGACGGAGAGTGTTGTCTCGTTTAAGGCATCCAAAATGATATTTGAATCTGAAGAGAAGATTCCGTGGGTATTAGATGGAGAATATGGAGGTTCGCCTAAGAGGGTGAAGATTGTAAATAATAAAAGAGCGATTAAGATAATGTCGGGAATTTCAAAAAAAAATTGATTTTGACAAATTAATCCATTAAATGATAGAAAACTACATAAAGAATAAAAATTTGCCAAAGTAACTTTACATAGAAGTTATTTTTGTGTATAATGTTGCAACAGACATGAGATACTGTAAGTATTGCAGAGAAAGGACCGATTTTAGTGGTTGAGATTGAATTTTTAGGAAAAATTAAAAAGTTAGTAGACGAGGCTAAAGAACAAAATAATCTGATAGCATTTAAGAAACTGGACAAATTTTGCAAAGATGAGAAACTCACAGGGGAACAGATGGATGCAGTTTATCAGTATTTGGAGGATAATAAGATTGAGATAGTATCTTCTACGGAAGTTGATTCGGAAGTTAGTGCTGGAAAAGATGGAGAACTCAATGATCTTTTAATTGAGCCAACAGATGAGGAACTTGAAGAAGAAGATGATGAGAAAATTGATCTTGAGGCTATAGATTTATTGGATGGCGTGGGTACAGAAGATCCGGTAAGAATGTACTTGAAAGAAATTGGTACCGTTCCATTGCTGAGTGCGGAAGAAGAGCTCAGATTGGCAAAGAGAAAATCGGAGGGTGACCAGAAAGCAAAAGATCGTTTGATAGAAGCAAATTTACGACTTGTAGTCAGCATTGCGAAAAGATATACAGGAAGAGGAATGACCTTCCTTGATTTGGTTCAGGAGGGGAATCTTGGACTTATTAAGGGTGTCGAAAAATTCAATTATGACAAGGGATTCAAACTCAGTACATATGCGACATGGTGGATTAGACAGTCCGTAACCCGTGCACTTGCAGATCAGGCGAGAACAATTCGTGTGCCGGTTCATATGGTTGAGACAATCAACAGAATGTCTAAGATGCAGAGAAAACTGACACTGGAACTGGGCTATGAGCCATCAGCAGCAGAACTTGCAGAGGCACTTGATATGAGTGAAAATAAAGTTCTTGAGATTATGCAGATTGCGAGAGAGCCGGCATCTTTGGAGACTCCAATCGGTGAAGAGGACGATTCAAACTTAGGAGATTTTGTAGCAGATAACAATACAGTTACTCCTGAGGCCAATGTAGAATCTGTCATGCTCAGAGAACATATCGATCAGTTACTTGGGGATTTGAAGGAGAGAGAGCGTCAGGTCATTGTCCTTCGTTTTGGCTTGGAGGATGGACATCCTCGTACACTGGAAGAAGTAGGAAAAGAGTTTAACGTGACGAGAGAGCGTATTCGACAGATTGAGGCAAAGGCACTGAGAAAACTCAGAAATCCTGTCAGAAGTAAGAGAATCAAAGATTTCCTTCAGAGTTAAGCTGGATAAATTATCTGAAATAAAGGTTTTACTTCCTCCACAAATGTGTTATATTATCTTAGAAGACACTTTGTGGAGGATTTTTTATTGTGGCTAATTATTACGATAACCGACATTCTGATGAAGATATAGAGATTATATATTGGGGAGAAGAAGAGGATAATAATACAGTCAATTCAGAGAAAGTGATTCGAAAACGTCACAAACGGGATAAATTTAACTGGAAAAAAGAAATTGTGAACTGGGCAGTTATCATAGCGATTGCAGGAGCTGCCGCATTTTTAATTAATGCCTGTATTTTGATTAATGCAACGGTTCCTAGTGGCTCTATGGAGAAAACAATTCATAAGCACAGCAGAATGGTTGGATGGAGACTGTCCTATGTTTTTAGTGAACCGAAACGACGAGATATTATTATTTTTAAATACCCCGATAATCCCGAAGAAAATTATGTAAAGAGAGTAATTGGACTTCCGGGAGAAACACTGGAGATAAGAGATGGAATTGTGTACATTGATGATTCGCCGATTGATGAGTCTTCTTATGTATATTTTTCTAAAGGTGTTCCGAGTGGAAAGGGAGTTGATTTTGAAAAAATTACCATCCCGGATGGTTGTTATTTTGTCATGGGAGATAATCGAAATAATTCTCATGACTCAAGATTTTGGAGCAGTACACATTTTGTCAAAAAAAGTGAGATACTTGGAAGAGCAATATTTAGTTATTATCCTTCTTTTTATCTCTTTGAGTAAAATAGTCTGTAACTTTGAGAGAAGTTGCAGGCTATTTTGCTTTTTTGTGACAGAAGAATCGCCAAATGTGCAATCGGTTGTTCTATCGTAGGGATGATATTTGAAATAATACAGTCGCAATCCCATTGGCTTTAGAAGATGGGCAGTTCACGATTAGAAGAGACAGACTTGTATTCTGCGCTAAAATGTCTTTTAAAATATTGGGAAAAGGTATATAATAAAATGGAATGTGGAATGTGCGGTTCTGCATTTGGAAATGGAGAAATTTATGGAAAATAAAATAAAAAAAAGGGAAGAAATTCCAGATAACTTCAAATGGGATATGTCTGATGTTTATCGTGATGAGTCGCTCCTGCAAAAGGATGTAGACAAGGTAAAAACGGCAATTGCCAAAATTGCAGAATGTCAGAACATGTGTGAAAACAAAGAGTCTTTTAAAGAATCGATGAAGTTGATTTATGAGACGGAATTTTTAGTGGATAAGATTTATTTCTATTCAAATCAGAAGTATTACGAAAATCTTGGAAATCCAAAGTATCAGAAAATGTCAGGTGAGGCTCAGTCTTTGCTTGGTGAGTATGTCGCAGGGACGTCTTTTGTCACTCCGATGTTGCTTGCGCAGTCAGAAGAGAAAATCATGGGATATGTGGATTCGGATTCGGAATTGGAAGAATTTCGCATATATTTAAAAGAAATGTTTAGACAGAAACAACATGTTCTCAGTGACAAAGAAGAGGCAATTCTTGCAAAGACACAGAAATTTTCTGGTGGGGCAAGTGAAATTTTTTCAGTTTTTAATAATGTAGATTTAGATTTTCCGATGGTTTTAAACAATCAGGGAGTGGAGACTCAGTTAAGCCATGGGAATTTCCATACATTTATAACAAGCGAAAACAGAAAAGTCAGAAAAGATGCGTTTGATGCAATGTATCACACATTTGCAAAGTATAAAAATACGCTGGCTGCAATTTATATCAACAGTCTGAAAAAGGACGCATTTTATGCAGAGGTAAGAAAATATCGTTCCAGTCGAGAGATGTTTCTCGATGATTCAAGTATTCCGGAAGAGGTGTATGACAATCTGATTGAGACTGTCAATCAGAGTATTCCTTTGTTACAGAGATATTTAAGACTTCGAAAGAAAGTCATGAAAGTGGATGAACTTCACTTGTATGATGTCTATGTTCCGATGGTAAATTCAGTGTCAAAAAATATTCCTTATGAAAAGGCTCTTGAGATGGTTGCTGAGGGATTGAAACCTATGGGAGAGGAATATGGACAAATTCTTCAGGAAGGATTTGAAAATCACTGGATTGATGTCTATGAAAATCAGGGAAAGAGAAGTGGTGCATATTCGTGGAGTGTGTATGGAACGCATCCATATGTATTACTCAATTATCAGCCGGTATTAAATTCTGTTTTTACCATTGCTCATGAGATGGGACATGCCATTCATTCGTATTATTCAAATAACAATCAGAATTATGTCAATTCTCAGTACAAGATTTTTGTGGCAGAGGTTGCATCTACCTGTAATGAAACACTCTTAATTCTTGATTTGATTGCGAAGAGTACAGATGATAAGGAAAAGGCATATCTGATTAATTATTTCTTAGAGCAGTTTCGAACAACCTTATTTAGACAGACGATGTTTGCTGAATTTGAGCAGATTGTTCATAAAGCAGCAGATGAGGGTGAGGCACTGAATTCAGAAACTCTTTGCCAAATTTACTATGAACTGAATAAAAAATATTTTGGAGATGAGATGTGTGTAGATCAGGAGATTGAGATGGAATGGGCAAGAATTCCGCATTTCTACACTGCATTTTATGTATACCAGTATGCAACTGGATTTTCAGCAGCAGTCGCTCTTGCAAAGAAAATTTTAAAAGAGGGAGAACCGGCAGTGGAAGATTACAAGAAATTTTTGAAATCCGGATGTAGTGATACACCGATTGAATTGTTAAAGATTGCTGGTGTTGATATGAGTAAGAAAGAGCCAGTCGAGCTTGCAATGAAAATGTTTGAGGAATTATTGGATGAGTTTGAACGCAGCACAGATAAGTAATCTCCCACCTCTAAGGCGTAAAGACGTAGGCGGGCATCGGGGATGCTTATGTCCGCTTTACAGACTTGCAAGTGAGTAGTGAAAAAATAGATATTTTTAGAATACCTCCTTTGAATATGTCAATATGTGTAAGTCAGGGGGATTCGTGGTATAAAGAGAGGAAATGATATGAGAATTCTTCAGGGAATGATGATGCGAAAATCAGTGAGGGAATATGAATTTTTGCAAATTGAAGATGAATTAGTGAGAAGAATAGAAAAATATCTGGATGAGATAGAGCCTGTATATAAAAAATCAAAAATCAGGTATGTGATGACCAATTATTGTACAGGAGGTTTTGCACCTTACTATGTGGGGATCTATACAGATCAGACAAAGGAAGGTCAGATAAATGCCGGCTTTGTCTTGCAGCAGTTATCGGTGTATTTATCTGCAATGGGAATTGCGAGTTGTTTTCGCGAAAAAAATATTATATTTCAGGAAGAAAATAAAGAGGGTCTGTATATGACCATTTGTCTGGCATTTGGGTATCCGAAGAAGATTATGTATCGAAATATGGGAGAAGAAAAACGTCTTTCTATGGAGAAAATATGCGTATTTAAGGAGCCGGCGGGAGAAGAAATTGAAAAATTACTTCAGTGCGCAGTGCTGGCACCATCTTCTTATAATGCCCAGCCGTGGAGATTTGTAGTGTATCAGGACAGAATTCATATTTTTATTAAGAACAATATGATTCGAAGAATTAACAGGCTGAGATATGTAAATATCGGTGCAATGCTTGCAAATGTTATGATTTGTTCAGATGAGGCATGGATTGAAATTAAAGTTCGCATACTTCGAAAGCTGCAAAATAAGTCATTTGGAAACAATGAGTATATATTATCTGTATATCTAATTGATACAGATAGCAAAAAACAGAATGAATGTCCGATTGGTTTGCAAAAGGAAAATAGAGACTAATCAAAACGAACAGGAAAACGGAGGAAAACATGACAGAATTATTAAAGTACAGAGGACATATCAGAAATTGGAAAGCCCTTTGTGAGGAACTTGGAATTGATAAGACATTATCAAGAGAAGAGAGAGAAAAAGAGATTATCGTAAAAGGATATGACAAATGGGGATATGACATTCCAAATAAAATTTATGGAATGTTCGCATTTTCTGTAAAAAAAGATGATGAAATTTACCTTGTGAGAGATCAGTTTGGTACAAAACCATATTATTACTATATTACAAAGGACAATCAGCTATTACATGGTACATTTATCAAGGATATTCTTGACGGCGAGGGCTTTGAGAAAGAATTAAATGAGGATATGCTACAAATTTATTTAAGTCTGACTTATGTAGCGGGAGAGGATACATTCTTCAAAGGCGTAAAGAAGTTAATGCCGGGAAGATACCTTGTATTTAAAGATGGAAAAGCTGAAATTACAAGATATTTTGAGCCACAGTTTCATCCGGATAACAGCAAGTCGCTGGAAGAATGGGCAGATGAAATTCATGACACTGTATTAAATATTATGACTGAAGTAAAAGATGAAGATGAGGTTGCCGAATCGTTCTTATCTGGTGGAGTGGATTCGTCTTATGTGTTTGCACTCTCCGATGCAAAAGTAGCCGATGTATGTGGATATGAAGATGAGAGATTTGATGAGTCAAAACTTGCGCAAAAGACTGCCGAATTACTTGGAAAAGAAATTAATACAGCAATTATCTCGCCTGAGATGTATTTTGCAGAGGTTCCTTATGTTATGGAAAAAATGGAGCAGCCACTCGGTGACGCATCTGCAATCGTATTCTCAATTGGTTGTCGTGAGACTTCCAAACACACAAAGCTCTGCTATTCTGGTGAGGGCTCAGATGAATTTTTCGGCGGATATAATATGTACCGCAACGCAGAGAGATATGGCGAGAATTTAAAGACATTTTATGTTGGAAATACAAACATTATGAAAGAGGACGAGAAGAAAGAACTTCTCAATACTTATAAAGAAGATGTTCTTCCAATCAATCTGGTAAAAGATATTTATGAGAGAACAGAGGGACTTGACCCACTCAGCAAGATGTCGGATGTAGATATTCAGATTTGGCTTGAGGGTGACATTTACTTAAATGTGGACAAGATGAGTACTGCTACAGGGCTTGAAATTCGTATGCCACTCACAGACCGAAGAGTATTTGATATTGCGTCAAGGATGCCATCTGCATACAAAGTAAATGAAACTCAGAATAAAGTAGCATTTCGTACAGCGGCGGCAAAAGTGTTGCCGGAAGAAATCGCATTTAGAAAGAAATTAGGATTTATTGTTCCAATTCGAATCTGGATGGCAGATGACAGATATAATCAGGATGTGAGAGCAAAATTATTCTCAGATACTTCAAAGAAGTTTTTCAATCCGGACAAGGTAAAAGAAATTTTTGATTCTTATGTTGGTGGCGAGTCTGATAACTGGAGAAAAATCTGGACTCTCTACACATTCCTTGTATGGTATGAGATATATTTTGGTGCAGAGCAGAACTAAAATCTGGGAGCACTATGGTATATAGAGACTCTCGGTGAGTAGTCTCGATGGAGAATTTCACACTGAGAGAAAAGGGGGAGATGGCACATCAATGTTAAGTAAAATGTAGAATGCATGTGATGTGCTATTTCTGTATCAGAGAGCAGAAAACGTTTGAACGCAGATAAGCAGTCTCGCACCTCTAAGGCGTAAAGACGCAGGCGGAGTAGTGGGGGTGCTTATATTAGGAGAGTAAAAGCCACTTCTGACAAGCTGCAAAGCGGCCTGCGTTCATGAGCAAGTAGCAAAGCGGATTGTGAATGTCCGCTTTACAATGTGTCCTGTTCTGAACAGGCAGCGAGATGGATTGCGATTATCTGTTTGGCGACAAAGAATGACAGTGTTAAGTAAACAGTCAAAACAAGATAAAAGGAGGAAATTCTATGAACAGAAAAGCATGGAATAAGGCATTTAGCCTTTTGCTCGCAATTGCGATGGTTGTGAGTGTGTGCACAGGTTTTGTGAAGAGTGAACGCACAGCAGAAGCTGCAGCGGCTGGCGTTTCGTACACCACACATGTGCAGAAAAAAGGCTGGATGAGTTATTCATCAAACGGAGTGACAAGTGGAACAAGTGGACAGGGCTTACGCCTTGAGGCATTGAAAGTAAAGCTTACAAATGCAAATTACTCAGGAAGTATTGAGTACAGAGCATATTGTCAGACTTATGCGTGGACAAACTGGACAAAGAATGACGGTCTTGCCGGAACGAGTGGTGAGGGCAAGCGTATGGAGGCTGTTCAGATTAAATTAACCGGTCAGATGGCAAATCACTATGATGTGTATTATAGAGTACACTCACAGACATATGGCTGGCTTGGCTGGGCAAAGAACGGTGAGACAGCAGGTACATCGGATTATGCCAAGAGATTAGAGGCAATTCAGATTAAATTAGTTGCAAAAAATGCAGCAGCACCGGGAACAACAGCAAACCATTACGTTCATCCAATGGTAAAATACAGAACTCATGTACAGAGCTATGGCTGGCAGGGTTATGTGATGGACGGTGCTATGAGTGGAACAAGCGGACAGGCAAAACGTCTTGAGGCAATCAATATTGCACTCACAAATCAGGAATATTCAGGAAATATCACATACAGAACTCATGTGCAGACATACGGCTGGCAGAGCTGGAAATCTAACGGAGCGCTCAGTGGAACAAGTGGACAGGCAAAGAGATTAGAGGCAATTGAAATCAAACTGACAGGTGAGATGGCAAACAAATATGATGTTTACTACAGAGTACATGCACAGAAGTTTGGCTGGCTTGGCTGGGCAAAAAATGGAGCATCTGCAGGAACTTCAGGATATGGATACCGTTTAGAGGGTATTGAAATTAAACTTGTAAATAAAGGAGCAGCAGCACCGGGAACAACAGCAAATCCATACTATGCAAAACAGACAACACCTGCAAAACCTACAACACCTACAAAACCGGCAACAGTAGCTGTTACAGGTATTACATTAAATCAGACAGCAGCAAATCTCAGAGTTGGTGGAACAACAACATTAAAAGCAACTGTTGCACCATCTAACGCAACAAATAAGGCAGTGACATGGACAAGTTCCAATACTTCGATTGCCACAGTCTCATCTACAGGTGTTGTAACTGCTAAGAAAGCTGGTACAGCAACAATTACAGCAAAGACATCAAATGGCAAGACAGCAGCCTGTAAGGTGACAGTAAAAGCATCTGTAGTTGAGGAGACAGGAACAGATACCAATCAGGGAGACGAAGAGGCTCTCTACAACGCATTATTTGATATTAATAACAAAGTAACAGTCAAGTTAAATATGTCAGATGATGAGTTAAAGAAAATGAAGGCTGATGGTACAAACAGTGATACATACAGAAAATGTACAGCACATATTACAGTAAATGGAAAAGAGTATGTTATGTACGAGGTTGGTGTTCGTTTAAAGGGAAATACATCAAGACTTGATATTTATAATGGCAGCAACTTGGATGACAGAAATATGGTACATTTTAAACTCAGTTTCAAGCAGACATTTGATGATGAGACAGAATATGGAGCTGATGCAAAAGTATGGCCAGATGACGAAACAAGAAAGGCAAGAAAGAACAGAACATTTGCCAAACTGGAATCATTAGAATTAAAGTGGAACAGAAATCTTGACCAGACATATGTCGGAAATTTATATGTAAACCAGATGTACCGTGATTTAGGGGTAGAGGCACAGAATACCTCACTTGCAAATGTTCATTTTGCAGGATATAACTATGGCGTTTATACTATGTATGAGCCAGTAGATGAGAACTTCCTGAAACGTTACTATGGCAAGGCAAATGCAAAAGGAGATCTCTACAAATGTCAGTGGGGATTGAAAAATAACGGAACCGGATGGGATTGGAGCGGAGCTACTTACAGAAACGATACAATTACGTCTATGGGACCAGAGACAGATGGCAAGACATTTATCTATGAATTAAAGACAAATAAGAAAAAGTCAGACCAGTCATCTTTAAAGAACTTTATCACAACTATGAACAACAGCAGCTCAAAAGCAACATTTGACAGTCAGGTAGACGCAGACAGATTTGTAAAATATGCCGCAATTGCATGGTTTGTAGGAAATCCAGATGATATGAGAAATAACTACAACAATCATTACATCTATTTTAATAATACAACAGGAAAAGCTGTGATTATTCCTTACGACAATGACCGTGTTTTAGGTATGACAACAAGTGAAAAAGATATGGCAACATTTAGTCCATTCGCAGAGGATACAGCACTTCAGGGTGGACAGTCAAATGTAATTTATAGAAATTCGGTTATTTCAAGAAATTCAAATTACTACACAGAGTACAGAGCTGCCCTCAGAGAAGTGTATGAGAGCAAATGGATGGATTACAACAACTATTTAACATGGTATAAAGCTGCTAAGAAAAATTACGAAAATGTAGCAATTCCAGACAGCAATGTAAAATTAAGAGTAAAAGACGAGAACAAGACTTATGACAGAAACTTACTTGCGTTTGGTGAAGGCAATGGAAAAGTAGGTACTCAGGGTGGCTACAAGACAGTAAAAAATTACTTCACAGCAATTAAAGCGAGATACAACACAGCAATGTCAAAATAATGAAAAATATTTCAAAAAATAGTTGACAGAAGTTAATT
>ONXS01000053.1 GCA_900321855.1 uncultured Eubacteriales bacterium | reverse complement strand
TCTATAGATTTCTTTATATATTTTTTCTATGATTTATGATACATTTTGCCTATGACTCTTTTACAATGCCGAGAATATCCTCTGCTCTCTTTACTTCTTCCTGTGTTGGCATTGGAACTCCGTCAAGCGGATAGTCGATTCCAAGTTTTTTCCATTTCTCCAGAGCAAGTGTATGATATGGCAAAATCTCTACCTTTGAAACAGTCTTTAAGCTGTCTGTAAATTCTTTTAATTTTTTCAGTCCCTCTTCGTCATCTGTGATACCAGGAACAAGGACATGACGAATCCACATCTCTTTTCCATGATCCGATAAATATTTCGCCATCTCAAGAATGTTGCTGTTTGACCATTTTGTGAGTTCTTTATGTTTATCATCTTCAATCTCTTTGATGTCAAGCATAAATAAATCTGTCACTTCCATTAATTTGTCAAATTTACTCTTATATGGCTCTTCCATTGTAAATGGATTTCCACTTGTATCAAGCGTTGTATGAATTCCCTTTTCTTTTGCAAGTCGGAATACTTCTGTCATTGCTTTCTTGAAGGCATCTTCTGCTGAAATTTCCTCTCCGCCACTCAGTTCCCATGTCTCTGGATTGTGGCAGTATTTACATCTCATTCTGCATCCCTGAACAAATATTACATAACGAAGTCCCGGACCATCAGCAGCTCCAAATGACTCCCATGAATTAACTTTACCCATGATTTTTTCTGAACTCATATTGTTTCCTCCTACTCTTTTTATAAAATAAAAAATTTCTTATTTCTTAATTCCATACTTACTTTTGATGATTTGTGCCCGATTTGCATCGTGTCAGCGTCAGCCGGGATAAACAGTGGCTCTGCACTTTTCTATATATAAAAAGGTAATTTCAACCGCGAAATCCATCGGTTTTATATATAGAAAAATGTTGGTTTCCATAATATTTAGTATTACAGAAACCAACACCTCCTATTCACACAGGAAACTAAATTTCCCCGTTAAATGTTCAACTTAAACTTTGTATCTTATAAATACTCGTGGCATGTTCTTGCGATAACGTCAAGCTGCTGTTTCTTTGTTAAGTCGATGAACTTAACAGCGTATCCAGATACACGGATTGTGAAGTTAGCGTACTCCTCTTTCTCTGGATGCTCCATAGCGTCAACTAATTTCTCTTTACCGAATACGTTTACGTTAAGGTGATGAGCACCCTGATCGAAGTATCCATCTAATACATTAACAAGGTTGTTAACTCTCTCTGTCTTGTCATGTCCTAATGCACTTGGGTTCATTGTCTGTGTATTAGAAATACCGTCTAATGACCAGTGATATGGAATCTTAGCAACAGAGTTAAGTGACGCGATAAGTCCGTTCTGCTCTGCACCGTAGCTTGGTGATGCACCAGGGCTGAATGGTGTAAATGCTGGACGTCCGTTAGGCATAGCACCTGTAGCTTCTCCGTATACAACGTTTGATGTAATTGTAAGAAGTGATGTTGTTGGCTCTGAATCACGATATGTGTGTCTGCGTTTAATCTTCTCAAGGAATGTCTTTAATACCCAGATACCGATTTCGTCTGCACGGTCATCATCGTTACCATATTTAGGGAATTCTCCCTCTACCTTGAAGTCCTCTGTGATACCTTCGTCATCACGGATTACTGTTACTTTTGCATATCTGATTGCAGATAATGAATCGATAACATGTGAGAATCCAGCGATACCTGTAGCGAATGTACGACGTACATCTGTATCGATTAATGCCATCTCAGCAGCTTCATAGTAGTATTTATCATGCATATAGTGAATTAAGTTTAATACGTTTACGTAGATGTCTGCACACCAGTCAAGCCATGTCTCGTATGCATCTTTAACCATCTGGTAATCTTCCTCACCTGAAAGTACATCTTTTGTAATCTTCTGTAACTTTGGTCCACACTGGATACGATGTTTCTCATCAAATCCACCGTTGAAAGCGTAAAGTAATGTCTTACCGAGGTTAGCTCTAGCTCCGAAGAACTGGATTTCTTTACCTGTCTGTGTTGCAGATACACAACAGCAGATTGAGTAATCATCGCCCCATACTGGTTTCATTACGTCATCGTTCTCGTACTGGATTGAGCTTGTCTCAATAGAGATATGAGCTGCATAATCCTTGAACTGCTGTGGAAGAGCGCTTGAATATAATACTGTAAGGTTTGGCTCTGGTGAAGGTCCCATGTTCTCAAGTGTGTGAAGGAAACGGTAGTCAGTCTTTGTAACCATGTGACGTCCGTCCATTCCGATACCACCAACTTCAAGAGTTGCCCATGTAGGATCTCCTGAGAATAACTGGTTGTATGAAGGAATTCTTGCGAATTTAACCATACGGAATTTCATTGTCATATGATCGATGATTTCCTGAGCCTCTGTCTCTGTGAGAACACCATTAGCTAAGTCACGCTCGAAGTAAATATCAAGGAATGTAGAAACACGACCTACTGACATAGCAGCACCGTTCTGTGTCTTGATAGCTGCGAGGTAACCGAAGTATAACCACTGGCAAGCCTCTTTTGCGTTTTTAGCTGGTTCTGAAATATCATAGCCATAAATCTTAGCCATTTCTTTCATTCCCTTTAATGCATTAATCTGCATCTGGATTTCTTCACGAAGACGAATAACGTCATCATACATATTACCGCATCCGCAGTTCTTCTTATCTTCCTGTTTAGCTTTGATTAAGTAATCAATACCGTATAAAGCTACACGACGGTAATCACCAACGATACGTCCACGTCCATAAGTATCTGGAAGACCTGTTACGATATGTGTTTTACGAGCTAATTTCATTTCGTCTGTGTAAGCAGCGAATACAGCATCGTTATGTGTTGTCATGTAATCTTCGAATACATGTTTAAGTTCTGGATCGATTTCGTATCCATAGCTCTCTGCAGCCTGCTCTGCCATTCTGATACCACCATAAGGCATGAAAGCTCTCTTAAGAGGCTTATCTGTCTGAAGACCAACAACCTGCTCAAGATCCTTTAATTCCTCATCGATGTATCCTGGTCCGTAAGAAGTAAGGCCTGAAACAACCTTTGTCTCACAATCAAGAACGCCACCTTTTGCACGCTCTTCTTTCTGTAATTTCTGTAATGCACCCCATAATTTGTTAGTTGCATCTGTAGGATCTACTAAGAATGATTCGTCACCATCATATGGTTTGTAGTTTTTCTGGATGAAATCACGAACGTTAACTTCATCTTTCCAGATTCTTCCTTCGAACCCTTCCCAAGCATCATAATTTACCATTTGTTTGGTTCCTCCTTTTATTTTTTGTTCTTAATTAGCTGTTTGCTAACTTCTGATTTAATTATAGTAATGATTACTATTTTTGTCAATGGGTTTTCATGTTCAAAAATAAGAACAATTCTCACTTTTTAAAATACATTTTCCCCACAAACTTACATTAATAATTTAACATTATTCGATAATAAAATCAACCGAATTTCCATAAGTATTAAAAAAAATACATTCCTCATTCCTTGTCTGTTTCTCTCACACATTTCACAAATTTCAGAATTTTATTTCTGTCTTTTCCAATGCCATTTTCGTTTTCAACACCAGAACTGGTATCTGCTCCGTGAATCTTTGTGACAGAAATCGCCTTTTTGACATTTGAGGGATTGAGGCCTCCTGCCAGCAGCGCAAACTTCTCATCACGCGGAATCTGCTCTAACAAAGTCCAGTCAAATTCTTTTCCACTTCCCGGAACCTGTGCATCAAAAACATATCCTGCCACATTCGAATGATTGTGGTAAATCTCATATTCCGACAAATCCCCTACATTAAATGCCTTGATGACAGGAATCTTGGTTTTATCAAGCAATGCACTGCTTATTGCTCCGTGAATCTGTACATAGTCAAATCCCGCCTCTTCTATCATCTGCAGTTTTCTTTCATCCGGTGAAATGGTAACTGCAACTGATTTTATCTGTGAATCCAGATTTTCCAAAAGTTTTTTTGCCTGTTCTACAGAAATGTTTCTCTTACTTTTGGACACAAAAAGAACAAAGCCTGCAAAATCAGGCTTTGCCTCGTTGATGAATTCAATCTCTTCTATTGTTGTAATTCCACAAATCTTAACTAAATTTTTCAATTTGTATTCTCCATCAAATCATATCTTATGCTGAAAAACTTCCAAGTAACTTATATAGAATCTGATATAAATTCATAGATTCTTCCGGGGATAAATTCACACATTTTCCCATCTGCTCTGGTATTTTTACTGCCTCTTCACGCAGATTCATTCCAGTTTCTGTTATTCTGACAATGAGATTTCTCTCATCTTTTTCCGACCTCTGTCTCGTCACATATCCTTTTTGCTCTAATTTTTTGAGCAGCGGAGTCAGAGTTCCGGAATCAAGATACAGACAATTTCCAAGTTCCTTCACATTGATTTCTCTTTTTTCCCACATCACAATCATTGTAATATATTGCGTATAAGTCAAATCAATTTTATCAAGAAAAGGTTTATATTTTTTTACAATCTCTTTTGAACACGCATAAAGAGGAAAACACAGTTGATTTTCAAGCTTTAAACAATCAAATTTATCCATAATTATGCTCCATTCTAATTTTTATTAATTCTTTCGCATGCGGCAAGCGCTGCCACTGCTCCATCTGATGCAGCAGTTGTGAGCTGTCTGACCGACTTTGTTCTACAGTCACCCGCAGTATAAATGCCTTCTACATTTGTCTTGCAATCTTCACTCGCAATGACGTATCCGGCATCATCAATCGAAATCAGTGACTGGAATGACTGGTTATCCGGAACCTGACCAATTGCAACAAAAATCCCCTGAACTTTTAAAAATGTCTCTTTGCCCTCTTTGTCTCTGAGTTCAATTCCGTCCACCGTATTTTCACCGTGAATTTTTGCAATATTTGAATTATAGATAAACTCTACGTTTTCTTTATCTTTTAATATCTCTACATCTTTTGGATCTGCGCGAAATACATCTCTTCTGAGAATAACATAAACTTTATTACAGTAATTTGATAAAAACAGTGCATCTTCAACTGCTGTATTTCCGCCGCCAATCACTGCGACATCTCTTCCACGGAAAAATGCGCCGTCACAAGTTGCACAATAGGAAATTCCTGCACCTGTAAACTGTTCTTCCCTGTCAATTCCAAGTTGTCTGTTCTTTGCTCCGGTTGCTATGATAACAGCCTTTGTCTCATAAGAATTTTCATTTGTATTGACAACCTTATAGTCTCCACAATCCTCGATAGAAACCGCCTCTTCAAACGCAACTTTTACTCCAAGTGCTGTCACCTGTTCATAAAGTCCTGTTGCAAATGCAAATCCCGATATGCTCTTAATTCCCGGATAATTCTCTACATTTGGCGTATTGATAATCTGTCCGCCATATGCCTTTTTCTCTAAAATCAGTGCAGTCTTTCCTGACCTTGCAGCGTAAATTCCCGCTGACATTCCCGCGGTTCCTGCACCTATAATTACAACATCTAACACAGGTTCACCTCTCTTTTATGCGTTCTGTACCAATTCTAATACCTGATTTTTTGGAATTACTCCTGTATGTCTCTTAGCCTCTTTTCCATCTTTAAATACAATCAGGCATGGAATTGATACTATACCATACTTCTGTGCAAGGTCCATCTGCTCATCCACATTAATCTTACCTACTTTAAATTCAGTTGTCTCTTTTGCAATCTCATCTACAACTGGTGAGAGCATCTGGCATGGTCCACACCATGCAGCCCAAAAATCTACCAATACCGGCTTGTCTGATTTTAATACTTCCTGTTCAAAATTTTCTTTATTTAATACGATTGGTTCCATAATAAAATCCTCCATTCATTTTTTCTTAATTTAGTATGTCCAATAATCTAAATTGTATGTGATTTAGATTGCTTACAATTTAATTATACATAAATAATTTGTTTTGTCAATACCAAATTTAATTTTATACAATTAAATTTGAAGTGTAAATGAAATTGTTCCATTTGCATACGATACACTCAGTTTTCCTTTTATCTTTTTTGCTATAGATTCTGCCATAGACAATCCAATTCCATATCCCTGTTTTTTGCTGTTATGTGACTCATCTTCTCTGTAAAATCGCTCAAAAAAGCGGGTATAATCTGTATCTTTTCCTTTTTCATAAGAATTCGATACAATCAATTTTCCTCCAAATTCACCTCTCCCCCTCTTATGGAGAGAAATGTCAATTGTTCCCTGCTCATCGCAATATTTCACTGCATTATCCACTAGAATAGAAACAAGATTTGTCAGCAGTTTCTCGTCTGATTTTACAAAAACATCATCTTCAATATCAAAATGACCGATTTTTTCCTGCTGCTCAATCATGGACTGAAAAGGCAATGCCGTATTTTTTACAATTTTGGAGAAATCAATCTTTTCCAGAACAAAATCTGTTCTCTCATTCATCCTTGACAGAAAAATCAAATCGCTAATCAGTCCCGACATCCTCTTTACCTGATTGACTGTACTCTCGGTCCACTCATTTTTTCCACTAATCATCTCGACAACTTCTGTATTTGCAGAGATAATGGCCAGCGGAGTTTTTAATTCATGTCCTGCATTTGTAATGAACTCATTCTGTGCCTTAATATTGTCTACGATACTTTTAACTGCTCTTTTTGAGAGGAGAGATGCTATGACAAAGAAAAATAGAAAACATAAAATCCCAACCAGTATGCTAAATTTAAGCACACCGTGAATTCCTTCCAGTGTTCTGGTACAGTCCAGAAATACGACAACTTTGCTGCCATCGCTGCAGGTGACAACTTTATAAAAATAAATAATTCCGTTTTCTTTTACTCTGCCTTTTGTCTTGTTAAACTCAAGAACATGATTTGCAAGTGCAATGGCTCTCTCCTCCGAAATAGAGACAATGTGGGACATATCGATGACTTCTGACCCATTATCTGTTTCCACCAGACTAAAATATCGATATTCATACTGAGACTCTGGTGTAATATCTATCTTCTCATAATGATCTTTCACATCTCTGTAATCAGGAATAATTCCGTTATTGTCCGCAATATAATCCACTCGCTCATAAATTCTTGTTCTGATGTTATGACCTAACACTGCAATCACAAGACCGATTACAAGAATCAGCATTAAAAACATTGCGCCACTTGACATCAATATAAATTTTCGCTGAATTTTTTTCTCCATCGACTCACCTCTCATTCTGTTATTCTATATCATCTCGTTAGCAAGTAAAGCGGACATTCACAATCCGTCTCGCCACTTGCTCATAAACACATTTCAGGAAACGCTGTCTGTCAGCATAAAACTTTTTCCCTCTTCTCCCAAAATATCAATACCGGCACCAATGGCACGAAGTTTGTTTTTTAGAAATGATATATACACCCAGACAACTCCAATATCTTTATCTTTGTCATCATCCCACACACGATTGTAAATCTCTGCAGTTGACAACTCCTTTTGGGGATTCAGCATAAAAAATTCCATAAGTTTTGCCTCTCTTCCCGATAATCGAATTGAATTTTCAAATACAAGTTCCTGTTCTTCTATATCTAAACTGACTTTTCCAAAACTTAATTTTGTCGGCGTAAAGGCTCCGGCACGTCTTGTCATTGAGCGGATTCTCGCAAGAAGTTCTCCCATCGCAAATGGTTTTGTCAGATAATCATCTGCACCTGCATCTAATCCCGCAATTCGGTCATCTACTTCTGATTTTGCGGTCAGAAAGATGACAGGTGTGACATCTCCCGTTGCACGAATTTCTCTAAGTGCGCCAATCCCATCTTTTTTTGGCATCATAATATCAAAAATCATACAGTCATATGCCTCTTCTTTTGCCTTTTTGACAGCCTCTTCTCCGTCTTCTACTGCATCTACCTCATATCCAGAGTGATTTAGAACTGCAACAAGCGCTCTTGCAAGGTCCGTCTCATCCTCTGCCAGTAATATTTTCATCATAGTTTCTCTCCTCGTTCTCTGTAACATTTATTTACGCTTATCCCTGCTGAATCAATGTCCGAATCGTCTGCATAGACACATCACAGGATGCCAGCTCATCCGCACATCGTCTCAGCTCCTCCACAATTAATTCCTGATTATTAATATGTTTTTTGTATTTTAACTGGTGCTCCAAGCTTGCCCACGAATCCATCGCAATTGTTCGCAGCTGAATCTCCATATAATAATTTCCGAAAACATTTCCATCAATATCTTCATACTCTGTCTGTATTTCAACAATCATATGGTAACTCCGATAGCCATTTGGTTTTGCGTGGCGAATATAGTCTTTTTCTTTTACTATCTTACAACAATCCAGTGAGCGAATGTAATCCGTAAGTTTATAAATATCATCCACAAAAGATACAACAATTCGGATGCCTATCGCATCTTTTAGTTCCCTCAAAGCACTGTGAGCTGTAACTTCGAAACCTTTTCGCTGACATTTCTCCCGCATACTCTCATCGCTTTTTATTCGCCCCGTGAGATGTTCAAACACTTTAAACCCTGTATCTCTGTATATACTCTGATTATAGTCCTTTAACCTGTCCATAAACTGATTCATGATTGGTTCGAGATATTCCTCATATCTGCCATAAATGCTGTCTGCCATATATTTTCCTCTTCTTGATTTCTAAAATAAAAAATAGTAACTATCCATGTTCTGAATAATTACTATTCTATCATAACTTTATGAACATTGCGTGATAAGATTCTAAATAATTCGACTTTCATGACAGGTAAAATACAGAATTTGATACTCATGTTCCATCCGATTTAAAAATTCTCTTGCTTTTTTTAACTTATCCGTATCAAAATTTGAAAAACAGTCATCAAAAACAAGAAATGGTTTCTCTTTTCTGTACACACATTCAATCATTGCCATTCTGTAACAAATCGCTGCCAACTCCGAATAGCCTCTGCTCAAAAACTCAATATCTTTGAGATGATTGTGATGATTCAGATACAAACAAAAATCCGAATCCAGTGTAAACTCATAGTGTTCCACATCCAGCATGGCATAATATTTATTAAACTTTTCCAGCAATACATCCATATATCTCGAAGTAAAATTGTTTCTCGCCTGTATCAGAAAATCTCTCGTTTTTATATAAATCTCATATTGTTTTGTCAGCTTTTCTGCCTGTAACTGTAACGCCTGTATCTCTTTCGTCTTTGCCGCAATTTGCTCTTTTCGGCTGATTTCTTTTTTATAATCAAAACCAGCCCGACTCTGTTCCTGACTACAGATTCGGATGCGCTGCTCTAACTCATCGAGTTCACCAAAGTCAAAATGTACCTGTGTGTGTACAAGTTCAGCTAAATACTGATACCTCTCATAATCTTCTTTGATTTCAGACAGAAGAGCCGTTCTCTCCCTGCGGCTTAATGACTCCGGTATCTCGTAAAATAAATCAAGAAAATCTTCAATCTTTTTTCCGCAAAGACTGTTCACTTTATATTTTATCAAAATTAAAATGACAGAAACCGCAAAAGCTCCGGCAAAATAGAATCTGTATTTCGGCAAAATCACACAAAGCCCTGCAAATACAAGAATCGCAATGACAAACTCAAAAAAACTGTATATTTTTCCGGATTTGCGATTTTGCTCTATCAACTTGTCCACAAACGACTCATCTATATCATGATTGGAAAACACTTCCTCCAATTCATTATATTCCTGTATTTCTTCGTCTGAGACATACAACTCACTTGCCCTCTTTGCTTTTTTCATAAGATTTTCTCTCTTGATTTTTAACTGATTCATCTCCTGTTCCAGACTTTTTTGTCTCTGCAAAAGATTCTTGAGCAAATCGTCCCCCTGCGTATATTTCTGAATTTGAAATTTATATTCTGTTATCTGTTCGTTCAGTTTATAAATCTCTCCCGTTTTACGATTCGGATTCAGACTATTGATGCTTTTATTTAAGGATGCAATTGCATTTTCGTAGTTGTCGATATCTTTTTCCGCACTTGATATATTTCCAATTTTTCCGGTAATCTCATCCGTCACAGCCGCAGATATATCATTTTGCGAAATAAAAATTGTATTTCGAAACGATTCTGCATTAACCCCGAAGATTTTCTCTCCCAGCACTCCGTCTAGGGACGTTTCCAGATTTGTCTGCGCATCTCTGAGAGAGACTTCATCTTCTGTATTTTTACTGCCAAAGCTTCTAGTAAGAATATAGACCGAATCCTGATACTCAAAGGCAATACTTCCACCATAAATCCCTCCCTGCCACGGTTTGTAATGTTTTCGCTCGTTTTGAATATCGTTTCTTGATTTTTCCCCTTCAAATCCATAGAACATGACTCTTATAAATACACAGAGAGTAGATTTTCCCCAGCCATTGCTCTCATAAATACAATTAATCCCCTCTTCAAAATCCACATGGAGGTTATGAAGTGTTCCAAAGTTTTCAATAGCTGCATATAATAATTTCATACCACACCTCCAAGCCTCTCAATTCCGCAAGTTATAATCTGTATCTTTTCCTGTTCTGACAATTCTTTATCCTGATATACGGTGCGAATAAATTCTCCTTTCAGAGTATGGTCATACATATACTTCGAATAATCCACTGTGATACTCGTCTGATCTGCCACATCTAAATAGAAGAAATCTTTTCCATAACGTTCTTGTATGAGTTTTTGAATCACTCCATATCCAATCGCACAACTGCCACAAACCTGTATTCTCACAATATCTCCATGACGAATCTGATTCTGTATCAGGCAGTGACTTGTGCGGTCAAATATGTCATTCGCATCACCGCTGCCATTGACATTCAAATTCACAGCAAAAATTTTTCTTTTTGCAAACGGAACAAATTCCCACTGTATCTCATAGGAAGATTCCTCAATATGAAGGACTACAAATCCGTGTTCTCCCATCTCATCAAATCCTCGTCCCTCCAAGCATCCCGGATTCACATAATGTCCTCTCGCATCAATCATCCCTTCGCTGTATGTGTGTATATGTCCCAGTGCAAGATAATCGATATTTTTATTTTTTAATCCCTTTATGGAAATGCTATAATCATTTTTTGACTGCACCGGCTCAATCATTCCATGTAATAACACAAGATTAATTCTGTCTTTTTCCAGTTCCAATGTATCATACAGAGAAGAATCATTGTATTTTTTTGTCAAAATTCCTGAAATGGTAACTTTTTTTGAAATGTCATAATAGGTCCATGTATCTTCAAACAAATATAAATTATCCGGCAATCGATGCTGAATATTGCTCAGAAACTCTGCATCATGATTTCCAAACAGATAGAAGAAATTTATTTCTCCATAATTCTGGATTGTTTCTAATATGAATTCCAGAGAAGAAAAATGAATGATGCCCGTATCAAACAAATCTCCAGCAATCATAATAGTTTCTATTTCATGATTGCGCGCATACTCTGCCATGCGCTTAAAATTATATAAGACTTCGTTTCTTCGTATCTCTGCCTTGTTTGAATCAAAATTCGTATTCATTTTAGAATCAATGTGAAGGTCTGCACAGTGTAAAATTTTCATCTCAGTCACTCTTTCTCAGGTCAGTATCCCCTTTTATTTTACTGTATTATAACAGCTAATATTGATATTCGCAATACTTTTGCGAACATTTGTTCTCGTTGGTATTTACACAACATTACATCTCAGTGTAAGATTTGCCCCATCTGAGACTGCCCTACTTATAGACGTGTGGTTCTTCTCACGCTGAGATAAATTCTAGTTACAATTTCTCGTAAAATATAGTATAATAATTGGTATCATATATGCGTAAAGCAGAACGGAGGATTCTATGGAATTAAATGAAGTAGCAGCAGCAAGAAGAAGTATCAGAGCATATAAGGAGAATACCACAATCAGTAAGGAAGTCATCACAGAAATTATCGATTTCACAAAAAATTCTCCATCTTGGAAAAACTCACAGACTCCACGATATTATGCAGTTGTATCAGAGGATATGCTTGCGAAAGTAAAATCAGACTGTTTGCCAGAATTTAATGCAAACAGTTGTAAAAATGCACCTGCATTAATCATCACTACTTTTGTAAAAACAAGAGCTGGTTTTAACAGAGAAGGGGTTGCCGATAATGAACTTGGTGACGAGTGGGGTGCTTACGACCTCGGTCTTGCCAATCAGTTACTGATATTAAAAGCAAAAGAGCTCGGTCTTGACTCTCTCATTATGGGTATCAGAAATGCTGAAAAATTAAGAGAATATCTTGATATTCCGGAAACAGAAGAAGTCGTTGCCGTTATCTCTCTCGGTTACAGAGACATAGAGCCAGAGATGCCAAAGAGAAAAGAAACAGATGCAATCTTAAAATTCTTCTAATAAAAACTCAATCATCCTATACTCAGCACATATCTGAGCATAAAAAAAAACAGTGGAATTGAATTTTCAATTTCACTGTTTTTTGCTATATACATAACCTGTTTCCTATTGTGCCACAGTGGTCTGTGGTTCCTCTGGAATTTCCTGTGGAGCAGGTGTCTCCGCAGGCTGAGGCTGAGGTTGAGGCTGAGGTTGAGGTTGAGGTTCTGTTGGAGCAGGTGTCTCCACTGGCTGAGGCTCTGTTGGAGCAGGTGTTTCTGGCTGTGTCTCTACTGGAGGCGCTGTTGTCTCTGGGACTGTTGTCTCCGGTTCTGTTGGAGCAGGTGTCTCTGGTTCCGGAGTCACTGCAATCGCTCCAGTCTCTGCATTTCTACTTCCTGTATGTCCACCGCCATTTTTATAATTACTTGTATTCACTACGTCTTCTGACTGTAATGCACCATCAACATAAACTCTCTTTAACAGTTTATATGAATATCCAGAAGAACTGCTTGTTCTCTGGCTCACATATTGTACCGACCTGTTTGATGGTCTTGTCTCCACTCCATAGATATTAAAGGTAATCTGTCCATTTGTATAGATACCCTCAATATAAACAGGAGTATTTGTATTGTTCTTTAATTTTAAATCTTTCCATGTGCCGGCAAGTGCTGCATCCATAGATAATGGTACATATCCAACTGTCATAGAGTGATTATATCTCTCAACCACTTCAATTTCAGCATTGAGTGCTGCATTGTAAAGAGTTGATGAAACCTGACAAATACCTCCGCCGAGAGTATCTTCCACTCTTCCGTTTACATATGTTCCACCGGCATACCATCCGTTTGAGGTTGTCCACGGTTCAAGAAATGAATTGACAGAAATTGTCTCTCCAACAGGAATGGTAATTCCGTTTAACAGATTCATACCATTTTCAAGATTCTTATTTCTGCTGTAATTTGCAGAACCTGTCGAAAATCTTGTTGAAAATGAACCGAGCAAATCTTTTACCTGTGCACAGTCTGCTGCGGTACAAGTTGCTTTATCTGTAACAAAATTCAGAGTATCGCTCCATACCTGTCCATCCCAGTCGTTTGCAAGATAATTATGAATCTCTGTCACTGCTGAATTTACATCGATGACCTTGCCGTCAGATTCAGGTGTTACCGAAAATGTGCCGCCACTTCTTGTAAGTTTGGCATCTACATGAGGGACATTGTACATAGCTGCAACATCGTCCAAAGTCTCACGCATAATTTCATCGTTTACATCCATCTCAAAATCAAACTTTACACCACCATGCTGCTCAAGGTCTTTGGATTCCTTATATCTTGAAATTACATTACCTTCCTGACAATATGAGCCTGCTTTTGATACAATCTCTGTATTTTTCCAGTAATAGCCCAGATTTGCCGCTGTTGTAGATACGGAATTCCCATCTACTTTTAATGTTATAAGCTGATTTGTATATTTTGAAATATACTCATTTGCCTTATTTAATAACTCTTCCTGTGTCATTCCACCAGCTTCAATATCACCAATTGTAATTCCTTCCGGAATCTTTTTCTCAGTTGCATACACATCCTGCGAAAATGCCATTGGAATTGAAACAGCCATAAATGACATAAATACGAATGAGGCAAACTTATTACATTTATTTTTTTTCATAAATTCGTACCTCCGAACTAATAAATTTTTACTTCATTAGCATTATAAGTTTGAACTTTTAAATCGTCAAGTTTTTTAAATGTTTTTTATTAAATACCTTTGTCCATAATATCGAGCGCCGTTCCAACTAAAGAATACAAATCCTCCATCTCATCCAGATTAATGAAATATCCGACAAGTCCCACAATGACACCATTTTCATACAGTGGCTCTTTGTACACAAGGATATTGTGCTCCACTCCTTTGATAATACATTTTCCAATTCGGTTAATGATTACCTCTCCGTTCTGGATTACCTTGTACTCATCATCACGAAACGGCTCTGCATTTTTATGCCATCCCATCTCTTCATCGGTCTTTCCAAGAATCTCTGAAATATCTTTAAATCCATAAGTCTCTAAAAATTTTGAATTGGCTCCGAGAAATCTTCTCTCTCTGTCTTTCCAGAACAAATTAATGGTCT
>ONXS01000094.1 GCA_900321855.1 uncultured Eubacteriales bacterium | reverse complement strand
GAATTTGATTTCGGTGCTTTCTCGTCCATACAACACATGGCAGAAAGAACAAGATTGTAACGGTCATCAGTGTGATAAAAAGCGGAGTGCTAAGATGTCCGTTACAACTTACACATATGCCAAACATTGCTATTTCATACAAGGTGACAGAAAGGATAATCATAGCCGTTATTGTCTCTTTTGAATGATAAAAATTTTGTACGAAAAATAGTTTATAGGAGTACAACTCTGCGTGAAAGTAACAGCATATGAGTACACCAAGTACCTGTAACACCAGAACAAATATATCTAAGGGGTGAATGAGGTACAAAACAATATCCCAAACAGCAGTAAATATCAGTGGCAATAAAATTTTTAACTCAATCATTTTTCTCAGATACTGCAAACGCTCCTCCTTTGTCAGTGGAAGATAGAATAAAATCGGTGGTAAATCCAGATGATGAATCTGACTTGTAATCAGTGTTACAAGAAGTGGCACTCCCAAAAACAGAGAAGAATGGATTTTATCAAATATCCAGATATACAGAATAAAAATGACAAAAATAGGTGTGGGTACAAATTTAATCTGATAAAAATAATCTTTCAAATAAGTGAGGTTTTCTTTCATTTCAGACTCCTTTCTGCCATTGATGTTGGACTTTTGATAAAGTGATACATCAGTTCTTCAATTGAAGGCTCCCAGACTTTGAGTTTTTGATTAAATCCGTAACGTTTGTTGAAAACAAGTGCTTTACAACCAAGTTCACTCTCTTCCATATGAATGATTTTATCGCCTAAATTCTTAATCAGATAGGCATCTCCGGCTACCATGCGATATTCATTTCGAACGGACTCAATATCTCCGTACAGACACATACTTCCCTTGCGAAGAAAGAGCAGATAATCGGCATATTGCTCCAAATCACTCGTCATGTGGGAAGAGAGAATGACAGAATTTTCTCCATTTGCTGTAAATTCACGCAGCAGTTTGTGAAACTCTACTTGAAACTCTCGGTCAAAATTCGCTCCCGGTTCATCTAATAATAAGAGCTTTGGTCTGTGTGCCATTGCAAAAGCGAGAGAAAATTTTAATTTCTCACCTTTGGAGAGTTTTTTATACTTTGTTTTTCGATTTAACTGAAAACGATTCAGATATTCTAACAATAAATCTTGTTCGTAGTTGGGATAATATACGCCATATCGTCTTCCATTCTCTTCAAGTGACAAGAAATTATGGAAGGACTGCTCATGAAATACAAGTCCCAAATCAGATGTCTGACACTGAATGGAAATATCTCCAGAATCGGGAGTATATAGTCCTGCGAGAATTCGTAGAAGTGTTGTCTTTCCGGCACCATTTTCACCAATGAGTCCCATAATATATCCGTCTGGCAGCGTAAAAGAGATGTCATTGAGTGAAAATCCGGAAAGCTTTTTATGTAAATGACTAACAGAAATCATATTAGCCTCCTTTCAAAAAAGTGTTTATAATCTGTATATACACATATATACACTATATACACAGAGTTGTCAAGAGGTCTGACACAATTCGTTTGCAAAAACTATTTTGAGAATGAGATATTACTAAAGTAATAATTTTCATAAATCATAGAAATCTCCCTAGTCTTTTGGTAGGAAAAATGTTATAATTACTGATAACAAAACAGTAGAAATACTGGAGCAAAATAGCCCGCAATAAAATATTTTTTGACGAAGAGGGAATCGTTATGAACAGAAACTTGAAAGGTATGGCAGTTGGTCTTGTAATGGCTGCCGGATTGGTTGCAACAGCAATGAGTCCTTCAAAAGTAGTGTATGCAGATGAGAATGAATCAGGACACATACATGAAATGGAAATCATAGGAGCTGCGGAGTCAAGTTGCCAGATAGCTGGGCATGCTGCATATTATCACTGTGCGGATTGCGGAAAATATTACAAGGACGAGGCTGGAACAACAGAGACAACACCAGAGGATGAGAATCTTCCATTAAAGGAACATTCGTATGAGTGGGTTGTTGTCAAAGAGGCAACTGCAAAGGAAGAAGGATTAGAGCAACAGGTATGTACCGAATGTCAGGAAACAGGCGAGAGCAGACCGATTGAAAAACTTGCACATGCACACAGAATGGAATCAATTCCTGCTTGTGAATCAACCTGTATCACACATGGAAACCATGTATTTTATCACTGTGTGGAGTGTAATCAATTTTTTAAAGATGAGGCTGAAACAATTCCAACAACTCTTGAGGGCGAAAAATTACCATACGGAGATCACAACTACGCATGGGTGGTAATCAAAGAGCCAACCCAGACAGAGGCGGGATTGGAGACACAGATGTGTGCATATTGCAGACACAGAGGAGATACAAGAAGAATACCTAGCCTTGCTCCAGTGCAGAACAACAATGACAAGAAAACAACAGATAACAAATCAGTAAAGAAGAATACAGCGAAAAACACAGACCCTACAAAAGACAATCCTCACGCAAGTGCAAAGACAGGAGATAATACAAATATTTTTGTATGGCTTGTGACAATGGCAGCTTGCGCAGGAGTTACTGTGATGGAAACAGTGAAAAAGAGAAATATGAATTAAAGCGATAGAAACAATTCGTATTTGACTTTTTTACAGATAAGACATATAATAGCTACTATGAGAATATACAAACCGCTGATGCAGGAGATGCAATTTTTACATGACCGACAGAGAGTCTGAGGAAGCTGGAAATCAGACCGGATTCAGAAAATTGATGTGGGCTGCGGAGGGCAGTGATGAACATAAGAGATTATTAGTAGTTATTGACGTATGATGCACGTTACGCATATGAGATGATACATCAACTGAGAGCACGAGAAATCGTGAAACAGGGTGGTACCGCGAAAGATATTTCGTCCCTGACATATTTTAGTTTATTAAAATATGTCAGGGACTTTTTATAGCGAGGAAGGAAAACAAGCGGCTGCGGAGCAGACATTTGTTTTCACCCGGTGCACGACATCCAGTGGATGTCGGATTTGCACCGACCGTAGCGGAGCGTAGACCGTATATGAGTAAAATCAAGAGTTGTGCAGCAGAGGGATTTTACGAATGAAAGAGGAAGGCCTCCAAGCATCTGCGCAGCGGAAACAAAGCAAGTATTAGAATTTCATTAATAATAGAAAGGAACATAAATCATGGAACAGACAACAGAAAAGAAAAAAAGAATTTTATCAGGTATTCAGCCTTCTGGAAGTTTTACACTTGGAAACTATATCGGCGCAATCAGAAACTGGGCAAAATTACAGGATGATTTTGAATGTCTCTATATGGTAGCAGATTTACATGCGCTGACGGTACGTCAGGTGCCGGCAGACCTTCGTGCCCGCACAAAAGAGGCAACTGCAATGCTGCTCGCAGCAGGAATTGACACAAAAGAGAGTATCTTATTTGCACAGAGCCACGTGCCAGCGCACACACAGCTCAACTGGATTTTGTGCTGTAACAGCCAGTTTGGTGAATTAAGCCGTATGACACAGTTCAAAGATAAGAGTGCAAAACACCCTGACAATGTAAATGGAGGATTATTTACTTATCCTGCTCTTATGGCAGCAGATATTTTAATTTACAATGCAGACCTTGTGCCAGTGGGACAGGACCAGACACAGCACTTAGAACTTGCCCGTACAGTAGCAAACCGTTTCAACAATGCTTACAGCCCAACATTTACACTTCCAGACGGATATATCACAAAAGAGGGAGCGAAGATTATGTCTCTCACTGACCCTACAAAGAAGATGAGCAAGAGTGATGACAATCAAAACAGCTTTATTCTTATGAATGATGACAGAGACACCATTGTGCGCAAATTTAAACGTGCAGTGACAGATTCCGATGGAGTCATTCGTTTTGATACAGAAAATAAACCGGGAATTTCAAACCTAATGAGTATCTACAATGTCTTTACCGGAAAATCTATGGACGAGATTGCAGCAGAATTTGATGGAAGAGGATATGCTGACTTCAAGGTTGCCGTAGGTGAAGTAGTTGCAGATGCGTTAGACCCAATCAATGCGGAGTATGAGAAGATTCTTGCAGATAAGGCATACATTGACAATACCTTAAAAGAGGGAGCTCAGATGGCCTCAAAACTTGCAAATCGCACACTTACAAAGGTATATAAAAAGGTTGGATTATATCAGATTTAGGCTGAAAATTAGAATCAACGCAGAGAAAAGCTGGGATTTTTTAGAAATTCCAGCTCTTTTTATGCGCGAAATGATTGATAACTGGAAAAGCATGAGAACGATACTTACCAGAATTGTCAATTGTTTTGAAAAATGAAATGAAATATAGTACAATAGAAGTTAACCAATGAGTTGTAAAATATGAGAGGAATAAAAGTAATTTGAATGATATCACTAAATGATTACCTGTATAATGGGGATACAGTATTAAAAATTTTACATAATTATGAAAATGATTTAAGAATACAGTCAGAATCTGATGATGTATGGAGTCGGATTGATGAAATTCATGCAGACTACCTGAGAGGAATTATAGATGTTTTGGAACACAATGATGTCATTTCTTCTCAGTCTCACCGTATTCGTGGATTTTATAAATATATGTCTGAGAATTATCCACATCTGGCTTTCACATTTAAGGGAAGAATTAAGAGTCTGATTCGTTCAGAGGAAAAATTTAACCGAAATCTGATTGAGGCCGCTGAAAAGCTGTATGACAGAGATTGTGACTATTCTGTTGAAGAAAACAGAATTCAGTTAGAAAATCAGCTTGCACAAAAAGTCACAGATGTGAGGGATTTGATTGCGTATCGAATTATTGTTTCGCTGCCGAAGTGTCATGCTCCGGAAGGAGAGGATGCAAAACAGGCAGAGTTAGAGGCACTCTATGAAATTGCGTCCAAACTGCCAGATTTTATGATGAAACAGAACATTCGTCCTGAAAAGGTTGCGTATGCAGATAAATATCCTTCCAAACATATTCCAGTATTCATTCGTAAATATTATAAGGATTTTATTGAATATCCGACAAATTCAGGGTATCAGTCGCTGCATATTGGATTTTATGATATGTATGCAAAGTGCAGATTTGAGATGCAGCTTCGAACCAAGCAGATGGACGACTATGCAGAAATTGGACAGGCAAATCATAAGCAGTATGAAGAATTACAGGAAAAGAAACAAAAAGACCGAATTATTCCAAAAGGAATGTTTTCTTTTTATGATGAGGCATACGAAAAACTGAGACTATTGCAGGAACTGGATTTGTCAAAGGTCGATGTCAATATGTTTGCTGCTGCCAACAATATTTTGATTAATGATATTTGTGGATTGTTCCGAGGAAGACTGATTCATCCATATGAGCATTTGTCCAGTATGCAGAATGATTTGATTGATTGAGAAGATATGAAAATCAGAGGAGCGAGGGCAGTCAGATGAAAATACAAAAGAATGAGAAAGATGAGGGGATAATATGCCACTGTTTATACTTGTTAAATGATTAAAAATTGAAGGCAGATAAGCAATCCCCACCTCTAAGGCGTAAAGACGTAGGTGGGGATTGGGGATGCTTGTGTCATTTTATCACTATATTATTTTAAATCTGCTCCAAAGCCTGTTTTAAATCAGCGATTAAATCTTCCTTGTCCTCAAGACCACATGAGATACGAATGAGTCCTGCCGGAATACCAGCTTCTTTTAACTGTTCATCTGTCATCTGTCTGTGAGTTGAAGTAGCAGGATTTAGACAGCAGGTGCGCGCATCTGCTACATGAGTCTC
>ONXS01000052.1 GCA_900321855.1 uncultured Eubacteriales bacterium | reverse complement strand
TTTCTCATTTACAAATTACAATGCACATGAGATGCTTGGCGCTGTTCGCTATGCAGAGCAGGTTTATTACGATAAGAAGAGAGAGTGGAACAAATTAGTTGACAGAGCTATGGCGGCAGACTTCTCTTGGAAAGTATCAGCAAATAAGTATGAAAACCTTTATAACTGGTTATTAGGCTGGTAGGATTGGAAAGTATAAATGGATAATTCAATTAATAAAAAAGAAATTTTAAAATATTTATCTGAGCAGGAATGGCTCATGGGCAGAGACTGCCTGAAGGATAAGCAGTATATGGAATGTGTATATGACATTATGAGTTCCAAACCGTTCCAGAAGATGAATGAGTTCGTTCAGCATGGAACAACGACAACATTGGAGCATTGCATTTCTGTATCGTATGTCAGCTATAAAATTAGCAAGGCATTTAACCTCGATTACAGGTCGACTGCAAGAGGTGCTCTGCTACATGATTTATTTTTATACGACTGGCATACACACTGCAAGGAAACGGGAAATCATTTTCATGGTTTTACACATCCGGTTGTTGCACTTCACAATGCGAACAAATATTATAATCTGAATAATCTTGAAAAAGACATTATTGTAAAACATATGTGGCCACTGACAATTGTTCCTCCTAAATATATGGAGGGATATGTGGTGATGTATGCAGATAAATATTGCGGATTCGTTGAGACTGCGAGCAGAGTAAAGGCAAAATTACAATTTAATTAGAAACCTATAAACGGAGAAAGAGTGTTATGTGGAATTATATTTTACCCTTATATCATGAGAAGTTTTATTTCGTAGCATTGTGGTTTTTGGCTTACAGTGTGATGGGATGGGTTGTAGAGTCAATTTATATTTCAATATGTAACAAGAAAATTACCAACAGAGGTTATATCAAAGGACCAATCTGCCCGATTTATGGTTTTGGCGGAACTTTGATTCACGCTATCTTACAGAGATTTGCAGGCAATTATTATGTGATATTTTTTGTGGGGGCATTGCTTGCAACAACTGTAGAATATGTAACTGCTAGAATTATGATTCGAGTATTCGGATGCGTATGGTGGGATTATACAAACAAACCATTTAATTATAAAGGTATTCTCTGCTTAGAGAGTACGATTGGATGGGGCTTATACTGTGTTATGGATATGATGTTCTTGAAAAATGCAATCTTTTTTGCAATTGGAAAACTTCCATTTACAATCGGAAAAGCAATTGTTGTGTTTGCGCTGCTGTACTATTTTTCGGATTTTATTCTCACAACAAAGAAGAATAGAAATGGTGAAATAGAGCTGGAAGAAAACAGCGTAATGCAGTTTAAATAGAGCAATACAGAATAATTTTTTAACTCAGTAAGAAAAATATTGACAATTTCGCAATTCAATGTTAGAATATACAAGCATTGAGTTGCAACGCAGGTGTGGCGGAATGGCAGACGCAGCAGACTCAAAATCTGCCGGTGGTGACATCGTGCGGGTTCAAGTCCCGCCACCTGCATTTTAACCAACAAGATGATTAGCTGAAAACCATAAGATTGGTTTTCAGCTTTTTTGTTTTTTGACAGCAGTTCCTGTTTTACATAACAGACTGTATCAATCGGATATAGAGAATCGGGCAGTGCTTGAAAGGAGTGGGGGTTTTGAATTGCAAAGAATTTGTACCTTTGATTAAAGACTTTACAGACGGAACGTTGGCAGAGGAATATTATGCAGAATTTGTACATCATGCCAGAACGTGTGAAGATTGTAATGATGAATTAGAAATTAATTATATGATAAGAGTCGGACTTGAAAAGATAGATAACGATGATTTTTCTTCTCTTGATATTAAAGGAGATTTGTCTTTGAAATTAAAAAAATATGAGAAACGGGCAAATTTTCTCTTGAAGAGACAGGTGTATAGCTCATTATTCTTTTTTATATCTGAGATTGTATCTTGTGGATGTATTATACAATTACTGATTTTATGGAGGTTTTTTTGATGGAAAATAAGAGCGAAAAATTGATGCTGATTGACGGACACAGCATCTTAAACAGGGCATTTTATGGAGTACCGGATTTGACGAATTCAGAGGGACTTCATACAAATGCCGTATATGGATTTTTAAATATGATGTTTAAATTTTTGGACGAAGAACATCCGACACATCTTGTAGTTGCCTTTGATTTGAAAGAACCGACATTCAGGCACAAGATGTTTCAGGCGTACAAGGGTACACGAAAGAAGATGCCGGAAGAACTGCATGAGCAGGTTCCTCGAATGAAAAAAATGCTTGCACTGATGGGAATTAAGACAGTCGAACTTGCAGGATATGAGGCGGATGATATTCTTGGTACTCTGGCAAAACGTGGAGAAAAAGAGGGAATGGAAGTCAGAGTCATCACAGGAGACAGAGATTTACTTCAGCTTGCGTCCGAACATATTATGATTCGTATTCCAAAGACGAAAAAGGGCGGAACAGAGGTCGAAAACTACCTCGCAAACGATGTTATGGATAAATATCAGGTTACGCCGGTGGAATTTATTGATGTCAAGGCACTGATGGGAGATACAGCCGATAATATTCCGGGTGTTCCGTCAGTTGGAGAAAAAACTGCCACGAATTTAATTGTTCAGTATAAAAGTGTGGAGAACATTTATGAGCACATTGATGAAATTACAAGAAAAAAACTGCATGAGACATTGGTAGAAAATAAAGGCCTTGCAATTCTCAGCAAAAAACTTGCAACAATCAATATTGACAGTCCGATTGAATTGGAGTTTACGGATGCCGTTCTTGGAGATGTCTATACCGCAGATGCTCTTGAGTTTGTAAAGCAGTTGGAATTTAAGAGTCTGATTAAAAAGTTTTCAGATAAGAGTGCCACGACAACAGATTCGCTTGAAATTTCTGCGAAACAGATAGAGGATTTTGATGAGGCGGAGAAAGTATTTTCAAAATCTTTAAAAACAAAGCAAATCGGTCTTGAGGTATTTGGAAAGGCTGATAATTTGTCTTATGAGTTTTCTGGCATTGCCATTTCTCTGTCAAAAGAGGAAACATATTTTATTGCAAAAAAATGGTTTATTACAGATGATTATTTAAGAGAAAAGCTTGTGGCGATGTTATCATCTGAAAACTTAACCGTTTATGTTACAAATCTGAAGAGAATTCTTAAATTCGTGGCTGTATCACAGTATGATTTTAAAAATAATGTGGATTTGGCTATTGCCGCCTATCTGATTAATCCGTTAAAAGATACCTATCTCTATGATGATTTGGCAAGAGATTATATGGGAGCTATGGTGAGCAGCAGAGTAGAATTAACGGGAAAAGATGAAGATTTTCAGGCACTTTCGGAAAATGAAGAAAATTTCCTGAAAGTTGCAGGATTTGGTGCAGGAATTCCACTGTTGAGCTGTGAGACAATCTTGAATAAATTAAGAGAATTTGATGAATTGAATCTTTTTTATGAGATAGAAATCCCTCTTATCTATTCTCTGGACAGGATGGAGAAAGTAGGTGTTATTGCGGAGAAAAATGCCTTAAAGGATTATAGTGCCACACTTGGAGAAAAGATTTCTGTGCTGGAACAGGAGATTTACCAAGAGGTAGGAAAAGAGTTTAACATCAATTCTCCGAAACAGCTAGGTGAAATCTTATTTGTTGATATGCAGATAAAAGGTGGGAAAAAGACAAAGACAGGATATTCTACATCGGCAGAGGTGTTGGAAGGTCTTGCATCCGAACATCCATTTGTAAAGAAAATTTTGGAGTACAGACAGCTTGCAAAATTAAAATCTACCTATGCAGATGGATTGGTCAATTATATATGTGAAGATGGAAGAATTCACGGAACATTCAACCAGACAATCACTGCTACGGGAAGAATTAGTTCTACAGAGCCAAATCTTCAAAATATTCCGATTCGAATGGATATGGGTAAAGCGTTTCGCAAGATATTTGTGCCAAAAGAAGGATTTGTGTTTGTCGATGCAGATTATTCGCAGATAGAACTTCGAATTCTTGCGCACATCTCTGGGGACGAGAATCTGATAGAGGCATACAAGACATCAAAAGATATTCACAGAAGTACGGCATCGAAAGTATTCCATACGCCGCTAGAGGAAGTTACGGACCTTCAGAGAAGTAATGCAAAAGCGGTTAATTTTGGAATTGTTTATGGAATCAGTGCGTTTGGACTTGCGAAAGATCTTGGAATTTCAAGAAAAGAGGCCGGTGCATATATTGATTCTTATTTTGAAACTTACCCAAAAATCAAAGAATTTCTTGACCGCATTGTAAATGAGGGAAAAGAAAACGGCTATGTAACCACGATGTTTGGAAGAAGAAGACCAATTCCGGAATTGTCATCTAGCAATTTCATGCAGCGCTCATTTGGCGAGAGAATTGCGATGAATTCGCCAATTCAGGGTACTGCTGCCGACATTATGAAACTTGCGATGATTCGTGTGGACAGAGAACTTCAAGACAGAGGACTTGAATCAAGAATTGTTCTTCAGGTTCATGATGAACTCTTGATTGAGACAAAAGAATCAGAAGTCGATGTCGTAAAAGAAATTGTGGAAAAAGAGATGAGACATGTCGCTGAATTGAAAGTAGACCTTGAAATTGGCGTTGGAGTTGGAAAAAACTGGCTTGATGCACATTAAAATCTATGTGTCAGTGGCAAAGCAGATTGCGAATGTCTGCTGACTTGAAATATTCGACTTTGAATAGCCAAAAATAAATAGAAATTAAGAAGAGAGGTTTGTGCGATGATTTTAGGTATTACAGGTGGTATCGGTGCCGGAAAGTCTACAGTTTTAAATATTTTGCGAGAAAAATACCAATTTGTGATATTTGAGACAGATGCGATTGCGAAAGAGATTATGGAGCCGAACAAGCAGGCGTTTCATCGCATTGTCGCATCGTTTGGAGAAACTATTTTAAATAGAGATGGAGCGATTGACCGCAGAAAACTGGCGGATATTGTGTTTCGTGACAAGGATAAACTGAGAGAACTCAATCAGATTGTTCATCCGGCGGTGATTAAGGAAGTCTCTGACAAAATTGAAGGATGGAAAGCGGAGGGAAAGGACAGGTTTGTGATTGAATCTGCTCTCCTGATTGATTCCGGATGCTATAAAATATGTGACAAGGTGTGGTTTATAGATACAGAGACAGACGTTCGAAGAGAGCGACTGAAAAGTTCTAGAAACATGACAGACAGACAAATTGATGATGTGATAAAAAATCAGTTAAAAAAAGAGGACTGTATGTCTTATGTAGATGATGTCATTGATAACAGTGGGGATATTGCTTTTACAGAGCAGCAGATGGAAAAGATACTATTCATTTCCTATGCTTTATGATAAAATAATAAGAGGTTATGGGTGTTGTTTTGGAGGTAAATATGGAAATACAATTATGGAAAGAGATACTAGAACCATATCAGATTGCAGTGGAGGAGTTACTTGTAAAATTTCAGTATCTAATCAGAGAATATCGAAGTCATGGAAAGTATTCTCCAATTGAAGAAGTGAATGGACGTGTAAAAAAAATCTCAAGTATTCTTGAGAAGATGCACAAGAAAAAAATCAGTTTTGAAAATATAGAAAACAGACTGGATGACTTGGCAGGTATTCGAATCATTTGTCAGTTTGTCGAGGATATTGATGCAGTCGTAGAGATTATCAAACATCGAAGTGATATGGAGGTAATTGAAGAAAAAGACTATGTCAGCAATCCAAAGGAAAGTGGATACAGGAGTTATCATCTTATTATACGGTATAATGTCATCACGCTTTCCGGAACGAAGAATATAAAAGTGGAGATTCAGATTCGAACTCTTGCGATGAATTTTTGGGCGACTATAGAGCACTCACTTCAGTATAAATACAGACAAAATATGCCTGAGCAAATCAGAGGACGTTTAAATAGTGCAGCAGAGGCTGTAGTTGCGTTAGACAAAGAGATGTCTGCTGTTCGCCATGAGATTATGGATTCGCAGAATTCATTTCAGATTAAGGCAATGGTTGTCGCTGAGATTTTAAATACAATTCAGAATCTTTACAGTGCGGCAAATAAGCGAGAAATTATCAAGATTCAGGATGAATTTTACAGAGTTTATAAACTTGGCGATTTGGATGAACTGATTAAATTTGGCAGAGAACTTGATATTATAGCAGAAGGCTACAGGGCACAGGGAATTGCAGAACAATGAGTAATATGAGAATTGACAAGTTTCTCTCAGAGATGAATATCGGCTCTAGAAGAGAAATTAAAGAATATACAAAAGCAGGCAGAATTACATTAAACAATGAAGTCGTAAAAAAGTCTGATATGAAAATAAATCCAGAGACAGATTGTATCTGCTTTGATGGAAAAGAAGTGGTATATGCCGCATTTGAATATTATATGCTTAACAAGCCGGCAGGTGTGGTCAGCGCCACTGAGGATTCCTTACATCAGACAGTGATTGATTTAATCAAGGATTCTAAGAGAGCAGATTTATTTCCGGTGGGACGACTTGACAAAGACACAGAAGGACTTTTATTTATTACAAATGATGGAGAACTCGCTCACAGACTTCTCTCTCCGACAAAACATGTGGCAAAGACATATTTTGCGAGAGTAAAGGGTACAATAACCAATGAGGATGTTGAAAAATTTCATGCAGGGGTACAGTTTGACAGAGAACTTGTCGCAAAACCGGCAGAATTAGAAATTTTGAGTTCAGGAGATATTTCAGAGGTCTATGTCACACTTGCAGAGGGAAAATTTCATCAGGTGAAGAAGATGTTTCTTGCCCTCGGAAAAGAAGTTGTCTTTTTAAAACGAGTGAAGATGGCAGGCATACCGCTTGATGAACATTTGAAATCTGGTGAGTATCGTCTGCTGACCGAAGATGAACTGAACCAGTTAAAAAATCCACCATTATGGATATGGAGGCCAGAAATTTCATGAAAAAAATAGCAGTTATTACAGGAGCATCTTCCGGTATGGGGTATCAGTTTGCTCTTCAGATTGACAAAAATTATAAGACGATTGATGAGGTATGGCTGATTGCCAGACGAAGAGAACGCTTAGAAGAACTTTCAAGAGAAATGGACAAGCCTTGTGTGATAATCAGCGAGGATATAAATGATAAAACATTTCCAGATACACTTTTAAAAATGCTGAAAAAGGAAACTGTAAAAATAAAAATGCTTGTAAACTGTGCCGGGTATGGAATGATTGGCGCAGTTGGAACTGTAGATATGGAAATGGAGACAGGAATGATAGACACAAACTGTAAAGCACTTACGATGATGTGTATTCTTGCCATGCCATATATGGCAGATAACAGCAGAATTATCAATCTTGCCAGTTCAGCAGCATTTATGCCGCAGCCATATTTTACAACTTATGCGGCAACAAAGTCCTATGTGCTGAGTTTTTCAAGAGCATTTAACAGAGAGGTAAAAGCAAAAGGAATCGTGGTTACGGCAGTATGCCCCGGACCAGTCGATACAGAATTTTTTACAATTGCTGAATCAAAGACAAAACGTGCATGGTTTAAAAAGTTTTTTATGGCTTCGCCAGAGGCGGTTGTGGCAAAGGCACTCAAAGATTCTGTGAACAAAAAAGAATTGTCTGTCTATGGTTCTTCTATGAAAGGACTGCTGATATTTACAAAACTTGTACCACACAAAATTATGCTTGATTTTTACGGTAAAATGAAACGCCATGTGGAGAATGAAGAAAACAATGAAAAACACAACGAAGAACATAACAAAGAAAACAACGGATAAGATACAAAAGGGAGATTACGGTTATTTATTTCGGGGACGATTAAAAGAACTTTTGATTACATTGGTCTTGATGCTGATGGTTGGAATCATTTTTTATACAGGCTATCTAAAATATCACAACACAAAAAATATCTTTACTGTCTTTGCCATTGTATCCGTGATTCCAATGGCACGATTTCTGGTAACTTATATTGTGATGGTGCCTTATAAGATTTTAGATAAAGAAATCTACCATGACATCAGCAAGGTAGAATCCGTTATTCTTGTATATGATGCACTATTATCATCAAAAGAGAAAATTACGCACTTAAAGATTGTTGCAATTCGGGACAATTCCGCATTTGTTTTTCTGCCGGAAAAATACGATGTTCACAAGACAGAAAAATACCTGAAAACGGTACTCAGCACAGAGGCGAAAGTGTCAACTGTGAGATGTTTTCACAAATACGAGGAGTTCAAGCGTATGACAGTCAATCTCAGCAAGAATGAGAGTGGAAAATATGACCAGAAAATAAAAGAAGTATTACTGACATATTCTATGTAGACAATCTGATACAGTGATACGAAATGTTTGGAGAAAGTCATGAAGGAACTAATTATAAAGAAGAATGAATCGAACCAGCGTGCAGATAAGTTTTTGAAAAAGTACCTCTGCAACGCTGGTGCGAGTTTTATCTACAAGATGATGCGCAAAAAAAATATTACATTAAATAATAAAAAAATGACAGGAAATGAGATTTTAAATGAGAATGACATCATTAAAATCTTTTTTTCAGATGAGACAATAGAGAAATTTACAGGTGGCGATGCTGTAAAAGCTCATATTCCGAGAAGGAAAATCCAACTGGATTCTGTAAAAAAACAAATTATCTTTGAAAATGAGGATGTGATTTTGTTTAATAAAAAAGTGGGAACTCTGTCACAAAAATCAACCGGTTCGGATATTTCAGTCAACGAGATTCTTTTGGAATATATGATACAGACCAATCAGATTTCTGTGGAGGATTTAAAGACATTTCGCCCGTCAATCTGCAACAGACTTGACAGAAATACAAGTGGAATGATGATTTTTGGAAAAAGTCTCTGTGCATTGCAGGAATTCGCAAAATTGTTAAAATCCAGAGATTTACATAAATATTATCTGTGCGTGGTAAATGGAGAGGTGAAACAGGCACAGAAAATCAAGGGATACCTGTCAAAAGATGAAAAGACAAACAAAGTAACCGTCTATTCCGAACAACATGGCGATGCAGATTATATAGAGACTGAGTATGAGCCAATTGCTGCAAACGGGACATTTACTCTGTTGAGGGTATTGCTGGTTACCGGAAAAACTCATCAGATTAGGGCTCATCTTGCGAGTATGAAACATCCGATTGTCGGAGACACCAAATATGGTGTGAAGTCAGTCAATCAGTATGTTCAGGAAAAATATCATTTGAACAATCAATTGTTACATTCTTATGAATTGAAATTTCCACACAATTGTGGAAGTTTGGAATCTTTGGCTGACAAGCGTTTTTTTGCACCGGTTCCATACGGATTTCAGAAGGTCTTGTCAGGAGAAAATTTAGAGATGAATGGGGCAAAACTATAAAATGGGAACTTGGAATACAAGAGGACTCAGGGGTTCTACTCTTGAGGAACTCATCAATATGACGAATGACAAATACAGAGAACAAAATATGGCTCTGGTGCAAAAAATTCCCACTCCCATCAAACCGGTAGAGATTGACCAGAGAACACGTCACATCACAAAGGCATTTTTTGAACAGAAAAGTACCGTAGATTATATCGGAGTTGTTCAGGGCGTTCCTATCTGCTTTGATGCAAAAGAGTGCAATACGGACACGTTTCCGATACAGAATATTCACAAACATCAGGTTGAGTTTATGAAACAGTTTGAGGAGCAGGGAGGAGTTTCATTTCTGATTATCTATTACACAAATCGAAATGAAATTTTTTATCTGCCTTTTTATCTGATAGAAAAGTTCTTTGTCCGAAGTGAACATGGTGGCAGAAAAAGTTTTCGCTTTGAGGAAATTGACCTCGCATATCAGATAAATACGGACAAAGGAGTACCCGTTCACTATTTAGAACCACTAGCTTTTGATTTACAAAATAGAGATTGACATATATAATAGGATAATGTATAATTTTTGACTGTAATTTAGCAGTTTATCATATTAGCACTTTACTACGATAAAGTACAAATTGACGATAAGACATAATAAGAAAGGAAAATGATTATGAATAGCAAACTTTTACACACTCCTGTAGGAGTAAGAGATATATATGGAGATGAATGTCGCGGTAAACTGACCGTTCAGAACAGAGTCCATTCTATCTTCCATTCATACGGATACAACGATATTCAGACTCCTACCTTTGAGTATTTTGATATTTTTAATAAGGAGCGAGGAAGTGTTGCTTCTAATCATATGTATAAATTTTTTGACCGAGAGGGGTATACTCTTGTTCTAAGACCAGATATGACACCATCGATTGCGCGTGCAGCGGCGAAGTTTTTTATGGACGAGGATATGCCAATCCGTTTCTGCTATGTGGGCAATGCGTTTATCAACAACTTTGAATATCAGGGTAAATTAAAGGAATTTACTCAGATTGGCGCAGAGTTAATTGGCGATGACACATCTGACGCCGATGCAGAGGTCATTGCAATGGTTGTGGACTCTCTTCTCCGTTCTGGCCTCACAGAATTTCAGATTGAAATTGGACAGCCGGAATTTTTCAAAGGTCTGATTGCAGAGGCAGGTCTTGACGAGGATAAGACAGAGGAACTTCGTGAACTTCTCGACAATAAAAAATATTTCGGTGTGGAGGCATTGTTAGAGGATACGGCTATTACGGAGGATTTAAAACAGGTATTTATGAATTTCCAAGAATATGTCGGAACACTTGATATGATTGAAAATTTGAGAAAACTAAACTTGAATGAGCGCTCGGCAGCAGCTCTTGACCGCATCGAGAAGTTGTATAATATTTTGAAAATTTATGGAATTGAGAAATATATTTCATTTGATTTGTCTATGCTCAGTATGTACGACTACTATACAGGAATTGTATTTCGCGCGTATACATATGGCACAGGTGATGCCATTGTCACAGGAGGACGTTATGACAACCTGCTCAGTCAGTTTGGCAAGAAAGCACCTGCGATTGGATTTGCAGTCAATCTTGACAGGCTTATGGTGGCTCTGTCAAGACAACATTTGGAAATTGCAGACCAGTCAAAGAGCAAGATTATTCTCTATTCTGAGTCAGACAGGGAAGTGGCAATCAATTACACAAAGAAACTCAGAGACGCTGGAGAGAATATCATCATGGTTCGCAAGCGCTCTGTTCATGATATGGATGAGTATAAGGAATATGCTAAGAGATACCATGCAAGCAGCTTTGTCACAATCGTAAATGGCGAGGCAGTAGAGTTTCACTTGTAATAGATAATTATGGACGAATATATATGTGAAAGATAGAGAGGACGTTATTATGAAATACCTTACATTTGCCCTTGCAAAGGGACGACTTGCAAAAAAATCATTGGAATTGCTCGAACAGATTGGTATTACCTGTGAAGAGATGAAAGATAAAGACACGAGAAAGCTGATTTTTGTAAATGAAGAATTAAAGTTAAAATTCTTCCTTGCAAAAGCCGGAGATGTTCCTACTTATGTGGAATATGGTGCAGCGGATATTGGTGTGGTCGGCAAAGACACGATTCTCGAAGAGGGAAGAAATCTCTACGAGGTGATGGATCTTGGATTTGGAAAGTGCAGAATGTGTGTCTGCGGACCGGAGTCAGCGAGAGAACTCTTACAGCACCATGAGATGATTCGTGTCGCAAGCAAATATCCAAATATTGCAAAGGATTACTTCTATAATCAGAAACATCAGACCGTTGAGATTATCAAATTAAATGGTTCTGTTGAGCTTGCTCCAATTGTAAACTTATCGGAGGTTATCGTGGATATTGTGGAGACTGGCTCTACACTCCGTGAAAACGGACTGACTGTTCTTGAAGAAGTCTGTCCGCTCTCTGCTCGAATGGTAGTAAATCAGGTGAGCATGAAGATGGAAAATGAGAGAATTATGAAATTAATCAATGATTTAAAGACTGTGTTATAAGTAATATTATATACCACTCGCTCCCTAGTTGATTTAGGGAATGAGAAGTGCTTATTCGAAATCGAGACAAGATAGAAATATGAACGAATTATATAAATGCAGAAAGGTGGATATATAGAATGAGAATCGTAAAACTAGATGAAGAAAATAAGAAGAATATACTGGAAAATTTATTAAAGAGAAGTCCAAACAGCTATGATGAGTTTGAGGGCAGAGTAAAGAAAATTTTAGAAGATGTCAAGACAAGAAGAGATGAGGCTGTTTTTGAGTATACTAAGAATTTCGACAAAGCTGACATCAATGCAGACAATATTGTTGTCACAGAAGAAGAAATCAAAGAGGCTTATGCAGAGGTTGAAAAGACCGGTCTTGTGGAGATTATCAGAAAATCGCTTGTAAATATCAGAGATTACCATGAGAAACAGAAAGAAAACAGTTGGTTTGACCCAACACCACAGGGCACAATTCTTGGACAGAAGGTGACAGCTCTTCAGAGAGTTGGTGTCTATGTTCCGGGTGGAAAAGCTGCTTATCCATCATCTGTTCTTATGAATGTAGTTCCTGCTAAGGTTGCAGGCGTTGATGAGATTATTATGACAACTCCTCCAAATGCTGAGGGAAAAGTAAATCCTGCGACATTGGTTGCAGCAAAAGAGGCTGGTGCAGACGTGATTTATAAAGTGGGTGGAGCACAGGCAATCGCAGCTCTTGCCTATGGAACTGAGTCAATTCCAAAGGTTGACAAGATTGTAGGACCTGGCAATATCTACGTTGCTCTTGCAAAGAAAGCAGTATACGGAAATGTCAGCATTGATTCAATTGCAGGACCTAGTGAAATTTTAGTTCTTGCTGATGAGACAGCAACACCTAGATATGTGGCAGCAGATTTGTTATCACAGGCAGAGCATGACGAGATGGCCTCTGCAATTTTAATTACAACATCAAGAGAGCTTGCAGAAAAAGTTTCAGAAGAAGTAGATGGATTCTTAAAAGTGCTCTCAAGAAGTGAGATTATCTCAAAATCACTTGAGAACTACGGCTATATCTTAGTTGCAGACAACATGGATGATGCGATTGATGCGGCAAATGAGATTGCATCTGAGCACTTAGAAATCGTGACAAAGAACCCATTTGAGACTATGACAAAGATTCGCAACGCAGGAGCAATTTTCCTCGGAGAATACAGCTCAGAGCCACTTGGAGATTATTTTGCAGGACCAAACCATGTACTCCCTACAAACGGAACAGCAAAATTCTTCTCAGCACTCAGCGTCAATGACTTTGTGAAGAAATCAAGTATCATTTACTACTCAAGAGAGGCATTAGAGCCAATTCATGAGGATATTGTCGCATTTGCCACAGCAGAGCACTTGACAGCTCATGCAAATTCTATTGCAGTGAGATTTGAGGATAAATAGAAAATTTAATTATTAAGGAGTTTTATATGGAACACAATAGAAATGCAAAAGTCTCCAGAGTGACTGGTGAAACCGACATTACTCTGGAATTTGATATAGATGGAACCGGTAAGGCAGATATTAACACAGGCATTGGTTTTTTTTTTTTTTTTTTAAATAGATTTGCAAGACATGGACTATTTGATTTAAAAGTGGATTTAAAAGGTGATCTTGAGGTGGACTGTCATCATTCCATTGAGGATTGTGGCATTGTTCTCGGAACAGCAATCAAAGAGGCTGTCGGAGATAAGAAGTCTATTAAGAGATTTGGAAGTGTGATTTTGCCTATGGACGAGAGTCTCTGTCTGTGTTCTCTGGATTTGTCCGGAAGACCTTATCTTGTGTTTGATGCAGAGTTTACAACAAATCGAGTGGGCGATTTTGACACAGAGATGGTTAAAGAATTTTTCTATGCAGTTTCGTATGCCGCTGGAATGAATTTACATATCAAGATGTTGGAGTCAGGAAATAATCATCATATGATTGAGTGTATTTTTAAGGCATTTGCAAAAGCCCTAAAAGAGGCAATTAAAGTGGAACATGATCAGATTCCTTCTACAAAAGGAGTATTATAGCTAATATTTAGCTATCTTTTTTTATTTTTA
>ONXS01000050.1 GCA_900321855.1 uncultured Eubacteriales bacterium | reverse complement strand
CATCTTTTCTGTCATCTTCGATAATTTTTGCATTTTTTACCAGCCTCTCCAGATAACGAATACGACTCTCGTTGCGGTTCTTATCTCTCTTTGCTGCATAATATTCAAAATTTTCACTCAAATCGCCCTGAGCTCTTGCCTCTTTTACTGCTTCTAGTGCCTCTTTTCGAACAACTAATTTTCTGTGTTCAATCTCTTCTTCTATCTTTTTAATATCTTTTTTTGTCATTTCATTTGCCATAAATGTTATTCGCACCCCATTTCTCTCAGACTATCTATTGTCCAAAAACAATATATCCCCAGTCCATCCAGACTGGGGAAATTTTATAATTGATTGTATTCGTTATGTAACTCTTATGCGTCTACGCTGTAGTTAGGAGCTTCTTTTGTGATATGAATATCATGTGGATGACTCTCTTTTAAAGATGCAGCAGAAATCTTAACGAATTTACCTGTCTCTTTTAATGTCTCAATATCCTTTGCTCCACAGTAACCCATACCTGCTCTTAAACCACCAACAAGCTGGAATACTGTATCTTCAACTGTTCCTTTGTATGCAACTCTTCCTTCAACACCTTCTGGAACAAGTTTCTTTGCATTTGACTGGAAGTATCTGTCTTTACTTCCGTTCTCCATAGCTGCGATAGAACCCATACCACGGTATACTTTGTACTTTCTACCCTGGAATAATTCGAAGTCACCAGGAGCCTCGTCACATCCGGCAAACATACTTCCCATCATACATACATTACCACCTGCTGCGATAGCCTTTGTCATATCTCCTGAGAACTTGATACCGCCATCAGCGATAATTGGAACTCCGTACTCTTTTGCTACAGAATAAGCATCCATAATAGCTGTTACCTGAGGTACACCGATACCAGCTACCACTCTTGTTGTACAGATAGAACCTGGTCCGATACCAACCTTAACCGCATCTGCTCCAGCTTCGATTAAGTCTCTTGTTCCCTGTGCAGTTGCCACGTTACCTGCGATTACCTGTAAATCTGGGTATGCAGCTTTAATCATCTTGATTGTCTCGATTACGTTCTTTGACTGTCCATGTGCAGAGTCAACAACGATAACGTCAACTTTTGCTTTTACTAATGCATCAATACGGTCCATAACATTTGATGTGATACCAACTGCTGCACCACAGAGAAGTCTGCCCTGTGCATCCTTTGCTGATAAAGGATATTTAATCTGTTTCTCAATATCTTTAATTGTGATAAGTCCTTTTAATACATAGTTCTCATCAACGATTGGAAGTTTCTCTTTTCTTGCACTTGCGAGGATTGCTTTTGCTTCTTCAAGAGTAATTCCCTCTTTTGCTGTGACAAGATTCTCTGTTGTCATAGACTCTTTAATCTTCTTAGAGAAATCTGTCTCGAATTTTAAATCTCTGTTTGTGATAATTCCGACTAATTTCTTATTCTCATCTACGATAGGAACACCTGAAATTCTAAATTTTGCCATTAAGTTGTTGGCATCTTCTAATGTATGCTCACATGATAAATAAAATGGGTCTGTGATAACACCATTCTCTGAACGTTTTACTTTGTCTACTTCCTCGGCCTGAGCTTCAATTGACATATTCTTGTGAATAATTCCGATTCCACCCTGTCTTGCCATAGCAATTGCCATTCTGTATTCTGTTACTGTGTCCATTCCGGCACTCATCATAGGAATATTAAGCTTGATTGACTTTGTAAGATATGTCGATAAATCCACCATGTTAGGTGTAACCTCTGAATATGCTGGTACTAATAACACATCATCAAATGTAATTCCATCGCCAATAATCTGTCCCATTTTATTATCCTCTCTTTCTCTTAATAGATGTTATTGTGTGTGTAATATCGCTAAAATCATTCAAAACCAAAGTATAATACTTCGGTTTTTTCTCTGAATGATTTTAAATTTTATAAATTTTAACAGATTTAAACATAGATGTCAACTCTGTTTCTCTTTGAAATTTGTTAGCATTTTGTAATTTTTTTATGTCCTATCCGTGAACTTCTTTGTTTCATCAATATAGACTTTTCTTGGAGCATAATTTTTCATATCCTCTAAAATTTCATCGTTTGGCTCAAAGGCAATTTTGGTAAGTCCACTGTCGTCTCTCACAAATGCAACATAAATTCTTGCATCCGAATTTAATGATGTCACATCTTTGAAATTATAATTCTGTCTCTCAAACTGTTCTAACTGATCCGATTCTTCGTGTGCAACAACCTCCACTTTTGTCATATCAAAATTGATATAATGTTTTCTTCTTGCTTTTCCAAACACTCGGTCAACCTGAATTTCGCCACTTAAAAAGCTATACTCATATTCCACATTTGTTCTCTGGAACATATATCTTGTGAGATATGCAAACACCACAGATAATGCAAAAAAGGCAATTCCGATTAATGTCTGTGCCCCCAGAAAAGAAATTGAAAATGCTGACAAGGTCAAAAGAATAAATAAAATTCTTGTGAGGATGTCAATAACTGTTGTCTTTCTCTTTATAAGCTGCTCATGGTATACGTCTCCCATTTTTTTCCTCCTTTAATATTTAATAAATGAATGTTATTTTTTGCTATGATGTCAGCAGTCAAACTATTTATGTTTCTGACTATAAGTAAAGCGGACATAAGCATCCTCCGATACTCCCGCCTGCGTCTTTATGCCTTAGAGTCGGTGGATTGCTTATCTGCGTTCAAGTAGATATTCTGACATCACCATGTTGCTGACATCAATTCCTTTATCTGTCAGTAACAGCCTGTCTTTTTGCTCTTTTAAAAGTCCCGTCTTTTTCTGTCTGTCTATCACATCTCCATATACCTGTCCGATGGAAACATGAAAAATTTGTTCAAATTTAGTTTTTGATACTCCAGACATTTTGCGCAGTCCCAAAAACATATATTCTTCCATCTCATCCTGCTCTGTGAGCGGCAAAATCTCTTCTCTTATTTGCGAGACATCTCCTAAACATGTGATATATTTCTGCCTGTCACTGATATTGGTATATCTCTGATGATTGACAAGAGATGCTGCTGCGACTCCAAATCCATAATAATTTTCTCTGCTCCAGTATTTGAGATTGTGTCTGCACTCATATCCTTTTCTTGCATAGTTGGAAATTTCATATCTCTCATATCCATGTTCTGCAAGAACCTTTTTTGTATAATAATACATTTCACGTTCTTCCTCTTCATCCGGAAGTCGCGGGTGGTCTGACGAGATTGTATCATCTCCATACCACTCATAAAAAGGTGTCCCCTCCTCAATAATCAGACTATACGCCGAAATATGTTCTGGTTTTAACTGCAAAACTTTCTCGATGGTTTCCTGATAGGACTTCATATTCTGCCCCGGAATTGCGGACATTAAATCTACGTTAATATTCTGAAATCCTGCATCTCTTGCCATCTCATATGCCTCAGAAAATTCCTGATACCGATAAATTCGTCCGAGATTTTTCAGTTCCTCATCATCTGCAGTCTGTAGTCCAATGCTGATACGGTTCACTCCGCTCTTTCGATAAATGTCTAATTTTTCTTTTGTAAGTGTTCCGGGATTTGCCTCTATGCTAATTTCTGCCTGCATAGATATTGAATATTTTGCATAAATATTCCGAAGGATTTCTTCTATATAAGAGACAGGAATCACAGACGGCGTTCCTCCTCCAATAAAAATCGAATCAATTTCTTCCGGAATTTCCGTCTGTGCAATCTCCTGAATCAGTGCATCTTTATATAATCTCATCTCCTCCTGTGTTCCACAGGCAGAAACAAAATCGCAGTACAGACATTTTTTTACACAAAATGGTATATGAATATAAATTCCTGTCATGCTCTGTCTCCCTGAATCAATCGGTTTTAGTTATCATCAAGTTTGAGAACGCTCATAAATGCCTTCTGAGGAATCTCTACATTACCAACCTGACGCATCCTCTTCTTACCTTCCTTCTGTTTTTCAAGAAGTTTTTTCTTACGTGAAATATCTCCACCGTAACACTTTGCAAGAACGTCTTTTCTCATTGCCTTGACTGTCTCTCTGGCAATGACTTTACTTCCAATTGCTGCCTGAATTGGAATTTCAAACAGTTGTCTTGGAATTTCTTCTTTTAACTTCTCACACATCTTTCTTCCACGCTCATAGGCAGTATCTGCATGAACAATAAATGAAAGTGCATCTACCTCTTCTCGGTTAATCAAAATATCAAGTTTTACAAGATTTGATTTCTGATACCCTTTTAATTCATAATCAAATGAGGCATATCCTCTGGAACGTGATTTTAAGGCATCGAAGAAATCATAGATAATCTCATTGAGCGGAAGATTATATTTTAAGAGTGCTCTCGTACCCTCAATATATTCCATTCCGATGTACTCGCCTCTTCGCTCCTGACACAGTTCCATGATTGAGCCGATAAATTCCGTTGTCACCATAATCTCTGCCTTTACAATAGGCTCTTCCATATAGTCAATCAACGAGGCATCCGGAAGGTTCGATGGATTTGTGAGTTCAATCATCTCCCCATTTGTCTTATATACTTTGTAAATAACACCCGGAGCAGTTGTAACAAGGTCTAAATTGTATTCTCTCTCCAAGCGCTCCTGAATAATCTCTAAATGAAGTAATCCCAAAAATCCACATCGGAAACCAAATCCCAATGCAATCGATGTCTCCGGCTCATAATTCAGTGACGCATCATTTAACTGTAATTTTTCAAGTGCATCTCTCAAGTCTGGATATTTTGCTCCATCTGCGGGATAGAGTCCGCAATAAACCATAGAATTTACCTTTTTGTATCCCGGAAGTGCCTCGTCACATGGTCGCTCCACACTTGTGATTGTGTCGCCCACACGAGTATCCTGTACATTTTTGATACTTGCCGTGAGATACCCTACCATACCGGCACTCAGTTCATCACATGGAATATACTGTCCTGCTCCAAAATAACCAACTTCTACGACATTTGCTGTCGCATTGGTCGCCATCATCTTTACAACATCTCCGGCCTTTACTGTTCCATCCATGACTCTGAAAAATACAATGACACCTTTGTAAGAGTCATAAATACTGTCAAAAATCAATGCCTTGAGTGGTGCGCTGCTGTCTCCCTTTGGCGCCGGAATTTTTGTCACAACCTGCTCAAGAACTTCTTCAATGTTGATTCCATTCTTTGCAGAAATTAAAGGTGCATCTTCTGCTTCTATTCCAATGACGTCTTCTATTTCATCAATAACTCTCTGCGGTTCTGCACTTGGCAAATCAATTTTATTGATAACCGGCATCACATCAAGGTCATGGTCTAATGCCATATAGACATTTGCAAGTGTCTGTGCCTCTACGCCCTGTGCTGCATCTACGACCAGAATTGCTCCGTCACAGGCTGCAAGACTTCTTGAAACCTCATAATTAAAATCTACATGTCCCGGTGTATCAATAAGATTAAATATATATTCCTCTCCATCATTTGCCTTATATACAATACGGACTGCCTGAGATTTGATTGTGATACCTCTTTCTCTCTCCAAATCCATATTATCAAGTACCTGTGCCTGCATCTCTCTGCTGGTCAGTGTTCCTGTCTTTTCAATAATTCTGTCGGCAAGAGTAGATTTGCCATGATCGATATGTGCAATTATACAAAAATTTCGAATGTGATCCTGATTAACTGACATATTCTGATGTTCTCCTTTCTTGTCTTATATCATCAATGCTTCATTATCTTTTACAGCTGACTTTATCAGACATTTTCTAAATCAGTTCAGCTATATCCGAATAGTATCTATTTTACTTTATTATCAAATAAATGAAAAGTAATTTTATATTTTTTTTCATTTTTTCTATCATTCAGAGCCAATTTATGGTATTATATACATTGTGACTATTAAATCTATAGAAAGTGGTGGTTATTTTGTCTATTTTTTCACCAAAGACATATAGCAGACGATGTGAGGCATATTGTGAAGAAGCCCGTTCTTTTATTCAGGTTCACTATGTAAGAGAGCGCGGAAGTGACAGATACGCTTTTAATTCTTTAAAAATAAAGTCAGACCCTCAAAGAGAATCCTGTAAAAAATGGTATGAAGAGCATGGCAATCCTGATAATTTTGGAGAGATTGCAACTCTTTATCTCACACAAAAAAAGAAAAAGATGACTAATATCTGTAAATCGTACAAATTAGAGACACGAGTATTTTCTTCTGAGTACAAACGCAACGTCAAAAAGTGGGAGGCACTTGCCGTCTGTCTTGGTCTGAATTTAAATATCGCAGAGTCCAGAGCACTTCTGAAAACAGAAGACTATGCCCTGACAAATTCCTCTGATACAGACCTTGCGATTCGATACTGTATTGAACATAAAATATTCTCACTAAATGATGTGAATTATGTCTTAAAAAAAGTATGTAATAAGTCTTTAGAACAAATTTAAAGGGAGTTTCATCCGAAACTCCCCTTTTATTTTATCTCAGTGTGAGAATTTCCCACCGAAATAAAGATAAAATGCTCTGGTTAGGATATTCATCTGTCTGCATCAGATGTTGTCGGCAAAATTCTGTTTTTTACTCAGAGATAAATGCGACATATGCTTTTTTTGCCTCATATACATCTGCTTTGCTGACTGCCTCATGAGGTGCGTGCATATTTAATACAGCCACTCCGCTGTCAATCACATTCATTCCATAAAGAGCCATAATATAAGCGATGGTTCCACCGCCTCCCTGATCTACTTTTCCAAGTTCTGCTGTCTGATAGGCAACATTGTGTGTCTCAAAAATTCTTCTGATTTCACCAAGATATTCTGCATTTGCATCATTGGAACTTGATTTTCCCCTGCTTCCTGTGAATTTATTGATTACAATTCCTTTTGAGAAATAGGCAGCATTTTTCTTTTCAAATACAGATGAATAGGTTGGATCATAAGCCGCACTGACATCAGATGAGAGCATTTTTGAATTTGCCAGTACACGTCTCAGCGTAAGTTCACTGTAAACACCCATTCTGTCAAGTAATTCTGCAAGTGTATTTTCAAAGAATTTTGATTTCATTCCAGTTGCACCAACACTTCCGATTTCTTCTTTGTCTACGAGAAGTGTACACGCTGTTCTCTCTACCTGTTCCATTGATACCATAGCTGCAAGCGAGGTGTATGCACATACTCTGTCGTCCTGTCCGTACGCAAGAATCATAGATTTGTCCATTCCTGCCTCTCTTGCACGTCCTGCCGGTACAACCTCTAATTCTGCTGAGAGGAAATCTTCTTCCTCAATATCATATTTCTCTTTGATTAATTTTAAAATATTTTTCTTTACAGCGCCCTTTTCTTCATTCTTGAGAGGAATATTTCCAACAATAATATTTAAGTCCTCACCCTCCACGACTTTAGCGCCTTTTTTCTCAAGCTGTGTCTGTGCAAGATGAATCAGTAAGTCTGATATAAATACAACCGGATCGTTTTCATCCTCTCCAATTACGATGTTTACAAGACTTCCATCTGTCTTTGCAACAACACCGTGAATGGCAAGTGGAATTGTAACCCACTGATATTTCTTAATTCCACCGTAATAATGTGTGTCAAGGTACGCCAGTTCTGTATCCTCATACAAAGGATTCTGCTTAATATCAAGACGTGGTGAATCAATGTGTGCTCCTAAGATATTAAGTCCCTCTTCAATAGGTCTTGTTCCTATATGAAATAATACAAGCGATTTATCCATATAAGATAAATATACCTTATCTCCTGCTGACAATGTCTTTTTCTGCACAATTACGTCATTTAAGTCTGCATATCCTGCTGCCTTTGCAATTGCAATGGACCCTTTTACACATTCTCTCTCAGTCTTTCCTTTATCAAGAAATTCTCTGTAATCTCTGTTGACCTGCTCTAATTCTGCAAGTTCCTCTTCTCCATATGTTTTCCATACATTCTTTCTCTCCATCACTGTTTCATCCTTTCTCTGAATTTATATTTCTTCAAGGCCGGTAAAATCAAATGCAGGTGTGTAATCGGTCACAGCACTCTCCCTGCTTTGAATATAGGCCTGATTCATACCATATTTTAATGCCAGCTTTACAAGCGTATCATATTCAAACGACATCACTCTGCGGTTAATTTCTTTGTGCTCCATCGCATGATAATCCGGCGTATACTGGCTCATAAGACTCAGTATATACTGCTCTGGCGAAAAATTTTCATGCAAAAAATCAAGTATCTTCATAGAATCTTTTCTAAGTCCCGGCATAACCAGATGTCTGATGATAACTCCGGACTGCAAAAGTGCCCTCTCATCATCAAAATGTTTTCCATCCTGAAATACAGGTACTCCTGTCTGTGCAATCATCTCTGGTATACATTTGGAGACATTCTCAAAATAATCTGCTGCTTTTGAATATTTTCCAGATGCCTCACTGTCAAAATATTTGACATCTACCAGATAAATATCAATATATTTCTTTAACATTCTGATTATTTCCGGATTTTCATATCCCCCGCTGTTGTACACCACCGGAATATGCAGCTTATCCTGAACTAAATCCAGTGCCTGCATGATTTGTGGCACATACATCACTCCTGTTACAAGATTTATATTATTTGCTCCCTGAGCCTGCAGAGATAACATGAGTTTTCCAAGTTGTTCAGCCGTAATTTCTCTGCCAAAATTTTGATGAGACAACTCATAATTCTGACAAAATTCACATTTGAGATTGCAGCCACTAAAAAAAATAGTTCCACTTCCAGATGTCCCACTGATACAAGGTTCTTCGCTAAAATGCAATGCTGCTCTTGCGACTTTTATTTTTTCATTTAATCCACAAAACCCTGTCTCTTTATATCTATTTATTCCACATTTTCTGGGACATAATTCACATTTTTCCAATAAATCCATCTTTTTTCACCGAACATTTTCTGTGTTTTACACAGATAATGTAGAATATTCTTCCAGATTCCATACCTTATCCACAATGTCCTCATAAAAATCCGGCTCATGGCACACAAGCAAAATTGCTCCCTTATATGCTTTCAATGCTCTCTTTAATTCTTCTTTTGCATCTACATCTAAGTGGTTGGTTGGCTCGTCAAGAAGTAAAATATTTGTCTCACGGTTTATCAGTTTACAAAGTCTTACTTTTGCCTGCTCTCCACCGCTGAGTACACGCACCATGCTCTCAATATGTTTGGTTGTGAGTCCGCATTTTGCCAGTGCAGAACGCACCTCGTACTGAGTATATGCAGGAAATTCTTCCCATATTTCTTCAATGCAGGAATTATTTCCCGGTTTTACCTCCTGCTCAAAATATCCGATTTCAAGGTAATCTCCAAGTCTCGCATTGCCGCTCACAGGCTCTATAATTCCAAGAACACTCTTTAAAAATGTCGATTTACCGATACCGTTTGTTCCGACTACCGCAATCTTTTCTCCACGCTCCATTCGGAGATTAATTGGTTTTGAGAGTGGATGTTTATCATAACCAAGAACTAAATCTTCCGTCTCAAAAATCACTTTTCCTGTTGCTCTTCCCTCTCGGAAATTAAATTCCGGCTTTGGATTTTCTCTCTTTAATTCAATGACATCCATCTTATCCAGTTTCTTCTGCCTTGACATCGCCATATTTCTTGTAGAAACTCGCGCTTTATTCCTTGCCACAAAATCTTTTAAATCATCAATTTCTTTCTGCTGTCTCTTATATGCAGCCTCTAACTGAGATTTCTTCATCTCGTAAACTTCCATAAATTTATCATAATCACCCACATAGCGGTTCAACTCCTGATTGTCCATATGATAAATAATATTAATCACACTGTTCAAGAATGGAATATCATGCGAAATTAAAATAAATGCGTTCTCATATTCCTGTAAATATCTCTTTAACCACTCAATATGATTTGCGTCCAGATAGTTTGTAGGCTCATCGAGCAGCAGAATATCTGGCTTTTCTAATAAAAGTTTTCCAAGCAGCACTTTTGTTCTCTGTCCGCCACTTAAATCCATAACATCATGGTCCAGCGAAAGCTCCAACAGACCAAGTGCTCTCGCAACTTCCTCTACTTTTGCATCAATCATGTAGAAATCATGGCTTGTGAGTGTCTCCTGAATAGTGCCTAATTCTTCCATCATCTGATTCATTTCATCTTCACTAATTGACGCATCTCCAAGTTTATCACAAATCTCATTCATGTGCTGTTCCATCTCAAACAAATATGAAAATGCGGATTTCAGCACATCTTCAATTGTCATTCCCTGCTGCAGTACTGCATGCTGGTCAAGATAGCCAACTCTCACATTTTTATTCCACTCAATATTTCCCTCATCCGGCTGCAATTTTCCAGTGATAATATTCATAAATGTGGATTTTCCCTCTCCATTGGCACCGACTAATCCAATATGCTCTCCTTTTAACAATCGAAAGGAAACGTTGTTAAAAATTGCTCTGTCTCCAAATCCATGACTTAAATTGGTTACGTTTAAAATCATCTCTTTTCCTCCGTGTATTTCTTTCTAATTGTAAACAGACCAGTCGTAAAAACTGGTCTGTCATCTATTTCCTCACAACAAAAATTCTGCCTTTTACTCCGATACCGGCTCTGTGTCTGGCTCTGCCACAGGTTCAGATGGCTCTTCTACTGGTTCTGTAGTTGGCTCCTCTGATGGCTCTTCTGTCTCCGGTTCTGTTGTCACAGGCTCTTCTGTCTCTCTCTCGGTTGTCTCTGGTTCCTGTGTCTCTCTCTCTGTTGTCTCTGTTTCATAATATCTTGTTGTTGATTCTGGCTCATATTTTGCCTTTGTTGTATACTCTTCCGGTTCATCTCCCAAAACTCTGACCTGTTTTGTAACCGTACATGTTCTTCCATTTTCATCGGTTACCATATAGATAATTCTTGAATATCCGGCACGACTTGGAGTAACGGAAAGAGTGTTCTCTGTCAGATTATCTGTGTCGTTATAGACGGTCACTTCTCTGATTTCATCCATATCCTCATCAAACTGTTTGATAACAAGTTTCCATGTATTCTTATTACTTCCTGTTACAACACCTTTTAATCGAATGGTTGTTCCTATATCAACTGTAATGTCTCCATCCGCTGCTGTCGAATTTCCTTCCTCGCTATATCCCGGAACATATTTCACAGAACCATAAGCATTTCCGCCAGAACTTGTAATGCTTACATCAAAAGAAAACTCTCCAAGTGTCTCAAATTTTCCAAAGTTTTCCAATGACTTCTCAACATCCGCTTTTGTATATACGCTTTCAACTTCTGCAAATGTTTTACAAAATGCAAAATACTGTGGAACAGTATTTTTGAGAACTTTTGTCTGTACACCAGTCTCCGGCATCTCTGGCACAGTTGTTCCTTCTTCTGTCACGATATTGGTTGATGTCACACCAGTTGTCTCTTCATATACCAAAACAGTTGTCTCTTCTGTATTTTCTGTCTCGTTTTCTGAATCTGTATTCAGCAATTTACTATCATATTCCGCATCAAAAATATATTTTGTTCCATCAATAATAACCACTGCATAGCCATGTGACTGTGACAGTCCTGCATCATTTAGAATCGCACCGTCAATATAGTACGCATCATATCCCAACTGTCTTGCAAGAACTGCAAAGGAACATGCAAAATCATCTGCTGAACCCTGATTACTCTCCAATGCCCTATTTGCTCGGTAAATAATCTTCATATCGAGTGTCGCAACATAGTTTACATTATTGACTGTATTGTACACTGCATCATCATCTACATAAGTTGTTTCCAAAATCTTGAAATTATACATCAGATAATCATATATATTTCTCAGATTCTCATAATTCGATTTGCTTGTATCTACTGTATTTTCTAGGATTTTTTTAGCGCGGTCATCCAATTCTGTAAAGTTTGTCAAAGTTGGATTTAATGTCACTCCATTTAACAATGTCTTTACATCTTCTGAAATATTCTCGTCCGAATATGGACTGATAAATTTGCCATCTTCCTGTACAACTACTTTTTTCTCATTATTGGTATCATCTGTTGCTGTATCTTTGTCTTTGTGCAAAAATCCCCATGCAACAAATCCGTAGAATACGGTAAATCCCAGAATGACAACTCCCATACCAGCCATAATGCGGTTGACTGTTCTGTTCGGAGATTTTTTCTTATTCTTTTTTGATTTCTTATTTTTTCCTGATGGTTCTTCGTCTTCATAATAAGTAATGTCTCTCTCCGAGAAATCTTCACTTTCTGAAGAGTCCTCATCATCAGAATAATCCTCAAATATATCGTCATCTAAATTGACGCGAAAATCATCTTCATCATCATTGATGTCAATAAACTTTAAATCAGATTCGTCATCTAGAAAGTCCATTTCATCAAAATCATTCTCTCTATACATTTTCTCTATCCTCTACTTTATATTTGTTATGATGCTCAACCTTGTAAAAATCACACTATAACTAGGTAATTGTATTATATTTTCAATAACAAATCAAGTACGAATCTGTGAACTTTTTGCGATTTTTATAACTGATGAATAAATAATCCACTTCTGAGTTTTGGCTCAAACCATGTCGATTTTGGCGGCATCAATTTTTTCGCATCTGCAACATCAAAAAGCTGTGAAATAGATGTTGGATACATGGCAAATGCAACCGTCATATCTTCCTTACATCTTCTCTCTAATTCACCAAGTCCTCTGATTCCGCCGATAAAATCAATTCGATTGTCTGTTCTTGGGTCTTCAATGCCTAATACAGGAAATAAAAGATTGTTCTGCAACAGTGACACATCAAGTCCCTCTACTGCATCCTCTGAGAGATATTCACTCTTTACCTTTAATAAATACCATTTATTCTCCAGATACATTGTCACTGACTCTGGCTTTTCAGGATACTGTGCCCCCTCTACCTCTGACACATCAAATCTCTCAGAAATTTTCTCAAAATATTCTTCTTTAGAGAGTCCATTCAAATCTTTTACCACACGATTGTATGGCAAAATCATCAGTTCCTGTTCCTGAAATAAAACAGATAAGAAATAATTAAATTCCTCTGTTCCGTCATAATCAGGATGCTCTGCTCTTCTCTTTAATCCCACTTTTACTGCAGATGCAGCTCTGTGGTGACCATCTGCGATATAGATTTCATTTGTCTTTGCAAATTCATCTCGGATTGTCTCAATATCTTCATTGTTTTCAATCACAAATCCTCTGTGTCTGATGCCATCTTCTGATGTGAAATCAAAAATTGCCTCCCCGTCTTTTACCTTTGCAATAATATCAGCGATTACTCGATTCTCCCTGTATGCAAGAAAAATTGGTCCTGTCTGTGCATTACAGGTATCCACATGTCTGATTCGGTCAATTTCTTTTTCTTCTCTTGTATTTTCGTGTTTTTTGATTACATTGTTCAAATAATCATCAATACTTGAACATGCAACAATACCCGTCTGAACTCTTCCATCCATTGTGAGTTCATATACATAGTATAATTCTCTGTCTGATTTTTCATACACACCATCTGCAATCATCTTATCTAACAGTTCTTTTGCTTTCGCATATACGCAGTCATCATAGGTACTTACGGATTCATCAAAATTTGTCTCCGCTCTGTCAATTCTTAAAAATGTATATGGCTTACCTTTGACTGCCTCGCATGCCTCTTCTCTGTTGTATACATCATAAGGCAATGCTGCCACCTTATCTGCTAATTCTTTGGTTGGTTTTACACAATAAAATGGTTTAATATCTGCCATTTGTATTCTCCTTTTTCTCGTTAATTATGTAATTTGCATCTTTTTTTCTATATAGAACAAAAGACTTATGCAAATCACATAAGTCTTTTATTCTACTAAGGTTCTATCCTAAACTCACAAGTTCTGTGAGTATTCCTGACAAAATACTCTATTTGATTACTCTTACTTTAATAACACCGTCAATTGACTCAAGTGCTGATACTACATCTTCTGTTGTCTTTCCATCTAAGTCAAGCATTGTGTAAGCATACTCGCCTCTGCTCTTATTTGTCATATCTGAGATATTTACATTCTTAGATGCAATTGCTGATGTAAACTGGCTAATCATGTTTGGAATATTCTTGTGACAGATTGTAACTCTTCCTTCTTTGTCACAAACTCCCATATCACAAGCAGGATAGTTTACAGAGTTCTTGATATTACCATTCTCGATGAAATCGCTGATTTCATTGACTGCCATAATTGCACAGTTATCTTCTGATTCCTCTGTAGAAGCTCCGATATGAGGTGTTACAATCGCACCTTCCATATGAATTGATTTCTGGTTAGGAAAATCTGACATATATCTCTTTACTTTACCTGATTTTAAAGCCTCTGCCATTGCATCTTCATCAACTAATACATCTCTTGCATAGTTGAGAACAACAACACCGTCTTTCATCATATCAAGAGCATCTTTGCCAATCATACCCTTTGTGCTGTCTAATGCTGGAACATGAATTGTGATGTAATCACATGTCTTGTAAATCTCTTCTGGAGTATTTACATGGTTTACACTTCTAGATAAGTTCCATGCTGCATTTACTGATAAATATGGGTCATATCCGTATACATCCATTCCAAGTGAAACTGCTGCATTTGCAACCATAACACC